>NZ_LJTD01000020.1:0-15415 GCF_001306765.1 Cobetia sp. UCD-24C | reverse complement strand
CTGCTGGCGCTGGCGCTGGGCCTGAGCCTGTTCGCCACCACCAACGAGATGGGCGGCAGCGGTTTCCTCGCCATCTATCTGTGCGGTCTGATGATCGGCAATCACCCCGGCCGGCATCTGGAGCACATCCTGCCGGTGCATGATGGCCTGGCGCACCTCTCGCAGATCGTGCTGTTCCTGATGCTGGGCCTTCTGGTCTCGCCCTCGACCATGCTGCAGTTCGCGCTGCCGGCCGCCATCCTCAGCGTGGCGCTGATTCTGGTGGTGCGCCCGCTGGCGGTCATCCTGTGTCTCAAGCCGTTCTTCCGCTTCCGCTGGCGTGAGTTGTGGTTCATCAGCTGGGTCGGGTTGCGAGGGGCGGTGCCGATCGTGCTGGCGATCTTCCCGGTGATCACCGGGGTCGAGAATGCCGGTCTCTACTTCAATGTCGCCTTCTTCGTGGTCATCATCTCGCTGCTGGTGCAGGGCTCGTCGCTGGCGCCGATGGCCCGCAAGCTGCGGGTGGTGGTGCCGCCGGGCGCACAGCCCAGTCGCCGCAACCTGCTCGGTATCATGCCGGTCAATGACTACGAGATGCTGGTCTATCGCGTCGACAACACGGCGCTGGAAGGCGTGGCGCTGCGCATGCTGCGCTTCCCGTCGGGGGCCAAGGTCGGGGCGCTGTTCCGCAACAAGGTGTTGATCCACCCCAAGGGCAGCACCTGTCTGCATCAGCAGGATGTGCTGTGCGTGGTGGGGCGCTCGTGTGATGTGCCGAGCCTCAATCGCATGTTCAATGGCGAGAGTCTGCAGCACGAGCAACGTGCCTTCTTCGGGACCTTCACGCTGGAAGGCGATGCCAACATGCAGGATATCGCCGATGTCTACGGCTTGACGCTCTCCCAGGGCGAGCACCACCTGACCATCGCCGAATTCATTACCCGGCGAGTCGGCGGGGTGCCGGTGGTCGGCGACGATGTCGACTGGCATGGCATCCACTGGGTGGTGAACGAGGTGGAAGGCAATCGCATCACCAAGGTCGGCCTGCGACTGCACTGAGCCTGAATCTGTGTCAGGACCTGCGCCTACGCTTCACACACTACGACGCCCCCATTGCACTGCGTGTAATGGGGGCGTCGTGTTTGGACTCATCAATATCGTATTCTGTTGATGTCAGGCCAATTTGTCCGTGACAGCGCCTGGCCACCGATTGTGGCCAGCGACAAGGAGGTGACTACATGGCCAGCCCACATCCTCATCTCGCGGGCTTTCTGCGACGATTCGAGCAATTCCCGCCCGGACTCACGGCGGATGAGAAGACCTTTCATGCCACCTTCAACGTGGTCTACGTGCTGGCGGTCAGCTGCCATCTGCTCTACGCCATCCTGCTGTTGTGGCTGGGCGAGATGGGCATTCTGGCGCTGAATCTGGCGATGCTGATCGTCGATCTGGTCTGTCTGCAGCTGCACCGTGCTCGCCGTGAAGCCCTGGCGGCCACGCTGATGGCGCTGGGCACCTGCGCGCAGATCAGCTTCTCGTTGCGCTATTTCGGCTCGGAAGCCGGGTTCGATTACTTCTACTTCGGCGCCTTGCTGTGCATCTACTCGATCCGCATGTCGTTCATGCGGCGCGTTCTTCTGTGCGCCGCCTGCCTGAGCATGCCGCTGCTGGCCTACATCATCCTGATGCTGGAAGGGCCGACCAATCCGCTGCCCGCCGGCTGGATGCTGGCATTTCGCATCATCAATCTGGGCGTCTTGACCATCTTCTTCACGCTGGTGCTGGTGCAGATGGGCTGGTCGGTGGAGCGCCTGCAGCAGCGTTTCGAGACGGGAGGGCGCTTCGATGCGCTGACCGGCGCCCTGAGTCGCGCCGAGCTGGTCGACAGCGGGCGTGGCATGTTGATCAACAACGGGGCGCTGAGCGTGATGATGGTGGATGTCGACCATCTGGCGCTGATCAACGAGACCTGGGGTCGCCAGGCCGGGGATCAGGTGCTCAAGGAGCTGGTGCGGCGCATGCGCAGCATCCTGCGCGGGGAGGACCTGGTCGGGCGCTATGGCGGCGAGGAGTTCGTGCTGCTGTGCCCGGGGCTGCATGGCGAGCGCGTCGATCAGGTGGCAGAGCGCCTGTGCAAGGGCGCCTCGGCGTTGCCGTTCGTCATCAATGACGGCCTCAACAGTCTGGATGTCAATCTGTCGATCGGTGTCGCCCAGCGTCAGTCCGGCGACAAGGACCTGGAAGGCCTGATCGCCAAGGCCGACGTCAATCTGTTTCGCGCCAAGCAGGATGGCGGCAACGGCTTCGTCAGTGACACCCAGCTGGGCCCCGTGGGTGGGCCGGGCATCGCCGCCATCAATTGAGCGCAAAGCTCTGTGAGCAGAGCTTGGTATACAACCCAGCACGCCCCCGGAGAATGACGTTCATGTCTCCGGGGGCGTGCTTGTCTCAGGGCGTTATCAAGTCTGCGCGAGGGGCGTCATCAGGCTTGCCTTGAGAAGAGTCAGCGGCGGTTGGGCTGGCGACGACGGCTCTTGCTTGCGGACTTGGGGGCGTAGTCGCTGTTCGAGGCCGGCACCGCGAGCTTGGGCGCAAAGCCTTCCACGACTTCGCGCGTCACGAAATAGCCCAGGTGCTGCTCGATGGCGCACAGGTTGCGGAAGTCATCACGCGAGACCAGCGAGATGGCTTCACCGCTGGCCCCGGCACGGCCGGTACGCCCGATGCGGTGGACATAATCCTCGGCGGCGTCCGGCAGGTCATAGTTGACCACGCGCTGCAGGTCATCGATGTCGATGCCCCGCGCGGCAACGCCGGTGGCCACGAGATACTTGATGGTGCCGGCCTTGAAGTCGGCCAGCAGCTGCTCGCGCATTGCCTGGCTGCGACCGCTGTGGAAGGACTCGGCGGCGATGTCACGCTTCTCCAGCTGACTCACCAGCTTGGCGGCGCCACGCTTGGTCTCGATGAAGATCAGCGCCTGCTGCCACTGCTTCTCGTGAATCAGGTGGCTCAGAAGGGCGGACTTGAACTCCTTGTCGACCGTGATCAGATACTGACTGATATCCGGCGCGGTGACGTTCTCCGGTGCGACCATGATCTCGACGGCGTCCGTCACTGCGGTCTTGGCGAGCACGCGCACCTGGGCCGAGAGCGTGGCCGAGAACAGCAGGTTCTGGCGCTCCCTGGGCAGCTTCTCGACGATCTTGTTGATGTCGGCGATGAAGCCCATGTCGAGCATGCGGTCCGCTTCGTCGATGACGAGGGTGCGTGTCTCGTCGAGATGGATCGCGCGGCGGGTCAGCATGTCCAGCAGGCGGCCAGGCGTCGCCACCAGAATGTCCACGCCCTCGATCAGGCGCTGCTGCTGGGGTTCGATCTCCACGCCGCCATACATCGCCATGGAGCTGATTTCCAGATACCTGGAGTAGTGCTGGATGTTGTCTTCGACCTG
This sequence comes from Cobetia sp. UCD-24C, assembly GCF_001306765.1. Taxonomy (NCBI): domain Bacteria; kingdom Pseudomonadati; phylum Pseudomonadota; class Gammaproteobacteria; order Oceanospirillales; family Halomonadaceae; genus Cobetia; species Cobetia sp. UCD-24C. Next base: position 11,982 of record NZ_LJTD01000020.1, on the reverse strand, counting down.
AATCGCCAGCTCCCGCGTCGGCGTCAGGATGACGGCATGTACGCGCTTGGCGCGTACCTTGGGCGCCTGCTGCAGGGTCTGCAGGATGGGCAGCACGAAGCTTGCCGTCTTGCCGGTACCCGTCTGGGCGGCGGCGATCAGGTTGTCACCGGCCAGCACGACGGGGATCGCCTTCTCCTGGATGGGAGTCGGGGTCTGGTAGCCTTGCTCGGTGACGGCCTTGACGATGGAATCGCTCAAACCAAGGGCAGAAAATGGCATGGTGTCTCGACTTGTCTAGAGGGGGAGGGGCAAGCGCACATTCTGCGGCAAGGAATGTCTGGCGCAGTGATGCTCACTGTAGCCGAAAGTCCGCTGACAGCCCGGCGCATCATTGGCCATCGCTGCTCAGGCAGGGTAGCGAAGTGGCGGCGATGGGCGCTGCGCGGCAACAATGAAAAAGCCCCGCCTACCTGAAGTAGACGGGGCTTTCGGAATTCAAGGTGGTGGAGGGACAGGGATTCGAACCCTGGGTAGGCTATTAACCTACGCCGGTTTTCAAGACCGGTGCATTCAACCGCTCTGCCATCCCTCCGACTCACGGAGCGAAATACTACCGAACCTGATGAGAATAGCAAGAGGTAGGCGAAGAAAAATCTTCGGAAAAGCCATCGTGGACAATCACTTGCAGCAGGATGGCGCCGGGGTGAGGCCGCCGGAGCGGCCTGCTGGCACCAGACCATGAATCAGGTCATGTGTCAGGCCACGAAAAAGCCCCGCCTACCTGAGGTAGACGGGGCTTTCGGAATCAAGGTGGTGGAGGGACAGGGATTCGAACCCTGGGTAGGCTATTAACCTACGCCGGTTTTCAAGACCGGTGCATTCAACCGCTCTGCCATCCCTCCGACTCACGGGATGAAATACTACGGATTTTTCAGTCAGGGTCAAGGGCTTAGCGTAAATTTCCTTGTCGTTCAGATGCTTGAAAGGTCGCACATGCCACAATGGCTGCGGAGACTGACGATGTCGTTGCCTTGCACGCGCCGGATGGTTGCCTCAATAGGGCTTTTCATCGTTCTGTCTCTTGATTAGGCAAACCCCTGAGGGCATGCTGGGGTCAAATCGATGAATCCATCGTAGCAACCTGAGGATAGACACCATGGCTAACAGCTCCTGGCAGGTCTCGCAGGATACCGCGAGCCGCTCGCTCAGTACTCACAAGGTACTGCGCAACACTTACATGATGCTGGCAATGACGCTGCTGTTCTCCGCGCTGACCGCTGGCGTGGCGATGAGCATGGGCGTCGGCCGCATGAACATCTTCGTGCTGCTGATCGGTGCCTACGGCCTGATGTTCCTGGTCCACAAGACCGCGAACTCCACCGCCGGCATCTTCGCGACCTTCGCCTTCACCGGCTTCATGGGCTTCACGCTCGGCCCGGTACTGAACGCCTACCTGAGCCTGCCCAACGGCGGCCAGCTGGTGATGACTGCGCTCGGCATGACCGGCATCACCTTCGCCGGCCTGTCCGCGGTGGCACTGGTGACGCGCAAGGACTTCTCGTTCCTTGGCAACTTCCTGTTCGCCGGCGCCATCGTGCTGATTCTGGCGATGCTGGCAGCGATGATCTTCAACATCAGCGGCCTGGCACTGGCTGTCTCCGCCGGCTTCGTGCTGTTCGCCTCCGCGGCGATCCTGTTCGAGACCAGCCAGATCATTCACGGCGGGCAGACCAACTACCTGCTGGCGACGGTGAGCCTGTACGTCTCCATCTACAACATGTTCGTCAGCCTGCTGGCTCTGCTGGGCTTCGCTTCCGACGATTGATCGTCAAGCGAAGGAGCATGAGACCTGCAAACGACCCCGCCTCGGCGGGGTCGTTTGCGTTCGGGTGTCAGGTAGCGTGACACGCGCTAGAATGGCACTCATTCATGAGCAGTCACACGAGGTTCGCATGCGTTATGCTCTGGCCGTCTACGGCGGCCCCTACAGCCAGCAGGCCAGTCATTCGGCGCTGCGCTTTGCCGACGCCCTGCTGGCGCGCGGCCATCAGCTGACCACGGTGTTCTTCTATCACGACGGCGTCTACAACGCCGCCAACATGATGGCGCCGCCCCAGGACGAGCCGCATCTGCGCGATCGCTGGCTGTCGCTTGCCGAGAATCACGCCACCCGCCTGCAGGTGTGTGTCGCGGCGGGGCTGAGACGCGGCATGCTCGATGAGCGCGAAGCGGCGCGGCATGGCAAGCAGGGGCATACCCTCGAGGCGCCGTTCGAGCTGACGGGGCTGGGCCAGCTGGTCGAGGCGACGCTGGACAATGACCACCTGATCACCTTTGCATGACGTCATTTCTTGTCGTCACTGATGATGTCATTTATCGAGTGAGGAGCAGACCATGAGCGATGTGATGACGGCAGCCCCAGCAGGCGATGACGCCGGGATAGCCGCCGGTGATCTGCTGGTCATGCTGCGCCATGGCCCGCATGGCAGCAGCTGGCTGCGCGAGGGACTGGAGGCGGCGATGGTCGCGGCGGCCTTCGGGCGCGAGGTCGGGCTGCTGTTCACCGGCGATGGCGTGATGGCACTGCTGGAAGGGCAGCAGGTCGGGCCGCTGGGACAGAAGGGCAGTGACAACCTGCTGGCGGCGCTTGAGATGTATGACGTCGAGCGCTGCTACGTCGATGCGGCGGCGCTGCGCGCACGGGGCCTGACAGCGCAGGATGTCACGCTGTTGCCGGTCACGCTGCTCGAGCACGACGAGGTGGTCGCGCTGACCACCGCGTTCTCGCGCGTGCTGAGCTTCTGACACGTCACTGCCGCCAACGCTGGCGACTGATATGCTCGCATCAGTTTCCTGATGCCATGTCATTGATATCTCTTCATTGATGGCCAGTGGCAGTCCCAGCTTCCCTTGCCTGGATAATTGCATGAATCTACATCTACTCAATCGTTCGCCATTCTCCAGCCGCATCCATGATGATGTGCTCAATGCCATGGGGCCGGAAGATCAGCTGCTGTTGATCGAGGATGGCGTCAATGGCGCCCTCGACAACGCCGAGCAGCACCTTGCCGGGCTTGAGGGACGGCTGTTCGCGTTGCGCGAAGACCTCGAGTCCCGTGGCCTGCTGGGACGCTGCGCGGAGAATGTCATCGTGGTTGACGTCGACGGTTTCGTCGCCTTGACCGAGGCCGCCGACAAGACCGTCAGCTGGTTCTGAGGCGCCAGGCGCTTCTCCCTTTCAATTTTCATGCAAGACGTGAATCAGGATCTGTATGGCCAGTAGTGAAGCGGTGCGCACACTGACGCTTGATGGGCGTGATATCGGACTGGATTCGGAAGGCTATCTGGTCGATCTGGATGACTGGAGCCCGGCGCTGGCGGAAATGCTGGCCGCCGAGGAGGGGCGTGAACTGACGCCGGAGCACTGGGAGGTGATCGAGGTATTGCGCGACTTCTATCAGCGTTTCTCGCTCTCGCCGGCCATGCGCCCGCTGAGCAAGGCGATGACCCAGCGGTTTGGCCCCGACAAGGGCCGCTCGCTGCATCTGATGCGGCTGTTCCCGGACAGCCCGCCCAAGGTGGGCGCGCGCATCGCCGGGCTGCCCAAGCCGACCAACTGTCTGTGACGGTCAGCGGCATGCATGAGTCACCTTGCCCGTCGTGGTGCGCTGCGCTCAACGCGCAAGACCCGGCAGGGATGGCGACGTACGGCGTTGTCTGCGTTACTATTCGTCACAGCGTTGCGGTGTTGGCCAGGAGGCCGATGCTGCTTCAGGTCCCGCGACATGGTCGCAAGGGCATTTGAATTCAGGCGGACAAGAGTCGACTTGCATGGGAAGAGCATTCCAGAACCGTAAAGAATCAATGGCGCGTACCTCTCTCAACAAGGCACGCGTGTATTCACGTTACGGGCGCGAGATTTACGTCTCGGCCAAGAGCGGTGGCCTCGACCCCAACGGCAACCTGAGCCTGCGTCGTCTCATCGAGAAGGCCAAGAAGGACCAGGTGCCGACTCACGTCATCGACAAGGCGATCGACAAGGCCAAGGGCACCGGCGGCGAAGACTTCGCTCTGGCGCGCTATGAAGGCTTTGGTCCGGGCAACGTCATGGTCATCGTTGATTGTCTGACCGACAACAACAACCGCACCTTCGGCGAAGTCCGCACCTGCTTCAACAAGGGCAAGGGCAAGCTGGGCGCGCAGGGTTCGGTGTCGCACATGTTCGACCACCGCGCCATCCTGGCCTTCAAGGGCGCGGAAGAGGACGAGGAAAAGGTCCTGGAAGCGCTGATGGAAGCCGACGTCGATGTCAGTGATATCGAGCTCGACGAAGGTATCATCACGGTTCTCGCGCCGACGACCGAGTACTTCAAGGCCAAGGGTGCGCTGACCGACATCTACGGTGAAGACCTCGACTTCGAAGTCGATGAGATCAGCTTCATTCCGCAGATCCATACCGAAGTGGGCGGCGATGACGCCGAGCTGCTCAACAAGATGCTCGAGCTGCTGGATGATTGTGAAGACGTGCAGCAGGTCTATCACAACGGCGAGTTCGTCTAAGTCAGCGTCTTGAACGTGATGCGACTGACGGCTTCACGCTGACTGGGATGAGAATGTCAGTGTGAGAGGTCAGTCAGAGAAAAGCCCCGTCGGCATGCCGACGGGGCTTTTTCATGTCTCGACACTCTGCACGTTTCGACACTTTGCACGTATCGAGACTCTGCACGTATCGATAGTACCCGCGTCTCAGCAGTGCGCCCGCTTCAGCAATGTGCGTGATGCTGCGCTTGCGGGTCCGTCTCGCGTGGGTCCGCCATGCCACCCTTGACGCCGTGCTTCACCAGCCAGACGTTGACGGGCCAGGCGGCGAGCAGTCCCAGGCTCAGGGAAATGATCAGCGAGTTCCAGAACAGCGGCTGGTGCATGCCGGCACCGCCCGCAAGCCAGAGGTCCACGGAAATCGCCACCACTTCCATCACCACGATGGAGGCCGTCTCGCTCTTGAAGGCATCACGAATCACCTGCGGCTTGTCATCACTGCCGCCCTGCAGCATCGGGCCGACCGTCAGCAGGAAGCCGAACAGGTAAGCGAAGAGGAAGGTGATGATCGCGGTGGAGATATTGCCCATGGCCAACAGGCCCACCGCCAGGCTGACGCCGACGAATTCCCCCAGTCCGCAGCCCGAATAGCAGTGCGCGACGCTCCTCAGCCCCTTGCGGGCATCACCGTTGGCGGCGATCTGGCGGCGCCCGGCAAAGCGATAGACCAGCAGTCCCACCACGCCGGAGTAGAGTGTGGTCAGCCCCCACACCCACTTCATCATCGGGGCCAGATGGGCATTCTTCGTGGTCAGGTCATGCACGACCCAGATCAGCGCCGGTACCATCAGCAACAGCCAGCACAGCAGCAGGCTCCAGTGGGAAAGTGACTCACGTAATAGATCTTGCATGGTGACCCCCGTCGAGTGGATGTCGCAGATGGCCGTGCGCCGATAGCAATACGCTGATGACGCGGCCCTCCTTGATAGCTGGTGGGGGCAGCGCGCCATATCAAGGGTGGCCTGTCATCGCCTGCTCGCAACCGCCCGTTGCTTTCGCCTGACAGGGTGGCAGGCGAGGGTGTGTTCTCACGCCTTGTTAACCTTGCCGCAAGCCTCCATGGTGAAGGATGTCGGGCATTGCCCTTGCAATGTCGCCACTTCTTCCAGGAGTCACCATGTCGAGACACGCTGCTACATCCCTTGCGCGCGCCGCCCGTCAATTCGCCGGTGTCGGCTTGATTGCCTCGCTCGCCGCGCCAGCCGTGGCCCAGGCGGCAGACGACAAGGTCTTCGGCTGGGTGGAAAAGGCGACCATCGAGCCGTGGGGTGTGATGGTGAAGGCCAAGCTGGATAGCGGCGCGCTGACCTCCTCGATGCATGCCGAGAATATCGAGACCTTCGAGCGTGATGATGAGGAATGGGTGCGTTTCGATGTGGAAGTCGAGGACGAAGCCAAGGGTGACAAGGTCGAGAACACCTTCGAGCGCCCCTTGTATCGCGACCTGACGGTGTCCGGCGCAGGCGGACGCGATACGCGCCCGGTGGTGCTGATGACGCTGTGCATGGGCGGCGAGCGCTACGAGGAGCAGTTCAGTCTGCGCGATCGTGACGGCATGAATTACCCGGTGCTGCTGGGGCGCCGCACCATCCAGAGCCTGGGCGTACTCGATGTGCGCAAGACCTTCCAGACCAGCCCGGACTGTGCCGAGGACGCGCCGCTGCATCGCTATGAAGACAAGGAGTATTCCGATCGCATCGGCGCGGCGTCCTGACCTGATGTCGCTCTGAACGCTCATTGAGGAACGCGTACCGCGCACATTCATCACAAGAGGGAGGCCAGCATGTCGGGTACCGCCAGCCAGCAACCTCAACGTGACGGTTTGCCACTCGTCAGGATCTACTACGACGCGCGCTGCCCGGTGTGTCGTCGTGAACGCGCCCGCTACGAGCGGCTGTCGCGCCAAGACGCCAACGTGGAGTGGTGGGATGCGACGGATAACGCCGAGCATCTCGCCGCTCGCGGCATCGGCCTTAAGCAGGCATTGCTGTCGTTGCATGTCGAGACAGCGCAAGGGCAGATCTGTGAGGGCATGCCAGCGTATCGCCTGCTGCTTGCGCGCATCCCCGGTCTTGCCTGGCTGGGGTGGCTGATCACGCGGCCGCTGATCGAGCCGGCGCTGACGCGAGTCTACGATGCCTGGGTGCGTCGTCGGCTGTGTCGAGATGGCAGGCTGTGAGTGCCGGCGAGCCCGACGCAGGCCACTGGAAGCCCCATTGGAAGCCCTGCTGGTTCATCATGGTTTTTTGATATGCAAATGCTAATAGTTTTCGTTAGTATGTGAGGCACTGTCTGTTTCTTCACGTCTGCGAGCTTCCCGATGATCGACGCGCTTTCCCCGCTCTTTGCCGGTCCGATGGTTGCCTATCGGGACCTGATCACTACCTACGCTCAGGTGCAAGCAGGTGATGAGGCGTCGCTCCAGCGTGTCGTGCCGGCGCGCGATGTGCTCAGCCCCGGGTGGCTGGCGGCGTGCATCGCCGCGCATGGCATGCAGTACGAGACCGGCCCGGCAGACGCCGCCTCTCACCACGGCGCCCCCGATGAGCAGGCGCTGCTTTCCCAGTGGTCCAAGTACCTGTTGTCCTCGATGGTATCGCTGCCGCTGGCGGCCAACCTGCTGCTGGACCATCAACTGCCGCTGGAGCTGCGGCATCTTTCGCTGCGCCTTGGCGAGCATGGTGTGGTCACGCAGCTGATACTCGATGATGCGGCGGGGCAGGGCACAAGCCTCCCGGCGGAGATCGAGTCGGCCGATGAGGCGACGCGCCTTCAGGCGCGCTTTCAGGGCTACCTGGCGCATCTTGAGGCCGTCATCGAGCGCCTGGTGCCGCACACTGCGCTGGGGCCCAAGGTCTTCTGGAGCAACGCGGCGCATTACTTCGTCTATATCGTCGGCATGCTGGAAGAGCAGGGCTGGGTCGCGCAGGCGGCGCCGGCACGTCAGTTGATGGCGACCAGAATTCTGGCCGACGGGCGGCGCAATCCGCTCTATCAGCCGGTCAGTGACGTGATGGACCGTCATGGCGAACGGCATACGCCGCGCAAGGTATGCTGCGTGCGTTATCGCATCGAGTGCCTGGGCTATTGCAGCAATTGTCCGCTGAGCATCGAGCGCGCCACGGCACGTCGCGCCCAGACACGTCGTGTCGATCAGCGTGCCAACTCGCGCGCGGCGCTGATCGGCAGCGACCTGTCCTGATAGGTAGCGTCCTGAGCGGCAGCGGTCTGTGTTGATCGGCGCCCTCTGGTAAGATGGCGTCCCCTGTCATTGTCCGGTATGTCGTCATGTCCTCGTCTTCGCGCTGCCCACGCGGTGCTTCCCTCGCCAAGTCCGGCGCATCCTCCCGACACGACTCGTCTGACAGTCGTCAGCAGGCCACCCCGGCTGGCCGTCGTGATTCGGCCGCCCGCAAGAAGGCCAGCGCGGCCAAGGCACCTTCCGTCCAAGCGCCTGCCAACAAGGCGCCTTCTATCAAAGCGCCTTCCATCAAGGTGACGCCGGCTCGCAAGGGTCAGCTGCACCCCCGCAACCCGCACCGTGGGCGCTATGACATGGCCGCGCTGGTCAAGGCGAGCCCGGCACTGGCGGCCTTCGTGATCAAGACACCCGCTGGCAGCGAGTCCATCGACTTCGCCGATCCCGTGGCGGTCAAGGCGCTCAATCGGGCCCTGTTGAGTCGCCATTACGGCATCGCCCACTGGGACATTCCCGCCGGCTATCTGTGTCCCCCCATCCCCGGGCGCGCCGATTATCTGCATTACCTGGCGGACCTGATCAGTGAAGCCAATGGCGGTCAGCTGCCGGCGGGTGAGCACGTGCGCGCGCTGGATATCGGCACCGGTGCCAACCTCATCTACCCCCTGCTGGGCAATCGCAGCTTTGGCTGGCAGATGGTCGGCAGTGATATCAGCGCGCAGGCGATCGACTCGGCTCGCGCGATACTGTCCGCCAATGCGCGCCTCAAGGGCCAGATCGAGGTGCGCCTGCAGGCCGATCGCACGCGCCACTTCGCTGGAATCTGGGGCGCGGATGAGCGTTTTGATCTAGTGCTTTGCAATCCGCCGTTCCATGCCAGTGAAGCCGATATGGCGCGGGAATCGCAGCGCAAATGGCGCGGGCTCGACAAGTCGCGCCGGCAGCGCGGCAATGCCTCACGCAAGGGGCGTGCACGCAACGCGCCTGCGCTGAATTTCGCGGGTCAGGCGGCCGAGCTCTGGTGTCCGGGCGGGGAAGAAGCCTTCGTCACCCGCATGATCCAGGAGAGCCGCAACGTCGCCACGCAGTGCCTGTGGTTCACCTCGCTGGTCGCGCATTCGGCGAGCCTGACCGGTATCAGGAAAGCCCTCAAGCGCAGTGGTGTCAGCGAGGTCAGGGTGGTCGAGATGTCCCAGGGGCAGAAGGTCAGCCGCTTCGTCGCCTGGTCGTATCTCACGCCCGACCAGCGTCGGCAGTGGGGGCGGGATCACTGGCAAGGGAAGTGAAGCGTCTGTCATAGCCGTATCAAGAGAGTCTTCGACTCAATGATGTCTTTGCATTGAAGCCCCCGTCGCCCAGCGCGACGGGGGCTTCTTGCATTGGCGGTCGTCATCCGCGCTTCACTTAAGCCTGCCTTAATAGTTTGCGGGCAAACTTTCTGCCAGAAACGCGCAGCCAGCCGGTTCCGATCGCTGCAGGATCTGACATCTATCCGGCTTGCTCGACGCCCAGTCATTGCTCAGGAGTTATTCCATGAAGTCCGCGATCACCATGACATCGCCTGGTCCAGACCACCCCTTGGCGCAGGGCGAGGAGCCCTTGTGCGGAGGAGTTTCGGTGTTGATACCGGCTCGTGATGAGCGTGACAACTTGCCGGGCCTTATTGCCGAGGTGCATGAGGCGCTTGCGGGGCAGCGCTACGAGATCATCGTGGTGGATGATGGTTCCAGTGATGGCAGTTGGAGTTGGCTCAAGCAGGCTGCGCAGGAAGATTCACGATTGCGTCCCTATCACCACGGCACCAGTTTCGGACAGAGTACTTCGCTGTGGCAGGCTGCCCGGCTGGCGCGCGGTCGATGGTTGGCGACCCTGGATGGCGATGGCCAGAATGATCCAGCGGACTTGCCGGACATGTTGTCACTGGCAACGCTCGAAAAGCTCGACCTGGTAGCTGGTCATCGCACGCAACGCCGCGATGATGCCGTCAAGCGTGTGTCATCACGCTTGGCCAACGCCATCCGACAAGCGCTGCTGCACGATGACACGCCAGATACCGGCTGCGGAATCAAGGTCATGCGTCGTGACGTCTTCCTTCGGCTGCCGTATTTCGACCACATGCACCGTTTTCTTCCGGCGCTGGTTCGCGCCCAGGGTGGCAAGGTGCAGTCATTGGCAGTCCGTCACCGCGAACGAGTGGCAGGAGTATCCAAATACGGCTTCTTCGATCGGCTCTGGGTCGGTATTGCCGATATTGTCGGAGTGATGTGGCTTGTGCGTCGCTCGCGTCTACCGTCACCGCTCGAGAATATCTTTGGCCATGCTGCCAGTGAGGCCATCGAGCATGGTTCGCTGCCGTTGGTGGGGACGCACGTGTCGACGCCCTCTGCATCCGCGCCAACAAGCCTGTTTGACTCCCCCTCTAGATATCAGGCTAACGGTCACGATGCAGCAGCAGGTGACAGCAACCCGGACCAGGCCGACGTGGCGCGGGGTGCCTGCTGATGGATGTCAGTCCGTGGTGGGTCGCTGTCGGTTTTGGAGGCCAGGCGCTGTTCTCGGCGCGTTTCATCATTCAGTGGCTGGCCAGTGAGAAGGCACGTCGTTCCATCGTTCCTCGTGCCTTCTGGTGGTTCTCGCTTGCCGGTGGCATGACGCTGCTTGCGTATGCCATCCATCGCGAGGACCCGGTATTCATTGCCGGTCAGGGGGCAGGGCTTTTCATCTATCTGCGTAATCTGAGCTTGATCAAGCGGGATCGCCGGTCACTCACGTCGCCTGGCAGCGAAGCGTCGTCCCAGGCACCGCAGGAGTCCACTGTCGTCGAACACGCTTGTGGCAAGACGGAAGAATGCGAATCGGGCACTGACGACTCCCTGAAGGCCAGGCTCGCGTCGCTGGAGATAGAAAACGCCCGACTCAAGACTGAAGTGGCACACCTCCATGCCAATTCCGTTCGGCACCAAGGGACAGGCGCATGAAGGCAATGACGCCAGCTGGCGGTGTGTACCGAAGACTTTCCCGCCATCCCTGGTGGGTCCTGGGGGCGTTGTATCTATCTGTCTCTGCCATCGGGCTTGGCATGCGTATGCCGTGGCCTGCCGATGAGCCACGCTTCGCGCTCAATGGTCTCGAGATGTGGATCACGGGGGACTGGTGGTTGCCACACCGCGCGGGAGAGCTTTATCCCGACAAGCCGCCGATCTTCATGTGGCTCAGTGCCTTGTCCACTGGCTTGGTGGGGGATATCCGCATCGGCTTTGCCCTTCCATCGCTGGTGGCCGGGGCCGCGACTCTGGGGCTGAGCGTGGACCTGATTCGCCGCCTGCATGGCCGGCACACAGCCTTCATTGCCGGGCTGTGGTTGCTCGCGTCAGTGCAGTTCATCTTGCAGGCTCGTACGGCTCAGATCGACATGCTGGTCACGGCTTTCATCCTGCTGGGTAGCTGGGGATTGTTGCGGCATGCATTGCTCAATGATGGCGTGCGCTATTTCTATCTCGGCTGCTTTGCGATGGGGCTTGGCATCCTCACCAAGGGGGTCGGGTTCCTGCCGTTGCTGATGTTGCCTTTCTGGCTGATGGCTGCGCGTCACGCATCGACTTGGCGCAGCAGTGGTCGTCGCGCAGGGCAGCTGACATCACGCGAGCTGTTGATCGGACTCTGCTGGATGCTGGCGGCTCCGCTGCTCTGGGTAGGGCCGATGCTGGTGATGTCCTTCGTGTCCGGCGATTCGGAGCTTGCCGCCTATCGCGACAACATCCTGCTCAAGCAGACTGCTGAGCGATATACCGACAGCTGGCATCATCTGAAGCCTTGGCATTACTTCCTGACCAGTGTGATTCCCTGGGCATGGATGCCGCTGCTGCTGACGCTACCCTCGTGGCCGAAGGCACTCGCTCGCCGCTTCTCGCGCCGCGATCTACGAGTCTGGCTGCCCCTGGTGGGTGCGGCATTGATGGTGGTCTTCTTCTCGTTGTCTCCAGGCAAGCGGGGAGTCTATATCCTGCCGGCGCTGCCGCTGTTGGTGATCGGCCTGGCACCCATGTTGCCGGGGTTGTCACGTAAGCCCCATGTCTCCTGGCTGGGGTTTGCACTTTGCGCCGGACTGGCAGGCATCTTCCTGATCGCGGCACTGCTCGGTGTCTTCGGGTACCCGGCATTGGTGACGCTTGCTGCAAAGGAGGGGGTGGTGCCGTGGGGGT
>NZ_LJTD01000019.1:0-25466 GCF_001306765.1 Cobetia sp. UCD-24C | reverse complement strand
AGCGCCCCGGTTTCCTGCACGCCGGCGGCGACCACGAAAAGCGCGCCGATGGTCATGATGCCCGGATTGGCGAAGCCGGCCAGGAAGGTCGCTGGAGAAATGACGCCCAGCAGAATCAACGACACGGCAGCGGCCATCATCAGCCACTCCGCCGGCCAACGATTCCAGACAAGCCCTGCCAACACTCCTACCGTCACCACCAGGGTGACAAAAGCATCCATGTGCTGCGCGATTTCCATCTACTAGCGTTCCCTTGGCATCCTGCCGCTTTTTACTGATCAAGCCCTGCGCTTCACGTTCACATGAAGCTCAAGCATTAATGAAAATGCATCGCAGAGCGTGGCACTTTAGCAGCAAAACTATTACTGCTGAAGCATGCAGTGAAAAAGCTGACAAACAAAATAAAGCACAGGTTAATCATTTGCCTGCTACCAAATTCGCGAGCAAAGACTTGATTGAATTCGTTCGTCACTTTGCGTACTTTCCCTATTTGCGGACTCTGAGTCAACGGTCTCACACGACAGTCTCACCAGGCGTGCTAAGCATCACGAGTAAGCAGTCACTTTTCTTATCTGAAACGGACACTCTGCATGCTGAAGGCGGCAATCAACCAAGGATGGGAGCTTCTCATGCGTGCTCTACCCTGCGCCTCTCACGTTCGACACGGATCCCCCCATGTCACGAATGACGCGGCCTCCGGGGTATCGCTCTGTTTTTCCTCTGGTATTTTTCGCCAACCACTTCTTGCTTGCTTCATACCCGAGTTGCTGCCACTGACAAGGGGGCCTACACCCCTTTCGTGTCAGAACAATGACAACTCGCTCACCTTCAAGAATTTATCTTTCGCTGCCAGGCGACGTGCCCCGACAGGCACACTGAGCAAAAAAAATGTAGGAAAAGAACAACATCCATCAGCGAGCGAGGCTGATTCTTTGCCAGAACTCGGGGCACCGAAAGGGATAAATACTGCGCCAGAATTCGTGGGCCAGAAATCCTCGACAAACATCATGCGTGTCGTCGGTTGGGGACATAAACCCACGGCGAAACGTGCGCGCCAATATGCGCTTGAACATGGATTGCCCTACGTTGCATTGGAGGATGGTTTCCTGCGTTCTCTGACCCTGGCAAGCGCCGATTACCCTGGCATGGCGATGGTGGTCGATCATCAGGGCATCTATTACGATGCGCGCCAACCGAGCGATCTCGAGCAACTAATCAATGAGGCGCCGACGCGTCAGGCAGAGGCATTGCTGGCGCGCGCGCGCGCGGCTCTCGAAAGCCTGCGCATGCATCGCTTGAGCAAGTACAACCATGCACCAGAGCGCAAGCTGCCTGCCCGAAAGCCTTGCATGCAGCGACTTCTCATCGTGGATCAGACCGCCGAGGATGCGTCTGTCGTGGGCGGCATGGCCAGCCCGGAGACTTTCCTTGCCATGCTGAGGGAGGCCTGTGCCATCGAGGGAACCGAGGTGTGGGTCAAGGTGCATCCGGATGTGATCGCCGGCAAGAAGCGCGGCTACCTGCTGGAGGAGGCACGCAAGCTTGGCTGCACGCTGCTGAGCGACGACATCAACCCCTGGAGCCTGTTCGAACAGGTCGATGGCGTCCATGTCGTGACCAGCCAGCTTGGGTTCGAGGCCTTGATGGCAGGCCTGCCGGTGACCTGTCACGGCATGCCGTTCTATGCCGGGTGGGGCCTGACGGATGATCGCCAGCAATGTCCGCGCCGAGGCCAATCACGCACACTTGAGCAGGTGTTTGCTGCGGCTTATCTCGAATACAGCCGCTATGCCAACCCCTATACCCAGCAGGCCGCGACGCTCGAAGAGATCATTCAGCTGCTTGCAGACCAGAAGCGAATGGCTACCAGACTGGCCGGGCGCTGGCAGGGGCTCGAGTTTTCTGGCTGGAAGCAGAAGTTCATCGGTTATTTCCTTGGCCCCTGGTCTCAGCTGCATTTCGAGAAGAAGCCTGAACGCGCGCTGCAACGTCTTTCTCCGCAGGACACCGGCTCGCCCCCTCAGAGAATATTGAGCTGGGCTGGCCGTACGCCGCCAGAGCGCCAGGCGCAGGTGAGGGAGGCAGGCGGTGAACTCTGGATGATGGAAGATGGCTTTCTGCGCTCAGTCGGCCTGGGTGTCGACCTCACCCGCCCCCTGTCGCTGGTGGTTGACGACAAGGCCATGCATTTCGATGCCAGCCGAGCCAGCACGTTAGAAGAGTGGCTGGAGCATCATGAACCAAGTGATACAGAGCTGGCCCGTGCACGCCGACTGAGAGAGCGCATCATTTCGCTGGGGTTGAGCAAGTACAACTCTCAGGACGACACGTTGCCCGACTTGCGTGAGCTAGCTCAGGATCGGGAGATTGTCCTTGTGGTGGGCCAGGTGGAATCAGACGCCTCCATTCGCCATGCCTGCCCCGGCATTCGTACCAACCAGGCTTTGCTTGAGGCGGCGCGAGAATTGCATCCTGAAGCTTACGTGATCTACAAGCCGCATCCTGACGTTGTATCAGGAGGCCGTGTGGGAGAAGTGTCGCAAACGCCCGGCACCTATGACCTCGAGCTTTCAAAGGGCAATATCAGCGATCTGTTCACACAGATCGACCGCCTGCATACGCTGTGCTCGTTGGCCGGCTTTGAAGCCCTGATACGAGGAGTGCCCGTCACGACCCATGGCCTGCCCTTCTATGCCGGTTGGGGGTTGACCGATGACCAGATCGACTGTCCAAGACGGACGCGCACCTTGAGCGTGGATGCCCTTGTCGCTGGTGCGCTGATCGAATATCCGATCTACGTGGATCCCGATCGGGGGGACTTATGCAATGCCGAAACAGTTGTCACGATACTTGAACGCCAACGAACCATGCTCAGGAATGGCACCATGCGACTTTCATTACCCTGGAAAACCCGGCTATATCGCGGCTATCGAGCATTGTTCATCGGGAAGCACTGACTCATGGAACATGGACGTCTGACACCAACCCTCAGCCTCACGCCACCAACCGGTGCCGACATGCCTGTCAGCGCAAGGCTTGGCCAGGCGTTGGAGAGGATCATGGGCGATGGCGCTCTTGCAAAGCTGTCTGATGATGCCGTCTTGACGCCTCCGCTGAATCAGCCTTCAGCCCCTCTCATCAGCGATGGCTGGGCAGCATCGCAGGCCCCCGATATCCAGCTGCGCCCCCGTGAGGGGGGACGCCGGCGCGTCTTCATGTTGCTGCAGGGGGTGTGCTCGCCCTTCTTCCTGCAGCTGGCGAAAAAGCTCAAGCAGGATGGCCATGAGGTCATCAAGGTCAACTTCAACAGCGGCGACAGCTTCTACTGGCGCCACGACAAGGCGTATGCCTATCGCGGCAAGCTCGAGGACCTCGGCGACTGGATCGCCGAACTCTGGCGCAAGCATCACGTCACCGATCAGGTGCTGTTCGGCGACCGACGCCCGGTACATCGTGATGCCGTGCTCAAGGCGGAATATCTCGGCATCCGTACCCACGTGTTCGAAGAAGGCTACTTCCGTCCCTATTGGGTGACGCTGGAGCGCGAAGGCGTCAATGGCCATTCCCTGCTACCACGCGACCCTGACTGGTTCCGTGAGGCAGGCAAACATCTCGAAGATGCCCCCACGCCGCAGCGTTTCAAGTCCTCCTTCCGTGAGCGTGCGCGGCATGACATCACCTACCACCTGGCGGGCGCGGCCAATCCGCTGCTGTTCCCGCGCTATCGCCCGCACAGCATTCACGCCGTGCAGGAATACGCGGGCTATGCGACACGACTGCCCTTGATGCGCTGGTACAAGCGGCGTGACGCCAAGCGTATCGATCAGCTGATGGGCAGTGGCGCACCCTACTACATGCTGCCGCTGCAGCTGAATACCGATGCCCAGATACGCCACCATTCGCGCTTCGCCAACATGCAGGAAGTCATCCAGCGGGTGATGAAGAGCTTCGCCCTGAATGCGCCACGTGGTGCACGCCTGGTGATCAAGAACCATCCCCTCGACATGGGGCTGGTGGATTACCCGGGACTGATTCGCTCATTGGAGCGCCGCTACGACCTGATCGGGCGTATCGTCTACCTGGAGAGCGGCAATCTGGAGAAGCTGCTGCAGCAGGCCAAGGGCATGATCACGGTCAACAGCACGACCGGCAACGTGGCGCTGCAGTATCGCTGCCCGACCTTCTGCATGGGCGATCCGATCTTCAACTTGCCGGGCCTGACCTTCCAGGGTTCGCTGCATGATTTCTGGACCCAGGGCCAGCGCCCCGACACGACGCTCTTCCGACATTTCCGCAATACGGTGATTCATACCGTGCAGCTCAATGGCGGCTTCTACTGCAAGCCGGGCATGCAACTCGCCGTGTTGGGCGCCTCCAAGATACTGTGCGCCGAGCGCTCGCCGCTGGAGAACATGTTGAGCCGCTGCTGAACATGCGAAAAGACTGCTGGACCACGCAACAACGGTGAGACACGCCAACGATGGCAGCCTCTCTCACCTGACCATAACGAGAAACGCAAGGGAACTGCCGACCTTCGGTGTCGGGATTCAAGGAGACCAAAGATGACGGCCATGCCCCCCCAGCAGCCAGAGCCTAACGACGCTGAGCGCGACGCTGGCACTCACCGAGCGGATAGCCGACCTGCAGAGAGCGACGCCAGTGCGAAAGCTACCCAGGATGTCAGCCGCCTGCGACGCGTCCTGATCACCGGTGCCACAGGCGAGATCGGCGGTGCCCTGGCGCGCGCCTATGCCGAGACGGGCACCACGCTGATTCTCACCGGCCGCAAGCAGCGCAAACTCGATGCGATCGCCAACGACTGCCGCAAGCTGGGTGCCGAGGTGGAATGCACGGTACTCAATCTGTGTGATGAAGAGACCCTGTTCACCTGGCTGGATGAAGTCTGCGCGCGCGGCGTGCCGGACATCGCCATCGCCAACGCCGGCATGAATACCGATATCGGCCCCCAGGGCAACGGAGAGCGCTGGGAGGATTCACGCCGCCTGCTGCAGACCAACGTGATCGGCACGCTGGGCATGGCCCATCATCTGGCCATGGCGATGAAGCAGCGCGGCAGTGGTCAGCTGGTACTGCTCAGCTCCCTCGCGGCGTGGCATGGCCTGGCATTGACGCCCAGCTACAGCGGCAGCAAGGCGGCGGTCAAGGCGTATGGCGAAGGTCTGCGCAGCTGGCTCAAACCCCATGGCGTGGGTGTCACCGTCGTCATGCCCGGCTATGTCACCTCGCCGATGTGCGAGGCGATGCCAGGGCCCAAGCCCTTCGAGATGCCACCCGAGAAGGCCGCACGCCGCATTCTCAAGGGTGCAGCGCGCAACCGGGCGCGTATCAGCTTCCCCTTCCCGCTCAACTTCGGGTGCTGGTGGTTGAGTGTCCTGCCCGCCGGAATCTCCCAGCGCCTGCTCGGGTGGTTCAATTACACTCATTGATCGGGGCTTGCGTCTTCGTGAACCTAAGGCCTGAGCCGTGAGCCGGCCCGCCATGCGCAGCAGGCGATGACTCAGCGTTTTTCCATTGTCATGACAATGAGTTAGCGTAATACCCCAGTACCTGCCACTGGAGTACATCGTGCAGGATCGATAAGTAAGACAGTGGCGGGAACGCCATAGCGACAGTAGAACACGCAGGAACGATCAGGATCTGGACACCAGAGCGCCTGAAAATACTGCGGCGAGGGGCCGACTTGTCGCTCCCCTGGCCGCCATGGATCTTGATCAGGGTCGAGTACTCGACCGAACACTACACAGCCCCTGCGACGGCAGAGGCTAACGAGGTCGGCATTACATGGAGTTTGTCATTGCGTTTGTGTCTTTCATGGCCGGGCCACTGCTGGTCGGCCTCGGGTTGACGCTGGGGCTTGAGCATCTGCTGCTGAAACAGATGACGACACCGCCAGCCGCATTCTGGCGCCGCCCCGTCAGCGCCAGACTGGCACATGTCGGCTACTGGTGCGCCAGCTGGTCACTGTGCACCTTGATCACCCAGCGCCCCTGGTTCTCGCTCATCGTCGTCAATGCGCTGTGGCTGGTGGTGCTGCAGGTCAGCCACACCAAGTACGTGTCGCTGCGCGAACCCTTCCTCAGCCAGGACTTCGAGTACTTCACCGACGCTATCAAGCACCCGCGCCTGTACATCCCCTTCTTCGGCATCGGGCTGACCATCGCCGCGACCACGGCAGGGGTGCTGGCGATCGGTCTGGGGCTCTGGCTCGAGCCCGCGCTGGGCTTCTCCGCCGCCTACTCAGGCAACGCCGCTGTGTGGCTGGTGCCATTGATCAGCCTACTGATCGGCGCGAGCGTCTTGACCTACGCCCTGGGCAACCGTCTGGCCAGCAAGGTAATGCTGGTCCCCGAGTTCGACCTGAGCGAGCTGGGCATGGTGGCCTACCTGCTGGCCTATGCGCGGCTGGCGCGTCGCCCGCTGACGCCACTGCGCAATCCGTTGGAGGAGGCACAGCGCGAGCTCGACGCCACCTTGCGCGAACTCGATGACGAGGATGCCACCAAGGCACTGCCCCATGTGGTCAGCGTGCAGAGCGAATCCTTCTTCGATGCCCGCCGCGTCTATCCCCGGGTACGTGACGACCTGCTGCCAAACCTGGACCGCTGCCACTTCACCGCCCTGGCCCAGGGGCTGCCGTGTGGTCGCCTGGCCGTGCCGGCCTGGGGCGCCAATACCGTGCGCACCGAAACCGCCTTCCTGACGGGCCTGACCGCCGAAGAGCTCGGCGTGCACCAATTCAACCCCTACCATCAGCTGGCGCGTCGCGCCGTGCCCAATCTGGCCGCCAGCTACAAGGCAATGGGCTATCGCACGCTGTGCATCCATCCCTACCCGGGCACTTTCTACCTGCGCAATCAGGTGCTCAAGCAGCTCGGTTTCGATGAATTCCTCGACATCGCCCACTTCAGCGATGCCGACAGGAGTGGCCAGTACATCAGCGATGCCGCCGTGGCGGCCAAAGTCGAAGACTGTCTACTGGAAGCCGGTGACACGCCGTTGTTCATCCAGGTGATCACCATGGAGAATCATGGCCCGCTGCATCTGGAAACCTTCGACAGCGCACGTCTGCCGGAGTGGTATGACGGAGACCTGCCGGAGAACTGTCAGGAACTTGGCATCTATCTGCGTCACCTGGTGAATGCCGACGCGATGATCGATCAGCTCACCACCGCGCTGGCGCGACTGCCGCGCGGCGGGCTGCTGTGTTTCTATGGAGACCATGTGCCGATCATGCCCGAGGTCTATACGACCCTGGGTGAGCCCAATGGCGTGACCGACAGCTTCATCTGGTCCAGCGCCCTGCCGGAGTCCGACGACACCGCCCGCCAGACCATGGCGGCCGTGAGCGACAAGGACCCGCAGCTGATGGAGTGGGCCCTCGACTGCGAAGGGCCCTTCAAGACTGACGAGCAATGCCGCAAGGGCGACCCGCGCGTCATCAATATCGATACATTAGGAAGTGCGCTGCTGAAGGCGACCGCGAAGCATGCTCGCCACAGTGCCGTGACTCAGAAGTTCAGGAGCTTGTCATGACCCGACGCGTTGCCATCATCGGCGCAGCCAGCCGTTTCCCCGGCACCACTCAGGCCACCCTGTGGGACGACCTCCTGGCCGGCAAGGACATGGTGACCGAAGTCGCCGACGACCGCTGGAGCAAGGAGTCTCTCTCGCACCCGGACAAGAAAGCCCCGGGCATGAGCTATAGCTTCGCCGCAGGTTCACTGGGCGATATCACCGGCTTTGACCCGGCCTTCTTCGGCATCAGCCCGCGCGAAGCCGCCAGCATGGACCCTCAGCAACGCATGCTGCTTGAGATGAGCTGGGAAGCCATCGAGCACGCCGGCATCCCGGCCGAGAAGATGCGCGGCTCACGCTGTGGCGTCTTCATGGGCATCGCGAGTCTGGATTACTCCTACCGCATGGCGGATGACCTCAGCGCCATCGGCCCGAATACCGCGACCGGCAATACCTCCAGCGTGGCCTCCAACCGCCTGTCGTATGCCTTCGACCTGCATGGCCCGAGCCTGTCACTGGATACCGCCTGCTCTTCTTCAATGGTCGCCTTCCATCAGGCCTGCCAGTCGATCAGAAGCGGCGAGACCGACATGGCGCTGACCGGCGGCATCAGCCTGCACCTGCATCCGTACGGCTTCCTGATCTTCTCCAAGGCCACGATGCTGTCGAAGACCGGCCGCTGCCAGGTATTCGATGAAGCCGGCGACGGCTATGCGCGCTCCGAAGGCGGCGGTGTCTTCCTGCTCAAGGATCTCGACCAGGCCATCGCCGATGGCGACCGCATTCTCGCCGTGGTGGCGTCTTCCGTGGTCAATACCGACGGCTACAAGTCCGGCCTGACCGTGCCCAATCCAGCGGCGCAGATTCAGCTGATGGAGCGCGCCTGTGAACTCGCCGGTGTGACGCCGGACGAGATCGACTATCTCGAGGCCCACGGTACCGGTACCGCGGTCGGTGACCCGCTGGAAACCCGCGCCATCGGTGCCGCCATCGGCCAGAAGCGCGCCAGTCCGCTGCCGATCGGCTCGATAAAGAGCAACATGGGCCACCTGGAAACTGCCTCCGGCGTGGCAGGCCTAGCCAAGGCACTGGGCGTGATCGCGCACCGTGAAGTGCCCGCGACGATCAAGATCCAGCGTCTGAATCCGAAGATTCGCACTGACGAGTGGAACCTGGATATCGTCACACAGCCGCGCAAGCTCAAGGAGGACGGGCGTCTGGTCGTCGGCGTCAACTCTTTCGGCTTCGGGGGCGCCAATGCCCATGTGCTGCTGGAAAGTGCCCCCGAACAGTCGGTAGCGCAACCGCACAGTAAAGGTGAACAGACGCCGCCGCTGCGCCTGAGTGCCCGTTCCCCACAAGCGCTCAAGCAATCCGCGCTCGAGCTGGCAGAGCACCTGCGTGAGCTCGCCGCCCACGACATGGCGCCAAGCCTCTACGATCTCGCCTGGCAGCTGGCCGCCCGCCGTGAGCACCATGTGCATGGTGCCCTGCTCAGCGCAGACACCTTCACCACCCTGCTTGAGGACCTCGACACCCTCGGCAGCGAGGGGGATCTCGGTGACCATCCGCGCATCACCCTGGCAGACCGTATGCCGGCTTTGCCGAGCGCCAGCGACAATGGTGCATCGCCACGCCATGGCGCAAACGCCGTCAGCAGTGCGCAGGAACGTGGCCCGGTGTTCGTGTATTCCGGTAATGGCTGTCAGTGGGCCGGCATGGGCCGTGCCCTGATGGAAGAATCCGCCAGCGTGCGCGCCTGTCTTGAACGCCTCGATGTCGCCTTCCGCGATTTCAATGATTTCGAGCTGCTCAAGGAGCTGGACGGCAGCCTGAGCGAGAAAGGCGAGAACCGCCTGGACGCCACCGAGATCGCCCAGCCGACGCTGTTCGCGCTGCAGGTCGCGGTCACCGAATGGCTGATCGAACGCGGTATCCGCCCCGCTGCCGTCACCGGTCACAGTGTCGGCGAAGTCGCTGCTGCCTGGGCCAGTGGCGCGCTGACGCTCGAACAGGCTACCCGCGTCATCTTCCAGCGCAGCTATCACCAGGGGCGCACCCGTGGCACCGGCGCGATGATGGCCGTCGGCCTCGGCGAGTGCGAGATGCGCGAATGGCTGGAACAGCCGCAATGGGCGTCGCTGTCACTGGCTGGCATCAATGGCCCGCGCGGCACCACCCTGGCCGGCGAGCGTGAGCTGCTGGAAGCGCTGAGCAAGGAGCTCTCCGCCCAGGGCACCTTCGCACGGGTACTGGGGCTGGATTACGCCTTCCACAGCCCGGCGATGGACCCGATCAAACCCGGCCTGCTCGAATCCCTCGACGGCCTGACGCCCCGTGCCACCCATACCCCGTTCATTTCCACCGTCACCGGCAGCGTCATTGCCGGCGAGCAGCTGGATGCACGCTACTGGTGGGAGAACATCCGCCAGCCGGTCATGTTCGAGGCCGCCGTCACGTCGCTGGTCAACTGGCACTCCGACGCGGAAGAGAACGCTGTCCTCGGCCGCCATCGCCTGCTGGTCGAGATCGGCGCGCACCCGATCCTGCGCAGCTACCTGAATGACATCCTCAAGGCGCGCAGTGACGAGGCGCCCGCCGGCCAGGTGCTCGCCAGTCTCGACCGCCGCCATGCTGGGCTAGATGCCCTGGAGCATCTGCGCGGTCGCGTGCTGCTTTCCGGCGCCGTCGACATCACCGGCCTGTTCCCGGTCGCCGGTCAGTTCATCGAGCTGCCAAGCTACCCGTGGCAACGCATCCCGTGCTGGATCCAGACCACCAGCGAAAGCCAGCGTCTGCTGGATCGTCATTACGTGCATCCGCTGCTCGGCTATCGTCTCGCCCAGCAACGCCTGACCTGGGAAGCCCAGCTCGACACCCAGAAGGTCGCGTGGCTGGCCGATCACCAGGTCGGCGAGAGTGCCGTCTTCCCGGGGGCCGGCTATCTGGAGCAATGCCTGGCCGCCGCCCACGAATGGCAGGCCGCCAGCGCCGATGCGGACAGCCTGCCCGACGTGCTGGATCTGGAAGACTTCGAGATTCGCGCCCCGCTGCTGCTCGATGACAGCACGCTTCGTCTGACCCGCCTGTCGCTGGACAGCGCCAATGGCGCCATGCGCCTGGAGAGTCGTGAGACACGCGCGGAAGATGCCGACAAGTGGAATCTGCACGCCGTGGCGCGCGCCTTCACAGCCACGCGTGGACGCCTGCTGGAGCGAGCCGCCCCGATCATGCCGACTCGCGCCGCCGATTTCGGTCGCGATGAGCACGTGGCGGCTGCCGCGCAACTCGGCCTGCATTACGGTCCGCATTTCCGCGCCGCCGAGCAGATCTGGGTCGACGCGGGCGCCGACCATCACGCACCGGGCACTGCGCGTCCGCAGGTGCTGGCCCGTTTCTCGCTGACCGAGGAAATGGCCAGCCAGGACGCAGACTTCCACCTGCACCCCGGCGTGCTCGACAGCGCCTTCCAGCTGTTCATTCCGCTGCTGGGCGTACTCAAGGGCCAGATGGCGGCCAGCAATGGCATGGCCTTCGTGCCGGTGCGCGTCGGTCGCCTGCAGGTGCGTGAGCAGGTACGCGCCTCACAGATCGTCACCGCGCGTGTCGTGCTGCGCTCGCGTGGCCCGCACTCCCTGTGTGCCGACTTCGAGCTGTTCGACGCCGAAGGCCGCGCCGTGGCGGTTGCCGAAGAGGCCCGCTTCCGCGCCGTACGCCTGGGGCGTGATGGCACGGCGCACCTGGATTACCTGGACATCGAGCTGACTGCCGCCCCGCACCCGCTCCCTCAGCCGACCGCGCCGGTATTGAATCTCGCAGGCCTGGTGAATGACGCCATGCAGGCCACAGAGGCTGCCGATGGCGATGAGGATGGTGAGGCGAATGTTGGTGAGAGTGTTGGTGAAAATATTGGTGAGAGCGACGCGGCCGCCAGCGCACAGACGCTGCTGGCCGACAGCCAGTGCTTCCGCGATGAGCTGGAGCCGCTGCTCGACAGCCTGATGCTCGCCAGCGTCCACGAGACCCTGCTGCGTCACGCCGCGCCGGGCGACCCGGAGCTTGCCCACCTGGATCACGAGGCACTGTCGCGCTGGCAGCGACGCTGTCCGCTGTTCAGCCGTGCCCTGCTCGACTGGGCCGAATCACAAGGCCTGACGGAAGCACTCGACAACGGCGACTGGCAGATCAACTCGCTGGATCTGCCCGCCGCCAATGACATCTGGCAGCTGCTGGTACGCGACTACCCGGGCCAGTTCCCGCTGACGCATGCCGCCGGTCGCCTGCACCTGCACCTGGATGAATGGCTCAATCGCGGCATGCCGTTGGACGGCACCCCGTTGGGCGGCGCTCAGTCAGAAGGGACTCAGGCTGATGAAGTGGTGGCAGACCGCGAGGCGCTGCTCTCGACGGACGCCAGTGCCGCACTGGAGCATCTGCGCCAGCCGCTGATCCCGACGCTGCTCAAGACGGCGGTCGGCAACGCTGGCTGGCAGTGGTTGAGCGCACAGCTCGATCAACGCATCAGCAGCGCGCTTGCCACTCTGCCTGCCGGCCAGCGCCTCGATGTGCTGGAGCTGGGTGCCGGCGGCCCCTGGCTGGGCCAGCGTCTCGCGACACTGCGCGAGGCGGATGCACGCAACGGTCGCTACTCAGCGCTGGATTACCGCTTCGTGGCCGCCAGTGCCGGCGCCCTCAGTGAAGCCACTCGCCTGCAGGATGACTTGCCGCTGATCGACGTGATCGCGGGCGAGGCCTTCCAGGACACCGTCACGCCCCGCAAGGCTCAGCTCGCCATCGTGCATCTGGACTTCGAGGCACCGTCACAGGCGCGCGAGCTGCTGACAGCACTGATCGCCCGTCTGGCCCCCGGCGCGCAGCTGCTGCTGTGTGGCTGTGAACCGGCGGCCTGGGCCGGGCCGATTCTGGCCCTCGATGATGGTGAGCAGCTGCGCAGTCATCCGGGCATCGCGCAATGGCAGCGTCTCTTGATCCAGCTGGGCCTCGACATCGAGTCACCAGCGCCTGCCAGCGATAGCCTGGCCAGCGATCACTTGGGTACTGAAACATCAGGCGCCTGGTGGCTGTCCGCGACGCTTGCCGCTCAGGCACCGCTTGCGGCTCTTACGAAAACCGCTGAAGACCAGTCGGCGGCAAGTGGATCAGTGGAAAGCGAAGCAGTGGCAAGCTTAGCCGCAGAAAGCAAAGCTGTAGAAAGCCAAGCCGCCACGCTCTCCATCGCGCTATTGGATTGCCCGCAGGCACCGGCGAATCAGGCACTGCTGACGCGCTTGAGCGACTCACTGACCGCACGCGGTCATCAGGTCAGCCATCTGCGCCTATCAGCCAGCCTACCGGCCGACGTCTCCGCACTGATCGAGCAGCTTGGCGACGTTGATCACCTGATCGCGCTGCCAAGCGCTGCGGCGACAGCTGAACAGAATGATACGGACAGCACCAATACCCTCCAATGCGCACGCCAACAGCTGCTGACACAGGTCGCCCAGGCCTTTGATAGCGCCCAGGAGCAGGACGACAGCCGCCTCGCCCCGACCCTGTGGGTGCTGACACATGACGTGGCGACGCTGTGGCAGACAAGCGACGCCCCTGCAGCGACTCCACCGGCGGATGCGGCCAGCTGGGGCTTTGCGCGCAGTCTAGCCAACGAGAGCCAGTCGCTGACCATCCGCCTGCTGGATACGCCGACGCTTGAGCGCGACGCAGTCAGCATGCCGGCCTTGATGGGCGCGCTGGTGCAGGAACTCGAAGCGCCGGATCACGAGCAGGAAGTGGTACTGGATGCTACTGGCGCGCGCTTTGCGACACGTCTGCGTCAGGTGGCGGCGCCTCAGCAGGCCACTGGCGGCGAGAACTCCCTCTCGCAGATCTCAGGCTTGCAGACGTCAGGTACTCAGCGCCACGGCGTCAGCCTGGGCTTCAGCCAGCCCGGCCAATTGCGCAATCTGGAATGGCAACCACGCATTCTGTCCGCCGTGGCTGCCGACGAAGTCGAAGTGCGTGTCGAGGCGACCGGCCTCAACTTCCGCGATGTCATGTACACCCTCGGCCTGCTGTCAGATGAAGCCATCGAACACGGCTTCTCCGGCCCGAGCCTGGGACTCGAGTTCTCCGGCATCGTCACTCAGGCTGGCGCCAATGCCGAATTCAAGGTCGGCGAGCGCGTGGTCGGCTTCGGCCCGGCCAGCTTCTCCGACCGTCTGGTGATCGCCGATACGGCGCTGGCCCATGTGCCCCACGGCGTCAGCCTGGAAGCCGCGGCGACCATCCCGACCACCTTCTTCACCGTCTACTACGCGCTCAAGCATCTGGCGCGGTTGGAAGAAGGCGAGAAGGTACTGATTCACGGCGCCGCCGGCGGCGTGGGCATCGCGGCATTGCAGATCGCCGAGTGGCTGGGCGCCGAGGTGTTCGCCACCGTCGGCTCGCCGGCCAAGCGCGACTTCCTGGCGCTGATGGGCATCACCAACGTCTATGACTCGCGCAGCCATGGCTTCGCCGAGGATATCCTGGCCGATCTCGCCGCACGCCAGCAGCGTGATCCGTCTGTCGATGCGCGCGGTGTCGATGTGGTGCTCAACTCGCTGGCCGGTGAAGCCATCGCCCAGAATCTGCGCGTGCTCAAGCCGTTCGGGCGCTTCTGTGAGCTGGGCAAGCGTGACTTCTACGAGAACACCCCGATGGGGCTGCGTCCGTTCCGCAACAACTTGAGCTACTTCGGGATCGATTCCGATCAGCTGATGAAGGAATGCCCGGGCCTGACCACGCGCCTGTTCCGCGAGATGATGGCGCTGTTCGAGGACGGCACCCTGGCGCCGCTGCCCTACACCACCTTCGATGCCAGTCAGGTGGTCGAGGCCTTCCGCTACATGCAACAGGCCCGCCAGATCGGCAAGGTCGTCGTCACTCAGCGCGTCGCCGAACACGCCGCTGAGCAGACAAGTGCAAGGGCGGGTGCAAGTGCAGTGCCCGCTCAGCGCGACGCACTAGCGGCCAATCAAAAGACACTGACGATCGACCCGGCTGGCAGCTATCTGGTCACCGGCGGCCTGGGCGGCTTTGGCCTGCGTAGCGCCGAGTGGCTGGCCGCGATGGGCGCGCGTGAGCTGGTGCTGCTCGGGCGCTCCGGTGCGGCTAGTGAAGAAGCGCAGCAAGGCGTCGCGCGTCTCGAGGCCCAGGGGGTGAAAGTGCATGCCCTGGCTTGTGATGTCGCCGATGAAGCCGCGCTATCTAAGGTGTTCGCACGCTTGGCCAAGTCCCCTGAAGCCAGTGAGACTGATGTCTGTGAGACGGACGATACCATCGCACCGCTCAAGGGCATCATCCATGCCGCCGCGGTGATCGATGATGCGCTGATTCGCCATCTCGATGCCGAGCGCATCCAGCGCGTGATGACGCCGAAGCTGGAAGGTGCGCGACTGCTGGACCGCCTGAGTGCCGAGCATGCGCTGGACTTCTTCGTGCTCTACTCCTCGGCCACCACCCTGTTCGGCAACCCGGGACAGAGCGTCTACGTGGCGGCCAACCACTGGCTGGAAGGGCTCGCCGCCAACCGTCGTGCGCGTGGCCTGCCCGCCACTTGCGCACGCTGGGGTGCGATCGAGGATGCCGGCTTCCTGGCACGCAACGAAAAGACCCGCGAAGCACTCAAGAATCGTCTCGGCGGTGATGCGCTGATGGCAGACCACGCACTGGCCTGTCTCGGCGAGATGATCAGTGCGGATCAGCACGCCCAGGCACTCGGCTTGCCGGGACGCTCATTGGGCGTGCTGGAACTGGACTGGGGCGCGCTTGCACGCTTCCTGCCGACCGCCGCCACGCCGCGCTTCGAGGAAATCGCCCGCCGCGCCGGTGAAGATGACAACAGCCAGGCGCAGCAGGATGATATCGCCGCAGCACTGGCGGGCTTGAGCGGTGAAGCGCTGCAGACCGCCATCGTCGAGATTCTCAAGGGCGAGCTGAGCAAGATTCTGTTGATCGACGCCAGCGCCATCGACGTCAACAAGAGCGTCTACGACATGGGCTTCGACTCGCTGATGGGGGTCGAGCTGATGACGGCGGTCGAGGCACGCCTGGGGATCAGCATTCCGGTGATGATGATCAGTGAAGCCGCCACCCTGTGGCGACTCGCGGAGCGCCTGATGCACAAGATGGGCAATGCTGACGGCGAGGAAGCCGAAAGCAACGCCGAAGACCAGGCCATGGCGCAGCTGGTGAAGCAGCATGGCGGCGAGACGGCCATGCTGACAGAGCGGGGAGAGATGGTCAGCAAGTAGCCACCTCCACCCGGTACCCAGCCCACGCCATGATGCCGGATGGCAGGTGTGGGCTGGTGCCATGCGCCATCTTGGCGTAACGTCGACCCATTCGCGCAACAATGACAGGCAGACGGACATCGCCAGATCGGGCCCTGACAGCAGTCCCCGCTCTCGCCAAGGCCCATGCCTCGTCAGCGCACACGATCAGCTTGAAGATACCCGACGGGCGGAGAGCCAAGGCTCTTGCGCCCGTTTTTGGGTCAGCATCACATGTGTAAGGAACTCGACTCTTGGCAACCCGCAATTCCCCCGGTTCATCCGCCAGTGACATGAAGCAGCAACTGCTCGACAAGGCGCGTGCGCGCCGCACTCGCCCGGCCAATACGCAGTCGAATGATGAGGATATCTTCGCCCACAAGAGCGCTGAACCGCTTCAGATCAGTGATGACTTCGTGCGCTTCGATCGCCAACCGGGCTATCAGCAGCTCAGCATGATGCAGCAGGCCGGCGCCGCCTTTGGCGTGCCGGAGCCCTTCTTCCGCGTGCATGAAGGCTGCGCGGGCGCCACGACGCGTATCGAGGGGCGTGAGCTGGTCAACTTCGCCAGCTACAACTACCTCGACTACTCGCGCCATCCGGAAGTGGTCAAGGCCGCGGCGGACGCTGCCGCGCACTATGGCACCTCGGTGTCGGCCTCACGCGCCGTCTCCGGCGAGCGTCCGATCCACCAGCAGCTGGAAGCCGCCGTCGCGCGTACCTACGACGTCGAGGATGCGGTGGTCTTCGTCAGTGGCCACGCCACCAATGTCTCCACGCTGGGCTACCTGCTCGGGCCGAAGGACCTGATCCTGCATGACGAGTGGATCCACAACAGCTCGCTGGTCGGCGCCCAGCTGTCCGGCGCGCGGCGCATGCCGTTCGCGCACAATGACCCGGACGCGCTGGAAGCGCTGTTGCGTGCCCAGCGGGGCAAGTTCGAGCGCGTGCTGATCGTCACCGAAGGCCTCTACAGCATGGACGGTGACGTGCCGGACCTGCCGCGCCTGATCGCCCTCAAGCAGAAGTACCGCTGCTGGTTGATGGTCGACGAAGCCCACTCCTTCGGCGTGCTCGGCGAGCGCGGTCTCGGCCTGAGGGAGCATTACGACATCGCTGCGCGTGACGTCGATATCTGGATGGGCACGATGAGCAAGACGCTGTCTGGCTGCGGCGGCTATATCGCCGGCTGCAAGGAGCTGGTCAGCATGCTGCGCTACTTCGCGCCGGGCTTCCTCTACTCGGTGGGCATGCCGGCGCAGGTCGCCGCCCCGTCGCTGAAGATCCTCGAACTGCTCCAGGGCGACGATGCCAGACAGCGCATCGCCCGCCTGCATGCCGTCTCCGGCTACTTCCTCACGCGCGCCCGTGCGCTGGGGCTGGATGTCGGGGACAGCCTGGGCGTCGCGGTGGTGCCTGTCATCCTCGGCAGCTCGCTGGTGGCCGCACGCCTCTCCAACCAGCTGTTCGAGGCAGGCTTCAACGTCCAGCCCATCCTGCACCCCGCCGTGCCGGAGAAGAGCGCGCGACTGCGCTTCTTCCTCTCCTGCGAGCATACCGAAGCGCAGGTCGACGCCGTCCTCGACACGCTCATGCAGCAGCTGAGCAATATCAAGGCGGGGCTCTAACTCCCCAGCTATTCGATGCTCCATAAACGACACAGCCCCGCTTTTCAGCGGGGCTGTGTCGTCTATACGCATATAAACCTGCTGAGCCCGCTATATTCCTCAACGTTAATGCATTATCTAAATGTGGGACTGGTGAAGTAATACGAACTTGTTTCGCCTCCCATGGACGGACTGATTCCGTTGCTCGCTCATACAAAGAACAATCTTGGGATGAATGCCACTATTGTCCAAGATAAACAAAATAATTCCGCACCGGATTACGACATACTGTATATTCAGGTCGAGATGATCATTACGACTCCTGCCATGACTCCTCGACATTATCTATACAGAGCTTACAAATCAGCGTTGATACATGACTGTTCAGGACAACGGAGTGTCCGACTCATCTCCATGAAGTACCAATACACGCAGCAATTACATGGATGTACGCAAGATGTCACAATCAACAAGTCTCTCCCTGACAGGGAAAATCGACACTGGATTCTCACGATTTCTCTGTCAGGTATTGAATGCCATCAAGACTGGCATGCTCTGGCTGATCGGCCTGATGATCCTGGCTTTGCTACCCTTTGCCATTTTTGAATACGGTGAAGGCCTGGCAGATATTTCGCTACTCGAATGGGCGTTCATGGCACTGCTGGGCTTGCTTCTGTGGCGGCATGTCAATTACTGCCAGCATTTCTCGACGGGGTTCTGGAAGGGAGCCAGTCGCTTGCTGATTTCCCTCGGAATTCTGACAGTAGTGGAGCTGGTCGTGATTGGCCTGTGTGAAATATTTCTCTGGCAGTCAGAATACGAAGATCTCCCAAAGAATTATCTTCTAGATGATGATCCGCTCGTAAAATTGGCAACTTATGCCAGCCTGCTGGTGGCACTCTACCTATCAGCACCTACTGCAAACCGGCGTGCCATGACAACGGATGAGCCACAAGCGCAAGGGGACTCACGCGCCATCGAGAAAGCAGAAGCTGACACGAGTGATACATTCAAGGAGCCCACACTGTGAAGTCCATATTCAACAAATACGCATCTTGCGCCCTACTAGTCACGCTGACATTCACACTGGCACCCACCGCTCAGGCCAGAGACCACTCGGAGCGCTTGATCCAGAGTTGTCACGAGCTGGTCGGAATCTATGCCAAAAGGGACGAGAAGAATCTCCTGGCTGGCGTCACGACAAGCGTGTCAGAGGCCCTGCAGGCCGGCTACTGCATGGGCGTACTGGATGAGTACCGTCGCCATGACAGGTGTTATTCCAGTGACTGGTTCACACAGGCACGAAAGATAGCGGACATGTCAGACGATTACAGCAAGCGCATCTCGCTCAATGACTTGCTGGAGTTCTCTTGTGAGCGAAGCTGACGAGGGTAACTGGCGCGAAATATCTTCTGTGTACGAGGACTTGCTCTGCCGCAAGGTGGGGCTGAGCAAGCCTCTCAGTCGGCACGGTAAACTCTTGAACTCCATCAAGACGCTTGTCAGTGCACTGAGCCCCTCCCTCAAGCACAAGGATGATGTCTCTCGCAGGGTTGATCGAAACAAGACGCAACACCTGCGTCTGGATTACACACCGATTGGTCATGGCTGTGACAGCAGGAACCGAGTACGTATCAACCCCGGCGATGTCACCCTGCTCTGGAACGCCATCCTGCTACAGGGGATCTTCGGTGAGCCAAAGCTCGTCGTTCAGCTCCTTGAGCAGAAAGCCAAGCGCACCGAGCTGGTCGAGTGGGCACGCGAGCTGTTCTTTGAGCGGCAATCCCTGGCAGGGCTGGGCCTGTTGCGCCAAGAATTGATCCACTTGCTGGAGCGTTTGCCAGACGCCGACCTGAAGACGGAGGAACTGCCCAATCCTTTCGCCGATGCACTACCGCAGATGGGACTAGGCCATCTACAGGGGAATGTTCTCAAGGGGCTGGCCGCTCAGACGGCGGCCCTTTCCCAGGGGGACAGCATGATGGCCGCCTACTTGAGTGGTGATCTCGAAAAGGCCTATCAACAAGCGCTCCCGATCGAGACAGACAACGAGGTCCTGGCGAAATATCGCAAGCTGATCATCCGGCGATACGAGGATGCGACCAACTTTGATGAGCTATTGGACACCTTCCGCAAAAAAGATTTCTGAAGCATACGGGTTGTGGAATCCACAAATAAATACTGGTTTCGTCAACCAAGACGGAGCCAGTCATGCCAACCATCGATACCATCCTCGCCCGCTGTCCCCATGAGGTCAGCAGCTGTTACCAGTCCAAGGCCATCCAGATAGATCAAGCCATGGCCAATGGCACGCCCTACCGATCACTTGGCGGAAAACGCCTGCGCTGCCGCAAAGGCTATCTGCGCTTCAAGATCGGCCATGCATGGCGCCTGCTCTATCAGCTGACCGCCAATGGCTATGAGCCCTGTGCCTTGATCAGTCGTCAGAGCTTCGATCGTGAGATGAAACGAAGGCGGGACATCAAGTTCTGCAATCACCCCTCACAGGAGTCTTGATCATGAATGCCATCGTTTCTCTGAACCAACCCCTCGTGGATCACCAAGGACTGGACCTCAATGTCAGCCGTCTCGACTTTGCTCGCCTGAAGCACAAGTACACGGCCTCCAGTGAAGCCGAAATGTCAGTCGAGTCCTGGGACAAGGCGGAGCGTGAGTATCGCCGCTTCCTGTCACTCAAGGCCTTCTATCCTGCTGTCTCACTCGTGCCCAGCAAGGAAGTCGATGCCTTATGGCATGCGCACATCCTGGACACGCGTGCTTACCGCGAAGACTGCCACCAGGTATTCGGTCGCTTCATTGACCACTACCCCTACTTCGGCATCTACGGTGAAGACGACTACCAGCAATTGAAGGATGCCTTTGCACAGACGGTAGCGCTGTATGAAAAGCACTTTGGCGCCTATCCGGGCGGCGGTAAGGAATCACAAGCAATGCGTTGTCAGGATCATGCTTGCCACGTACCTACCTCATGCGCTTGTCGCGTCGAGGGAGCCTGTAAGTAAGCGTCGCCTACAAGCATCTGAAGTCGATCAATAAACCCTCTTCAATGAGAGCTATCACAATGAAAAACACTACCAAGACTCAAGCCACTACATCCAAATCCCCTGCACACAACCCCCCGGCTCCGAAAGTGCCGAATGGGCCGAGCACAACTGGCAATCGTTCCGGCGGTGGGCGTGGCAACAATCCGCCCAAGCGTTCTTGACGGTGGTGTGTCTGTACTCTCCTGAGTGACTGACACACCCTAGAACCAAAAACGCGGCCCTGCTTTTCAGCGGGGCCGCGTTTTTTATCACGACAGGAATAAGTGCCGGCGCCAGATGTCAGTGGCTCAAGACTGCTCAGCCATCAGCTCGCTCAGCACCTGCTCGAACACTTCCTTGGGCTGAGCACCGCTCAGGGCACTGCGGCGGTTGAAGACGAAGGTCGGCACGCTGGAAATCCCCATCTGCTTCCAGTGGTTCTCATGTTGCACCACCTGCTCACGTGCCTCGGCGTCATCGAGCTGCGCGAGTCCTTCCGTGGCGTCCAGCCCGACCGCTGCCAGAGAGTCCGCCATCACGGCGCGGTCCGACATATCCTTCTGCAACGTGAAGAAGTCCGCGAAGAACTGCATCATCAGGTCATGCTGCATGCCTTGCTCGGCGGCGTACTCGAGCAGTACGTGCAGCTCGAAGGTATTGACCATGCGCATGTCGTCGAAGTAGTTGAAGACCAGCCCTTCCTCGGCCGCCAGGTTAGCGAGGTTCTGGCGCGCCTCGACACTGCCCTTTGGCGTGGTGCCGTACTTGCGTTCAGAGTGCGCGCGCAGGTTCTCGCCATGGGCCGGCATGTCCGGGTTCAACTCGAAGGGCTGCCATTCGATCTCGACCTTGTCTTCCAGGCCCAGAGACTGAATGGCGCTCTCGAGGCGCTTGTAGCCAATGATGCACCACGGGCACACCACATCGGAGACGATGTCGATCTTGAGCTTGTCTTGCATATCCATTCTCCTGAGCGGCAAGGCAATAGGCTTCACCGCTCGTCAATATTCGTGAGCGACTGCTCAAATTTGCGCGTACTGTAGACCCCGTGCGTGCTCAGGTCAAAGCCTCGCCAGAGTGCTGAAGCGCCAAGGGCTGAATCTCGAGAGCGCCATGCGCTGAACGCTGTCGCCTCTTCAGGTCTGACATTCCATGCAGACATCCCGATCAGTCATGCTTGGCTTGGGCTGTAACGCAAGCGGCAGGCGGCGCTGACTCGAGGCGTCGCTCCTGGGCGCGCAGCGTACCCCACACGATCGCCAACCAGTAGGCGTAGACCATCACGCCGCTGGCCTGGGAGAACATCACCCAGGTCATGCCGAAATCGAGGAAGGTCAGCGGCAGCAGCACGCCGGCGACAGCCAGTGAGCGCAATGTCAGGTCGACACTGTCGAGGCGACGATAGAAGAGGCGCAGCGGCACCAGATAAAGGGCCAGCAGCGCAAGCAGCCCCAACACCCCGCGCTTGACCCACGCATCGAGAAACTCGTTATGGGGGTGCTCAAATGGTTGGATATGACGGCTAAGCTCGCCCTGTTCGATCATTGCATCACGCGCCTCGGCGTAACCTGTCTCGCCCCTGCCCAGCCACGGCTGCTCGGCGATCATCAGCAAGGCGCCCCGCCACATCTCTAGGCGCGCCCCCGCCGAGGTGCCGGCATTGCGGTCTTCCAAGTACTTCGTGACATCCGAGACACCGGCTTCGACACGTTGCTGAATGCCGGTCGCCGGTGTCATCACCATCAGAGCGATCACCCCGGCACACATGAAGACGCCCAGCCGCAGCACACGCCGTGAGATCACCTCACCATAACTGCGATACAACACCCAGGCGGCAAACGGGAGACCGATCCAGCCGCCGCGCGTCCCCGACATCAAGGAGCCAATGATGCCGAACGCGCCGCCGATCAACAGCGCCAGCAACCAATAGCGCCGCCGGGCTTCCGCCTGACTCATCGCCCAGCCCAGGCCTGCCAGACACATCAGCCCCATCAACATGCTGATATCACCGAAATTGATGGTATGGGTGAAACCACTCGCGCGATGTACGCCCCATACCAGCTTCTGCCACATTGCCCAGCTACCAGTCAGTACACTGCCCAGTATCAACCCGCCCCACATGGCCCCGAGCGAGGGTGGGCACGACAACACCAGCAACAGCACCGGCACAGCCAACAACAGACGAATCGGCACGCCTGTCGTCTGCCACGCATCCTCCTGCAGCAAGATGCTCACCAGCAACAGGGTCGCGAGGCCTGCCACCACGCCGATCACTGCCAGGTCTTGCTTGTGGGCGGCCCTCAACAGCCTGCGCGGCTCTCGCAGCAGGCAATAGCCACTGATCAACACCAGCAATGCCGGCCCCAGGCTATAGCCAGAAGGCATCACCAGGCTGAGCAAGCCGAACAGAAAGACACTGCAGGAAACGGCGCGCGAGATCATAGGGGAAAAATACTGAGCAACTCCGGATGAATCCGAGCGCGCAGCAGAAGCGAATGACGGCATACCTGGCCTTCCTGATCCAAAGATGACGGTGTGAACGGTGATACGGGCAACTCGGCCGAATTCGGCAAAGCGCCATCGTGAGCTTGATGAGCGGGATAGCCTGACACATCTGGCCTCCTCCTTGGCATCAGGCAAGCAGCATGAAAGTCTTCACCTATGCCCTCGCTACCCGGTGCCCTGTGAAACCATATGAAAACGCCGCATCACGAGGATGCGGCGTTTTCGTTTCGTTCCAGAATCAGAGCTCTAGATCAATCGTTGCCGAACAGATCGCGGGTGTAGACCTTGTCGACCACATCAGCGAGCTCTTCCGCCATGCGATTGCTCAGGATGACATCCGCTTCCTGCTTGAACGCCTCGAGATCCCGCGTGACGCGTGAACCGAAGAAGGTGTCTTCTTCCAGCACCGGCTCGTAAACGATAACTTCAATACCCTTGGCCTTGATGCGCTTCATCACGCCCTGCATGGCGCTGGCGCGGAAGTTGTCAGAGCCGGACTTCATTACCAGGCGATACACTCCCACCACCTGCGGGTTGCGCTTGAGCACGGATTCCGCGATGAAATCCTTACGCGTGGTGTTGGCATCGACGATGGCCTGAATCATGTTGTTGGGCACTTCCTGATAATTGGCCAACAACTGCTTGGTATCCTTCGGCAGACAGTAGCCCCCATACCCGAAAGACGGGTTGTGGTAGTGCTGTCCGATGCGCGGGTCCAGTCCCACACCTTCGATGATCTGCCTGGCATCCAGGCCACGCGATTCGGCATAGGTATCCAGCTCATTGAAGTAGGCCACGCGCATCGCCAGGTAGGTATTGGCAAACAGCTTGATGGCTTCCGCCTCGGTGCTATCAGTGAAGAGCACATCAATGCCCTGCTTGATCGCGCCTTCCTTGAGCAGACCAGCGAACACCTCGGCACGCTCGGAGCGCTCACCGACGATGATGCGAGACGGATGCAGGTTGTCGTACAGGGCCTTGCCTTCGCGCAAAAACTCCGGCGAGAAGATCAGATTCTCGGTATTGAAACGCTCACGCGCCTCTACCGTATAGCCCACTGGCACTGTGGACTTGATTACCATCACCGCGTCAGGATTGATGTCGCGCACATCCTGAATTACCGCTTCAACACTGGAAGTATTGAAGTAGTTGGTAGAGGCATCGTAATCGGTCGGCGTCGCGATGATCACGAAATCGGCATCGCGGTAGGCCTCTTCCTTGTCGAGGGTAGCGCGGAAATTCAGGTCCCCACGGGCCAGAAACTCATCAATCTCGGCGTCTTCAATCGGTGCGACACCACGGTTCAGCCCTTCCACCTTGCCTGGCACGATATCCAGTGCGATCACTTCATGATGCTGTGCAAGCAGCATGGCGTTGGAGAGGCCGACATAGCCGGTGCCTGCAATGGCAATTTTCATTTCTATTCAATCTCTAAAATCACACATACATGAATTCAATATTTAAAATAATCTCGTGATAAAACTTCTTTAACTGACAGCCACTGACAAACTTTTCCCTAAGTCAGACGACCAATTTTCACCAGCTAATTAAATAATATCATAGTGGTTCAAGAAAATCTTAGCGGCTGCCTTTTCACCTGATGACGACGTTGGGCGAGATGGGGCCTGCTACTGCCGCGAGACGCACGACATGCGGCAAGCGCTGTTTGAATCGGGATAAAGTCATATGTGAGTCCTGAAACGGCAAACGCCCCCGCCTTGCGGCGAGGGCTGATCGGCGTGAATGCATCAGCCGATGACGTTGTAGTGCTTGAGCTGATTGACCAGCTTGAGTGCGGTCTGCTCGAGGCTCAGTTCACCCGTGTTGATCTCGATTTCCGGGTTCTCCGGCGCTTCATACGGCGAGCTGATGCCGGTGAAGTCGCTGATCTCACCGGCACGCGCCTTGCGGTACAGGCCCTTGGGATCGCGCTCTTCGCAGACACTGATCGGCGTGTTGACGAAGACTTCGATGAACTCGTCAGTGCCGACCATGTCACGCACGGTCTGGCGATCGGCCTGGAACGGCGAGATGAAGCTGACCAGGGTGATCATGCCGGCATCGACCATCAGCTTGGCGACTTCGCCGACACGACGGATGTTCTCGGCGCGGTCATCTTCACTGAAGCCCAGATCTCCACACAGGCCGTGACGCACGTTGTCGCCGTCCAGCAGGTAGGTGTTGTAGCCCATGGCGAACAGCTGACGTTCCAGCGCGTTGGCGGCGGTGGACTTGCCGGCACCGGACAGGCCGGTGAACCAGATGATGCACGGCTTCTGCTTGTTGCGATCGGCGCGGCGCTGCTTGGTGACCGCCATGTCGTGCCACACGATGTTGCTGGCGCTCAGGGTCTCCTTGACCATGCCCGCACCGATGGTGATGTTGGACAGACGGTCAATGAACACGAAGCTGCCGGTATGCGGTGAACGCTGGTAGCTGTCCATGGCCAGCGGCTGGGTCAGTTC
>NZ_LJTD01000018.1:0-29612 GCF_001306765.1 Cobetia sp. UCD-24C | reverse complement strand
GGGGGAAGAAGTAAAGGGGGCAAGAAGGAAAAGGGGGCGAGGGATAAGGGATGAGAGCCGGGCCAGGCTGCACGTCGGCGTATTGCCTGGCCCCTTGATTGCGCGATGACCTGATTGCGCGATGACTTGTTGGTGAGGCGACTAGTGGGTTGGGTGACGCGTCATCGAGCTCAAGTGCCACCACTCTCGTCCGACGACTCGTCACCGGCGACATGCAGCGCGACCTCGTGCTGACGCATCAGGGTCAGGATGCTTTCCGGGGGCTGGATATCGGTGAAGAGCGCATCGAGCTGGCTCAGGTTGCCCTGGCGCACGACCGCATTGCGCTGGAACTTGGAGTGATCCGCGATCAGGAAGACCTGGCGTGAGTTGTGGATGATCGCCTGGGCGACACGCACTTCCTGATAGTCGAATTCCAGCAGCGAGCCATCTTCATCGATGCCGCTGATGCCGATGATCCCGAAGTCGACCTTGAACTGGTTGATGAAGTCGATGGTGGCCTCGCCGATGATGCCGCCATCGCGGGAACGCACCATGCCGCCGGCCACGATGACGTTGAAACCCTCCTTGTGCTGGAGGATGGCCGCCACGTTCAGGTTGTTGGTGATGACTTCAAGCCCGTGATGATCACATAGCGCCTCGGCCACCATCTCGTTGCTGGTGCCGATGTTGATGAACAGCGAGGCGTGGTCAGGAATCTGCCTGGCCAGGGCGGCCGCCATGCGCCGCTTGGCGCCCAGGTTCAATGTCTTGCGGGTGCTGTAGGCGGTGCTGACGGTACTGGACTCAAGCCCCGCGCCCCCGTGCACGCGCTTGAGCGCGCCGGCCTCGGACAGCTGATTGAGGTCGCGACGAATGGTCTGCGGCGTGACCTCGAAGTGACTGGCCAGCTGCTCGATGGAGGCATATCCCTGACGCGTGATCAGTTCGACAATGGCGCGATGGCGCTTTGGCTGCATCATCCTGCTCTCTTGTTGTCAGCGGCTGCGGAACGTGAGTTCACTTCATGTCAGCAAGTGCGCATCACGGTTGCCGTTGGGGAGTGGGGTCGTCCAGTGAGGGTACATCCTAATCCAACAGGGGGGCGTCAGTGCAATTTGACGAATTGCGTCAAGGTGTTGCGAAGCTGCAACAGTCCATGTCGGCGCAATAGACATGAGACCAAGGTACAATGATATTGATTGGTAATACGTTTGTGATAGCGCGCATTTGGCGCTAACGTTTGCAGCGATATTCGAAGACGAACATTTCGTGTTCGGTTGTGATGGTTCAAGAGGAAGTGTTCTCGCTGCGCCTGCCAAGCGTGAAGAGGACAAAGCCAACCCGCTTTCTCCTGTCGCCCTCACATGATACCCGAGCCAATATAGTGAAGTACCGCAGTCTCCGCTGACGTGTACTCTCAGAAGCAGCCTCGAAGCCAAGGACAGTCATAATGTCTAGCCCCAAGCCAGAGAAAGACTCTCGCGTCGATGGACCCACGCGCATTCTCGCGATCGACCAGGGTACCACCAGCTCCCGCGCCATCCTGTTCGATCGTGAAGGGACGGTGACAGGTCTGGCACAGGAAGAATTCCCGCAGCATTTCCCGGACAGCGGTTGGGTCGAGCACAACGTCGATGATATCTGGGGGTCGGTGAAGCGCACCGTGCGTCAGTCACTGATCAACACCAATGTCGGCGCCGAGCAGGTGGCCGCCATCGGGATCACCAACCAGCGTGAGACCACCATCGTCTGGGACCGCGAGACCGGCGTGCCGGTCTACAACGCCATCGTCTGGCAGGACCGCCGCACCCACGAGTACTGTCGTGAGCTTTCCGAGGCCGGTCATGGTGACATGATCCAGCAGAAGACCGGTCTGCTGATCGACCCGTATTTCTCCGCGACCAAGCTGCGCTGGATTCTCGAGAATGTCGAAGGCGTTCGCGCACGTGCTGAGAAGGGCGAGCTGGCCTTCGGTACCGTCGACAGCTACCTGATCTGGAAGCTGACCGCCGGCAAGCGTCACGTCACCGATGCCACCAACGCCTCGCGTACTTGCCTGTTCAACATCGTCGATCAGTGCTGGGACAGCGAGCTGCTGGAGCTGTTCGGTATCCCGGAAAGCCTGCTGCCGCAAGTGCTGGATTCCAGTGATGATTTCGGCACCACCGACCCGCAGCTGTTCGGTGCGGCGATGCCGATTCGCGGCGTGGCCGGCGATCAGCAGGCGGCGCTGGTCGGCCAGGCCTGTTTCACGCCCGGCATGAGCAAGAGCACCTACGGCACTGGCTGCTTCATGATCATGAACACCGGTGAGAAGATGGAGCTGTCCCGCAATCGTCTGCTGACCACGGTGGGCTATCGCCTCAATGGCAAGCCGACCTATGCCATGGAAGGCAGCATCTTCGTGGCGGGCGCAA
The DNA here is from genome assembly GCF_001306765.1 of Cobetia sp. UCD-24C. Classification (NCBI taxonomy): domain Bacteria; kingdom Pseudomonadati; phylum Pseudomonadota; class Gammaproteobacteria; order Oceanospirillales; family Halomonadaceae; genus Cobetia; species Cobetia sp. UCD-24C. Next base: position 27,213 of record NZ_LJTD01000018.1, on the reverse strand, counting down.
CCGTGCAGTGGCTGCGTGATGGCCTGAAGCTGTTTTCCGATGCCTCCGAGACCGAACCGCTGGCGCGTGCGGCCAAGGCCGACCACGGCGTCTACATGGTGCCGGCCTTCACCGGCCTGGGAGCACCGCACTGGGACCCGCAGGCGCGTGGCGCGATTCTGGGGCTGACCCGTGGCACCGGCATCACCGATATCGTGGCGGCCGGCCTGCAGTCGGTGTGCTATCAGACGCGTGACCTGCAGGAGTGCATGCTGGATGACGTGGCTATCAACTGCGCGAATCTGCGCGTGGATGGCGGCATGGTCAGCAACAACTGGGTGATGCAGTTCCTGTCTGACATGCTGGGCGTGAAGGTGGATCGTCCGCGCGTGCTGGAGACCACGGCGCTGGGCGTCGCGTATCTGGCCGGTCTGCATATCGGCTGGTATGAAAGCCTGGATGAGATCAGCGAGCTGTGGCACTGCGAGCGTACCTTCGCGCCGGAAATGGCGGAAGAGCAGCGTAAGCGCCTCTACGCCGGCTGGCTGGAAGCGGTGGAAAGAGTGAAAAGCGACGGAGGCCACTGAGCATGTGGACCGATGTCATGACAGGCGAGTTTCTCGGCTGTCTGTTCCTTATCCTGTTCGGCGGTGGCGTGGTCGCCAATGTGGTGTTGTCTGACACCAAGGGCAATGGTTCCGGCTGGATCGTGATCACCACCGGCTGGGGCTTTGCCGTGATGATCGGCGTGTTCGTGGCCGTCTCGACCGGTTCGCCCCAGGCGGACCTCAATCCGGCGGTGACGCTGGCCAAGTATCTGCTCGGGGTGCATGCCACCCTCATGGATGTGGCGCGACATGTCATCGCGCAGATGCTCGGTTGTTTCGCCGGTGCCGTGATGGTGTGGCTGGCCTATCTGCCGCACTGGAAGCGCACCAGCGATGCTGGCCTCAAGCGGGCGGTGTTCTGCACGGACCCGGCAGTCGAGTGTCGTCTGGGCAACATGCTCAGCGAAGTGATCGGAACCGTGGTGCTGATCTTCGGTATCGGTGCCATCGTCGGCTCCGGCACCATCAGCGCTGGCCTGCTGCCGTATCTGGTCGGCATGCTGGTATGGGCCATCGGCCTCTCGCTGGGTGGCGCGACCGGCTATGCCATCAACCCGGCACGTGATCTGGGCCCGCGTATCGCACACTCCTTGTTGCCGATCCACGGCAAGGGCGCCTCCGGCTGGGGGTATGCCTGGGTGCCGATCGCCGGCCCCCTGGCGGGGGCCTTGATCGCGGCCTCCATGTGGCATCTGCTGCTGTAACAAATCCTTGCCGCAATCTGCTGGAGCAGTCCCCTGCACCTGTGGCACTGTAGCCTGACTTCGCCCCGTCCCTCGACGGGGCGAAGTCATTTCGGGTCTCCGCCTTTTCTTGCCATCCCCCGGCGATAGCACCACTCCATTGTCATGGGGCGCGTTCGTGCGGGCGAGAGGTGGCGGTAGACGACTGACAGGGGGCAAGTGGCGGAGGTCATCAAGATGTGGACTGACGTCATGACGGGCGAGTTTCTGGGTACCACCTTCATGATTCTGCTGGGAGGTGGTGTGGTCGCCAATGCGATGCTCAGGGGCACCAAGGGAGCGGGTTCCAGCTGGCTGATGATCAATGCCGGCTGGGGATTTGCCGTGATGGTCGGGGTGCTGGTCTCGACCTCGACAGGGTCGCCCTACGGCGATCTCAATCCGGCGGTGACGATCGCGAAATACCTGCTGGGCGTGCATACCGACGAGCTCAAGGTCGCCAGGATGATGCTGGCGGAGCTGCTGGGCTGCTTCATGGGGGCGGTACTGGTGTGGGCGGCCTATTACCCGCATTGGGAGGTGACCCGAGACCCGCTGCGCAAACGCGCGGTTTTCTGTACTGATCCGGCAGTGGCCAACAAGACGGCCAATGTCATCAGTGAAGCGATCGCGACGGTAGTGCTCATCTTCGCCATCGGCAGCATGGTCGACAGCGCGCTGATCACCGATCAGGCGCTGCCGTATCTGATCGGTGTGCTGGTCTGGGCGATCGGCCTGTCACTGGGTGGGCCGACGGGCAACGCGATGAATCCGGCGCGTGACCTGGCGCCGCGCATCGCGCATTGGGTGTTGCCGATTGCCGGCAAGGGCAGTTCGGGCTGGCAGTATGCCTGGGTGCCCATCGCCGGCCCCTTGCTGGGGGCCGTGTTGGCCGCTGTGCTGCGTCGGGTCTTCCTCTAGCTGTCGAGGCGCTGCGGCCAGTCATTGTCGTGTCCGTGCGCTGCCAGCCAACCTTGTGCCATTCGGCGAAAGTGGCTGGCGGCGTAGGGCGGAGCAGAGCAGAGCCGGGCAGATCTGATCAGGTGAGTCCCTTTCAGGCCTGGCCATCATGACGAGCCTCGCCTGCGTGCCGCGCGCGCGGCGCGATCCATGCCTGCTCTGTGCCCGTTCTTTTTACCTAATCATGGCAAGGCGGAATGGCGAGAAAATTTTTTATCATCAGGGGGTTGCATCAAAACGGGAGTTGCGTAGAATACGTCCTCGCTGACAGGGCAAAGCACTTCGCATCACACTGCTTCGCATTTCAGCATGCTGACACAGGACCATAGCTCAGTTGGTTAGAGCGCCACGTTGACATCGTGGAGGTCGGCGGTTCAAATCCGCCTGGTCCTACCAGCATCGGCACTGATGGCAACATCGCGCCACTTGATTCAGGACCATAGCTCAGTTGGTTAGAGCGCCACGTTGACATCGTGGAGGTCGGCGGTTCAAATCCGCCTGGTCCTACCAAGCCGTTCCACGGTATGTTTCAAGTGTTCCTATGTCATCTGCCACACTTCAGGACCATAGCTCAGTTGGTTAGAGCGCCACGTTGACATCGTGGAGGTCGGCGGTTCAAATCCGCCTGGTCCTACCAGATTCCAGAGAACGCCCGGCTCATCGAGTCGGGCGTTTTCGTGTGCGTGTCATGAAAATCTGCCGCGGGACTGGTGCGCGCCGCTCAGGCAAGCGTAGCGTCGAGGAATTCGCGTGCTTCCTTGAGGGCGGCATTGGCAGCGCTCAGCAGCGGGGCGAAGCCGACGAACACATGTGGCATGTCCGGCCACAGACTCAATGTGACGGGCGAGCCGCAGTCCTGCGCCTGAGTGGCGTAGCGACGGCTGTCGTCGAGCAGGATCTCCGCCTCGCCGCACTGGATCAGCGTCGGAGGCAGGTCAAACAGATTTCCCTCCAGCGGCGAGATGCGCGGATCGCTCATGTCGGTACCGTCCTGCACATAGGCCATGCTCACGAAGGGCAGCAGATTGGGATCGAGGATCGGGTCCACCTCGGCCTTGCGCGACAGCGAGGCGCTGCCCCAGCTGAGGTCCGTGGCGGGCGAGAAGGCGATCACCGCATCCGGCAGCCGCTCACCTGCGCTCTTGAGCGCATTCAGGGCCGCCAGCGTGAGGTTGCCGCCCGCGCTGTCACCGGCCAGCAGCAGGTGGTCCTGCGGGTATTCGTCACACAGCCAGCGCCACGCGGCCAGCACGTCCTGCAGGCCGGCCGGGAAGGCGGCCTCGGGCGCGAGGCGGTAATCCAGGGTGTAGGTCTCGGCGCGTGCCGCTCGCCCCAGACGGCTGGCCAGAGGGCGATGGCCGGCAGGCGAGCCTGCGATCCAGCTGCCGCCATGCACATACAGCAGGCGACGCGGGCGCGCTGGTGCATCATCGGGTGCCGGCAATACCTCACAGACACGCTCTCCCTCGCCACCCGGTACCATCGCGAGACGCGGTGTCACGCCGGTGTCGAGAATGCTGGCGTCGGCAGCGAAGTAGGCCTCAAGCAGGGTGCGCTTGGCGCCGAGGTCATTGCCGGTGCGCGCCGTGAAGGCCTTGATACGCTCAAGATGCTTGATGACCCGCTCAAGGCCGGCATGCGCATCGTCGTGATTTTGCAGCGAGGCCTCCGCATGTGGGGGCGGCGAATCCGGGGAGGAGGATGATGTGGAGGGCGAAGTAGAGGGCGACGAGGGATGAGATGGCGACCGGGATGACATGTTTGGCTCCTGTCGGGGGCGAGAGCTCTTAACCTGTCATCTCGCACGGGGCTGTGCAAGGCCTGACAGGCCACAACGCAAACCGCCCGCCGTGCGAGTGGCGCGGCGGGCGGCAGAGCGTGATGCTGACGTTCTGGCTGCCTGTCAGGCGGGCGCTCAGTTTGTCAGACAGGAACGCTGTCGAAGTCGCTGGAGGCGATGAAGATCTCGACCAGGCGCTCGATGCCGGCCTGATCCTCTTCGTCGAAGCGCTCGGGGCTCGGGCTGTCCAGGTCCAGCACACCCCACAGCACTTGCTGGCCGCCCTGCTCGATGAGCACTGGGATGACCAGCTCGCTGCGCGAGGCGGCGTCACAGGCGATATGGCCCGGGAAGGCGTGTACATCCGCGACACGCTGGGTGGTGCGCTCGGTGGCGGCGGCGCCACACACGCCCTTGGTGAAGGGAATCGGGTGGCAGGCCGGCTGACCCTGGAATGGCCCCAGGTGCAGGACCTGCGGCTGACGTTGCACATAAAAGCCTGCCCAGTTGAGGTTCTCCACCGTCATGTTGACGAAGGCAGCCGTCTGGGAGGCGTTGGTCAGCCAGTCGCGGGTATCGAGGATGGCATCCAGCTGGCGGGCCAGCAGTGAATAGTCGGGGCGAGTGGCCATGAGGGCTCCTGAGGGATAGGTAAGTGGGGAGATGGCGCAGGAATGCGGTCGCGGGTCGCCTGTTTCAAGCGTGTCCTGCGCGTGTGTCTTCTCGCGCTGCGCCGGCATCTGGGCGCGATGAGATGCGTGATGAGATGCGTCATCCACCGGATGCAAAAGCGCCGACCAGTGGTCGGCGCTTTGCGTTCAGGCGTCTGTCAGTGACGTGGGGTGAGGCTTACTTCCAGCCCGGCACCGCCGCGCCCTTGAACAGCTCTTCTGCCTTGGCTTCGACTTCCGGTGTCTGGTAGGCCTTGACCAGCTTCTGCACCTTCTCGCTGTCTTCATCGCCCTGGCGCACGACGATCAGGTTGACGTACGGGGACTCGGCGCCTTCACGGATCAGCGCGTCTTCCGGTTTCAGGCCAGCCGGCTGAGCGAAGGTGTTGTTGATGAAGGCCAGGTCGACGTCCGGCAGGATGCGCGGCAGCTGGGCAGCCTCGATTTCCTTGAACTGGTAGTCATGCGGGTTCTTGGCGACGTCGATCGGAGTCGCTTCGAGGTTGCCCTTGTCGGTCAGCTCGATCATACCCAGGTCGTGCATCAGGATCAGGGAGCGGCCTTCGTTGGACGGATCGTTCGGCAGGGCGATGGTCGCGCCGTCCGGCAGTTCGCTGATGTCTGCGTACTTCTCGGAGTAGGCACCGATCGGGTACACGAAGGTCTTGCCGGCGCTGGCGAACTTGTAGCCACGCTCACGCACCATGGATTCCATGTACGGCTGGTGCTGGTAGGCGTTGGCATCCAGAGAGCCATCGGCCAGTGCGGCGTTGGGAGACACGTAGTCGGTGAACTCGGTGATCTCGACGTTCAGGTCGTACTTTTCCTTGGCGATCTCGGCCGCGACCTTCATCACTTCGGTTTCCGGGCCTGCGACGGTACCCATCTTGAGGGTGTTCTCGTCGGACGCGTCGTTGCCGCAGCCTGCCAGCAGGGTGGCGCCGAGCAGGGTGGCAGCGCCGGCAAGGCGCAGCGGGGAAGAAAGCGTGGTCAGCATGTTGCGCATCGATGTTCTCCTTGTGATCCGACGTGACCGGCGGGGTCCGCGGGATGTTATGAGTGACGGCTCATGGTGATGAGCCATCACGATACCGAAAGCCGTGTGATTTGTAGATCGAACGCCACTTCTATATCAGCCACCGCTCATGGAGCGACGCTTACTTGTGGTTCGACTTGCGCACCAGATGGTCGCCCAGGCTCTGGAAGCCCTGCACCATGACGACGAGGATGACCACGGTCACCAGCATCACCATCGGGTCGAAGCGATTGTAGCCGTAGCGAATGCCGAGATCCCCCAGGCCACCGCCACCGACGGTGCCGGCCATGGCGGAATAGCTGATCAGCGTCACCACGGTGATGGTCAGGCCATTGATGATGCCGCTGCGTGCTTCCGGCAGCAGCACCTTGGTGATGATCTGCATCGGCGTGGCACCCATGGCCTGTGCGGCCTCGACCAGCCCCGGGCCGACTTCATTCAGCGCGCCTTCGATCAGGCGGGCGACGAAGGGAATCGAGGCGATGGTCAGCGGCACGATGGCGGCATTGGTGCCGATGGAGCTGCCCGCGATCAGGCGCGTCAGCGGGATGATCGCCACCATCAGGATGATGAACGGCACCGAGCGACCGATGTTGGTGATGATGCTCAGCACGCTGTTGAGTGCCGGGCGCGCGAGAATCTGGCCGGGGCGCGAGGTGTAGAGTGCCACGCCCAGCGGAATGCCGAGTGCCGCGGAGATCAGGCCTGCCACCGCGACCATGTACAGGGTCTCGAGGGTGGAGGACAGGACGAGTTCAAGCAGTGCGGGTGACATGGCCGAGCACCTCCACTTTCAGGTCGTGGGATTCGAGATAATCGAGCGCTTGCTGGGTCTGGCCGCTGTCGCCCATCAGTTCGGCGATCATCAGGCCCAGGGTGCGGTCCTGAATGGATTCCACCTTGGCCTGCAGGATGCTGACATCCACCTGGCATTCACGCGCCAGGCGCGAGATCAGCGGAGTGGAGACGGCGTCGCCGCTGAAGGCCAGGCGCACCACCGGGTGGGTGTGCGGGCCGGCGGTGGCTTCGAGGCGCTCGACCAGCGCGCGTGGCGGCTCAAGTTCCAGGAAGTCATTGAGGAACTCGCGACCCAGGCGGGTCTGCGGTGCGGTGAAGAAATCGCCTACCGAGGCCACTTCCACCAGTTCACCGCCGCTGATCAGGGCGACCTGATCACAGATGCTCTTGACCACTTCCATCTCGTGGGTGATCAGCAGGATCGTCAGGCCCAGTTTGGTGTTGATGTCCTTGAGCAGCTCAAGGATGGAGGCGGTGGTCTGCGGGTCGAGCGCCGAGGTGGCCTCGTCACACAGCAGCACCTTGGGGCGGCTGGCCAGGGCGCGGGCGATGGCCACACGCTGTTTCTGACCCCCGGACAGCTGGGCAGGATACTGGCCGGCCTTGTCGCTCAGGCCGGTCAGCTCCAGCAATGGCTCGACGCGCTTTCTGATCTCGTCCTTCGAGATGCCAGCCAGCTCCAGCGGCAGCGCCACATTGGCGAAGACCGTGCGTGAGGAGAGCAGATTGAAGTGCTGGAAGATCATGCCGATCTGGTGACGAGCGCTGCGCAGCGCGGACTCGTCGAGCTCGGTCAATTCCTGGCCATCGACGACGACGCTACCGGCAGTGGGGCGTTCGAGCAGATTGACGCAGCGAATGAGAGTCGACTTGCCGGCACCGGACAGGCCGATGACACCGGTAATGGCGCCCTGAGGAACCGTGAGGCTGGCATCCTTGAGCGCGACCACGGCCTTGTCACCACTGCCGTAAGTCTTGGAGACGTTCTTGAGTGTGATCATGGGGGTCCGAGTGGTTAAGGCACCAACCGGATTGCGGGCGAAGGTCTGTAGAGGACAGAACGTTCTGCCGGCGTCTGCGCACATGGCAGACAGCGAAGAGGGGAGCGATCCAGTGGGAAGAAAAAAGACCACCCAAGACGGGTGGCCATCAACGCTGGACACACCCTTTTAGCAGAACTTGCACCCCGTGAGACCAGCTCTCGTGGTGGGCGCCCGCAATCCGGGTACAAATCGGCGCCAAACAGATTTGAGGCGCATTCTATCAGTCACCTTGGGGGTGTCAACGACTTTGGTCTTGCGCTGGACGTTTATTCGAACTGTCGTTCGACATGGCAATTTGGCGATACGCTCTGTAAGCCATTTCTTACAAGGCTCTTGTCGTGACGCGGGTTTCAATCGCCAGCGACGGCTTTCCTGTCTTGACGGTCAGTCGGGGATGAGTTGCGGCCCGCTCCGCGCTCGCCGTGACAGCCGTGCTCGCCTGTTACGGGAGACGGGAGACGGGAGATGGGAGGCGAGGGCGACAACGCCGCGCACTCCCACGGCAGACAACGCCAGCATGTCGACGGCAAGTCCACCATGCTAGGATTTCGGCTGGGCATGCCGGTCATCTCGCTGCTGCATGCCGTCCCTTATTCACGGCTTCTCGACAGCAAGAAGCAGCAGTGCAAGGAAAGATCACGCATGTTCACGGGTATCGTACAAGGCATGGCGGAAGTGGTGGCCATTGAAGAACGCACTGACTTTCGCACGCATCAGGTCCGGTTGCCGGCGGGACTGGAGGCGGGGCTGGAGCTGGGGGCCTCGGTGGCCCATAACGGTTGCTGTCTGACCGTGACGGCGCTTGAGGGTCAACTAGCCAGCTTTGACCTGATGCGCGAGACGCTGCGTCTGACCAATCTGGGCGAGCTCGAGGTGGGCAGCGTCGTGAACGTGGAGCGAGCGGCACGCTTCGGCGACGAGATCGGCGGGCACTCGATGTCCGGGCACGTGATGGCGATGGTGACCATCGATGCCATCGAGGCCACTGCGGACAATCGTCGTATCTGGTTCCAGGCGCCGGCCGAGCTGATGCGTTTTCTGTTCGACAAGGGCTATGTGGGACTCGACGGTGTCAGCCTGACGATCGGTGAGGTGCAGGGCACACGCTTCTGCGTCAATCTGATTCCCGAGACGCTCGAGCGCACCCTGATGGGCGTGCGCGCCGTCGGTGATCAGGTCAACCTTGAAGTCGACCCGCAGACCCAGGCCATTGTCGAGACCGTCGAGCGGGTCATGGCCTCCCGACTGGCATGAGGCTTGCAGGTCTGCAGCGGATCATCTCACTGGCAGGACGCCAGAACTCGTCTGACTGGTCAGGAAATATGCCGGGAATGCTCGATTCGCTGCAGACCTTTGGGTACCATGTTGCGCCTTTCGATGCCCTGCCGCTGGCGGGGCATCGTGGTTCAGGCAGGCTGAACAGGGGAAAAGCTTCATCCGACGCCCTGTGCGGCATACCTGTCCGAGCGAGTTCGTCTTGATCTGCTGATTCTGACAATCACCGACCACTGCGCCTTGCCGGACAGGCACTGCTCAAGGATAGGGGCTACCTCAATGCTGGAACGTCTTTTCAAGCTCTCCGAGCACGGTACCAATGTGCGTACCGAAGTCATCGCAGGATTTACCTCCTTCCTCGCGATGGCCTATATCATCTTCGTGGCTCCCTCAATGCTGGCCTCCACCGGCATGGATCACGGCGCCGTGTTCGTCGCGACCTGTCTGGCGGCAGCCATCGGCTGTCTGGTCATGGGCCTTTACGCCAACTACCCGATCGCGCTGGCACCGGGCATGGGACTGACGGCCTTCTTCACCTATACGGTCGCCGGCCAGATGGGCGTGCCCTGGCAGGTCGCGCTGGGCGCGGTCTTCCTGTCCGGGGTGAGTTTCTTCCTGCTCTCCGCCTTCAAGATTCGCGAGTGGATCATCAATGCCATTCCCGCCTCGCTGAAGACCGGCATCGCCGCGGGCATCGGCCTGTTCATGGCGATCATCGCCCTGCAGGGCAGCGGCATCGTCGTCGACGCCCCGGGCACGCTGGTCACGCTGGGCGATCTGTCCTCGCCGGCGGCCATGTATGCACTGCTCTCGTTCTTTTTGATCGTCGCGCTGTCGTATCGGAAGGTGATCGGTGCGGTGATGATCGGCATACTGCTCGTCACGCTGCTGGCGACCCTGACCGGCAACAACGATTTCCACGGCTTTGCCTCGATGCCGCCGAGCATGCTGCCGACATTGGCGGAGCTCGATATCGCCGGCGCCTTCAACCTGGGCATGGTGTCGATCATCTTCGCCTTCCTGTTCGTCGATCTGTTCGACACCTCGGGCACGCTGATCGCCGTCTCCCAGCAGGCTGGCCTGACCAACGAGCGTGGCCACCTGCCGCAGCTGGGACGGGCCTTGATGGCAGATTCCAGTGCCACCATGGTCGGCTCTGTCATGGGCACCTCGAACGTGACCAGTTACATCGAATCCGCCACCGGCGTGGCCGCCGGCGGACGTACCGGCCTGACGGCCGTCGTCGTTGCCGGCCTATTCCTCGTCAGCCTGTTCCTGTCGCCGCTGGCGACCTCGATTCCGGCCTTCGCCACTGCCGGTGCGCTGCTGTATGTCGCCTGCCTGATGACGGGCGGCCTGGCACGCATCGACTGGAACGACATTACTGAAGCGGCACCGGTGGTGATCGCTACCCTGGTGATGCCGCTGACCTACTCGATTGCCAACGGGATCGCGCTGGGCTTCATCAGCTACGCCGTGATCAAGCTGTTCTCCGGCCGTTATCGTGATCTGAGCCCGGGGCTGGTGATTCTCGCCATCCTGTTCGCCTGCAAATACCTGTTCCTCGACGGAGCCCTCTAATGAGCATCTACAGCGACTACATCAAGTCTGTCATCCGCACCGTGCCGGACTGGCCCCAGAAAGGTGTCAACTTCCGTGACATCACGCCGGTGCTGCAGAACTCCGCCGCGTTCCGCAAGCTGATCGACTCCTTCGTGCACCGCTATCAGGAGATGGAAATCGACGCCATCGCCGCCATCGATGCGCGTGGCTTCATCATCGGTGCTCCGCTGGCCTACGAGCTGGGCTGCAGCTTCGTGCCGGTGCGCAAGAAGGGCAAGCTGCCGTTCAAGACCATCAGCGAGACCTACTCGCTGGAATATGGTGAGTCCACCGTCGAGCTGCACTCCGATGCCTTCCGTGAAGGCGATCGCATCCTGGTGATGGATGACCTGATCGCGACCGGCGGCACCATGCTGGCGGCCTGCAAGCTGATCGAGCGCACCGGTGGTGTGGTCGTCGAGACGGCAGCCATCATCGATCTGCCAGAAATCGGCGGCTCCGCGCGCATTCGTGAAGAAGGCCACAGTGTCTTCGCGGCGTGCAGCTTCACCGAATCCGAGTAATGCCGGCTTGACGCGATGGCCCTGTCTTCTGGCAGGGCCATCGTCGTTGCTGCGGGCAGCGAATCTGAGGCCCTTGTCCGCGCTCTGGCGTGGCTGAGTGGATCTTCCCCTTGTGCGGTGGCGCGCCAGCCACCATGCTTTCCTTCTGTTTCGTCTTTGCGAGTGACCCACATGTCTTCCGAACGCTACCACGACCACTTCATCGTCTCTTGGGACCAGCTGCACCGTGATGTGCGTGCGCTATGTCACGACCTCAGTGGTCGCGACTTCAAGGGCATCATCGCCATCACCCGCGGTGGCCTGATTCCGGCCGGCCTGATCGCCCGCGAGCTGGGTATCCGCCACATCGATACCGTGTGCATCAAGAGCTATCACGACCACATGGAGCAGGGGGGGCTGGAAGTGGTCAAGGGCGTCGACCACGACGGTGACGGCTGGCTGCTGGTCGATGACTTGGTCGACACCGGCAATACCGCACGTGCGGTGCGTGACATGTTGCCCAAGGCGCACTTCGTGACCGTCTATGCCAAGCCGGAAGGTCGTCCGCTGGTCGATGGCTTCATCACCGAAGTGCCGCAGAACTGCTGGATCCAGTTCCCGTGGGACATGGGTATCGCCTACGTCGAGCCGATCGCCGAGCAGCTCAAGAAGCAAGAGAGCGATAGCTGACATGCCGTTGGAGACTGCCGCGACTGGCCGCTCCGAGGTGTTGCCTGCCGATTGGCAGGCGCATCTTGGCCAAGAGTTTCAGGCTGACTATATGCAGCGCCTGCGCGACTTTCTGCGCGCCGAGAAAGATGCCGGCAAGGTCATCTATCCGCACTCCGATGACTGGTTCCGTGCCTTCTGGCTGACGCCGCTCTCCAACGTCAAGGTCGTGATCCTCGGCCAGGACCCGTATCATGGCCCGGGCCAGGCGCATGGACTGTGCTTCTCGGTGCGCCCCGGTGTGCGCCCGCCGCCTTCGCTGAAGAACATCTACAAGGAACTGGCTACCGATGTCGGCGTCGAGCCCGTCGATCACGGCTTCTTGGAAAGCTGGGCGAAGCAGGGCGTCTTGCTGCTCAACAGCGTGCTGACCGTCGAGCAGGGCAAGGCCGCCTCGCATCAGAAGCAGGGGTGGGAGCAATTCACCGACCGCGCCATCGACGTGATCAACCAGCACTGTGAGGGTGTCGTCTTCCTGCTCTGGGGCAGTCATGCCCAGAAGAAGGCCCGTGCTGTGGACACCCAGAAGCACCTGGTGCTCCACGCGCCGCACCCATCCCCCCTCGCAGCGCACCGCGGTTTCTTCGGCTCTCGCCACTTCTCGCAAGCCAACGCCTGGCTGGAGGCACGTGGCGATGTGCCGATAGATTGGCAGTTGCCGGTATCACTTAGAAGCTGAGAAAAATTTTCAAGTTGCTCTGCTCTATAGTGTTCTTATTCTCTTTGCCCAAGCTAAGAGGCGTTTGCAGTTTGTGAAAGGAAGCTAAAATGGTGCTTTTTCTCGCTGAATCACCCCTGCAGGTGATTTCATGCTACGAATTGTTTAAACAGAAGTTTGCTGATGAAAGGGTTTTGCTCGTAGTGAAGTATTCGGGTGAGAGAAAGAAAAAAACTCATGATTATCAGCTCAAGAAAACAGTTGAAGCTTTGGATTGGCCTGAATGCAAGGAGGTGTCTTTTCTGTGCAGGATCAAGCAGTTCTCTTGGGCTAAAAAAAGAATTATAAAATATAAAATCATCAAAGCATGTGAGGGGCATGCAAATGTAGTGTGTATGGGTGACTTTAAAAGTGAGTGGATGCATGACCTCAAGATAAAGTTATTGCCAGAAAGTGTCTATCTGACCGATGATGGGGTGGGTGTCATAGAGGCGAAGAAAAAATATATAGATAAAGGTTTTTTGCATCGTAACAAGAAATCGGGATGGCTCTCCGGTGATCATTATGTACAGCCGATCATCTTTAGTTCATTTGTTAGGAGTTCGGGTGATGGGAGTTCAGTACATAATGATTATCGAGCTTTGAGGGCAGAAAGCAGAAATAAAGAAGTTGACGTGGGAATCGTTTTTTATTTTGGTGCAAAGTATAGTGAAGCTGGTATCATGTCGTTGGAGCATGAGCTGGAACTTATCAGTAAAGCCAAGCTATATTTTGAAGAGCGCGGAAAAAAAATAAAGTATATACCACACAGGGCTGATACACCTAGTAAGCTCGAACTGATTGAGAGTCAACTCAATATTCCTGTCAATCCTCTCGGGTTGCCAGCAGAGCTATACTTATTGAAGCTGGGTTACTTACCTTGGGGGATTGCTGGAGCTTTCACAAGCGCACTTCTTAGCCTCGACAAGCTTTTCGATTTTGAGTCTGTGGTTTCTTTTGAAGTCCCTTCTGCTGTGTTACGTGCAGAGTCTTCAAGGGCAATAAGTAATATTTATAACGAGTATCGTCAAGCTGGTATTGATGTGGTGGGCTTGGATTTCAATAAGCATGATCGAATATAAGTCGGAATTTGATCAGGTGTAGGGCTGTTGGGTATGAAATGAAGCAGTTTTCTTTGCTTATATAAATGGTATTGCAGATTTTTGATGCTGTAGATTTGTGGTGAAGTTCTTGAGTGGATTTAACGGCTTCTATGTGTTATAATTTTTATAAATTTAATCTTTGTTGAGGGCGGTAGGGTATGTTCGATAATGCATCGATTTTAGTGACAGGTGGTACTGGGTCTTTTGGTCACACATTCATCCCAATGTTGTTGGAGAAATATAATCCCAAGAGGGTTATCATTTTTTCACGTGATGAAATGAAACAGTGGGAAATGGCCAAGAAGTTCCAGGGTGATTCTCGTGTGCGTTTCTTCATAGGTGATGTGCGTGACCGAGACCGGGTATACCGTGCTCTGGATGGCGTCGATTATGTCGTCCATGCGGCCGCCACCAAGATCGTGCCCACTGCCGAGTACAATCCCTTCGAGTGCGTGAAGACCAATGTTCAAGGCGCAATGAACCTGATTGACGCGTGCATCGACAAAGGCGTAAAAAAGGTCGTCGCACTGTCTACTGACAAGGCTAGCAGCCCGATCAACCTTTACGGTGCTACCAAGCTGACATCCGATAAGCTGTTCGTTTCAGGCAATTCCTACGCAGGTGGCCATGAAACACGCTTTTCAGTAGTGCGATATGGCAATGTGATGGGCTCGCGCGGTTCAGTGATTCCATTTTTCATGTCCATTCGTGACAAGGGAGTGCTGCCAATCACGGATGATCGTATGACACGCTTCATGATCTCTCTGGAGCAGGGCGTCGAGTTGGTCTGGCATGCTTTCGAAGACATGGAAGGTGGAGAGATTTACGTCAAGAAGATTCCTTCCATGAAAGTCACCGACCTTGGGCGTGTCGTTGCGCCGGAGGCTAAGCAGGAAGTCGTCGGCATTCGTCCCGGAGAGAAGCTTCACGAGCAAATGATTGGCGCTGAAGATGCTTATTACACCTATGAGTATCCTGAGCACTTCAAGATTCTGCCGGCCATCAATAGTTGGGATCAAGATGCCAATCGTATCAAGGATGGCAGGAAGGTGCCGGAAGGGTTTGTCTATTCCAGTGACAGCAACAGTGAGTGGATGAGTGAAGGCGAGCTCGAAGCCTGGATAGATACTAACTGGGACAAGATCGGAGCTATCTGAATGATTCCCTATGGACGTCAGGATATCCAGCAGGCCGATATTGATGCCGTGCTGGACGTCTTGCAGTCAGATTTTCTGACACAGGGCCCCGTGGTGCCGCGCTTCGAGCAGGCAGTCGCTAATAAGGTGGGGGCACGACACGCCTTGGCTGTGAATAGCGCTACATCAGCCTTGCATATTGCCTGCCTGGCATTGGGCTTGGGGCGGGGCGATTGGCTATGGACTACCCCGATCACCTTTGTGGCTTCCGCCAACTGTGGTTTGTATTGTGGAGCTCAGGTCGACTTCGTGGATATTGATCCGCATACCTATAATCTCTGTCCCAAAGCGTTGGAAGCCAAGCTTGAGCAAGCCGAACGTGCCGAGCGTCTGCCAAAGGTGGTAGTGGCCGTGCACCTGTGCGGGCAGCCCTGCGACATGCAGGCAATCCATGCCTTGGGGCAGCGATATGGCTTTCGCATCATTGAAGATGCGTCACATGCCATTGGTGGTCAGTATAAAAACGAGTACATCGGTAGCGGTCGCTATAGTGATATCACAGTGTTCAGTTTTCACCCGGTGAAGATCATCACGTCCGCAGAGGGGGGGATGGCACTGACCAATGATGATGCTCTGGCTCGTAGCATGGACCTGCTCCGGAGCCACGGGGTGACTCGTGATCCTGCATTGATGAGCCACGAAGCCGATGGCTCATGGTACTACCAGCAGGTTGCCTTGGGCTTTAACTACCGTATGACTGAATTGCAGGCCGCGTTAGGGTTGTCCCAGCTTGAGCGCCTGGATGTTTATGTGGCGAAGCGTAACAGCCTTGCAGATCGTTATGATCAATTGTTGGCCGATCTGCCCGTGATGATCCCGTATCAGCATCCCGATAGCTATTCTGGTCGCCATCTTTACGTCATTCGTCTCGAGCTTGACCAAGTCCGTGTGACCCATCGGGAAGTCTTCGATGCCCTGCGCGAGCAGGGGGTTGGAGTCAATCTGCACTATATCCCTGTGCATACCCAGCCCTATTATCGGGATTTTGGCTTCCGGGCGGGCGACTTCCCTGAGGCTGAGCGCTATTACGAGCAGGCCATCAGCCTGCCTTTATACCCCATCATGAGTGATATACAGCAGGACAACGTGATTGTTGCCTTGCGCCGGGCAATGGAGGTGGTATGAGTAATCTCGCTGTTGCTGGCCCGGTCGCTATAATCCCCGCGAGGGGCGGTAGCAAGCGGATTCCGCGCAAGAATATACGGGAATTTGCTGGCAAGCCCATGATCGCTTGGTCTATCAAAGCCGCGTTGGACAGCGGATGTTTCGCGCGTGTGATCGTCTCGACTGATGATGATGAAATCGCTGCCGTAGCGGAAGCCAATGGCGCGGAGGCACCGTTCCGTCGTCCCGCCGCACTCTCTGACGATCACACTGGCACCATCCCGGTGATCGCTCATGCGATTGATTGGCTTCGCGAACAGGGTGAGTCGTCTCAGTCGGTGTGCTGTCTCTATGCAACCGCACCTTTTGTTCAGCCACATGATTTGAAAGCAGGTTTGCTCGCGCTACTAAGTGGCGATGCAGACTATGCCTTCTCAGTCACAAGTTATGCATTCCCTATCCAGCGAGCCTTGCGCTTGACGTCTGACAGTCGTGTCACAATGTTTCAACCAGAGCATTTCACCACGCGCTCTCAGGACCTCGAGGAAGCCTGGCACGACGCTGGGCAATTCTACTGGGGGCGCGCAGAAGCCTGGGTTGCCGGCAAAGCGATCTTCACTCAGCGTGCCGTGCCGGTAAGGCTACCGCGCCATCGGGTACAGGACATCGATACTCCTGAAGATTGGAAGCGCGCCGAGTGGCTATTCCAAGCCTGGCAGGCCGAGATGGCATTGGAGCGGGGTGCAGAGAAATGAGTGGTGAGACAAGTCAGCCTCCCTCCCCTGTGGTGGTTTTTCGTGTAGACGCCTCAGTCGAGATTGGCACTGGTCATGTCATGCGCTGCCTCACGCTTGCCGAAACTCTCAAGGCGCAGGGTGTCCAGTGCCACTTTCTTTGCCGTGAACATGTTGGGCATTTGATCGATACCATTCAGGCGCGGGGCTTTGTTATCCATCGATTGCCTGTGTGGAGCCAGCAGGACATTGATGATGCGTCCGGGAGTCCTCAGCCGAGCCACGCGCATTGGCTGGGTGTGTCATGGCAGCAGGATGCCGAGGCCTGTGCCACTCTGCTGCGGAGTTTGGCTCCAGACTGGCTTGTCGTGGACCACTACGCACTGGATGCTCGCTGGGAAGCTGCGGTATTGCCCGCTCGAACCCGTTTGCTCGTCATAGATGACCTGGCGGATCGTCCCCATCTTGCCCACCTGCTACTTGATCAAAATCTGGGTCGCCAATCAGAAGACTATGCTGGATTGGTGCCAGTGGAATGCCAAGTGTTGGCGGGACCACAGCATGCCGTATTGCGGCCGGAGTTTGCTGAGCGTCGTGAGAGCAGTCTGACTCGGCGGCTCCGACGCCCGACGATCAAGCGAATGTTGATCAGCCTTGGTGGTGTCGACAAGGACAATGCAACCTGTCGCGTACTTGACGCTCTGAACGACTGCAACTTGCCACATGATCTCGAGATTACCGTAGTCATGGGTGCCACCGCGCCTTGGTTGAGAGAGGTCAAGGCTAGAGCCGGGGAGCTCCCGTGGTTCACCGAGGTGGTCGTCAATGTATCAGATATGGCGAGGCGGATGGCCGAGGCTGACCTCGCAATTGGTGCCGCAGGTAGTACTTCCTGGGAGCGCTGTTGCCTAGGGCTGCCTACTCTCATGCTGGTACTGGCCGAGAATCAGAAATCTATTGCCAAGGCGCTGGATATGGAGGGCGCGGCGGTTTGTCTAGGCAACCAAGAGCAGTTGGTCGAGGGGCTGTCTCGACATTTATCAGCCCTTCAGGTTCCTCATGCCTTGTATGAAATGAGCGTAGCTGCTGCTCAACTGACCTCTGGCGGCGGAACGCTGGCCCTCTGCCGGGCTCTAAATGGGGAGTCAAAGTATAGATGATATTACCCGCAACTTTACGCACTCTCGAGGAGGCCGATCTCTTCTTGGTACGTCAATGGCGTAACCATCCTGATGTTCGGCGTTACATGTACACACAGCATGAGATTTCTGAGGGGGAGCATCGCGCTTGGTTCAAGCGTTCACAGCACGACCCAAATCGGCATCTCATGCTGGCTGAAGCAAATGGCCAGCCATTTGGGTTTGTCAGCATTCAGCTGGAAAATGATGAGCCGCATCGCGCTGTATGGGGGTTCTATCTTGCTCCTGAGGCACCGCGAGGCAGCGGTCAAGCGCTTGGGGAAGTCGCTTTGGAATTCGCGTTTGATCAGCTTGGTCTGCATAAACTTTGTGGTGAAGCTCTTGCCAGCAATCAACGCTCGCTAGCGTTTCACGAGCGTTTCGGATTTGTGCGCGAGTCATTATTAAGAGACCATCACTTTGATGGAAATACTTATCACGATGTCATTGGCTTCGGGCTCTTTCGTAGCGAATGGCAATTGCAGCAAGGAGCATGACGTTACATGACAGTCCCCTCTATCGAGATCGCTGGTCGCCGTGTCGCGCCTGATCAATCTCCCTATATTATCGCTGAACTTTCCGCCAACCATAATGGCAGGCTCGAAACGGCCATGCGTATTGTCGAAGAGGCTGCCAAAGCAGGTGCTGATGCTATCAAGTTGCAGACTTACCGACCCGATACCATTACCCTCGACTGCAACAGTGAAGAGTTCAAGATCAAAGGCGGTCTCTGGGACGGGCGTACTCTCTATGAGCTTTATGAAGAAGCTCACATGCCTTGGGAGTGGCACCAGCCGCTTTTTGAGCATGCACGAAAGTTAGGGATCACGATTTTTAGTTCACCCTTCGACACTACAGCAGTTGATCTTCTTGAAGAGCTTGGTGCGCCAGCATATAAAATTGCTTCTTTTGAGGCTATTGACTTACCGTTGATCGAGTATGTCGCCAAGACGGGTAAGCCGATGATTATTTCAACGGGCATGGCAAATTTGGAAGAAATTCAGGAGGCTATTGAAACTGCCCAACGTGCAGGCTGTCACCAGCTGGCGATATTGCACTGTGTCAGTGGATACCCGGCACCATCAGAAGATTATAACTTGAATACAATTGCCGACATGATAAGCCGTTTCGGCTTGGTAACGGGTCTGTCGGATCATACCGTAGACAATACTACCGCTATTACCAGTGTCGCTCTTGGTGCAAGCCTGATTGAAAAGCATTTCACGTTGGATCGTAATGGTGGTGGGCCTGATGATAGCTTTTCTATAGAGCCTGAAGAATTGCGGGCATTATGCCGTGATACGAAAACTGCCTGGAAGTCCCTGGGTGAAGTCAACTATGGTCGAAAGTCCAGTGAAGTTGGGAATGTACAGTTCAGACGATCACTCTATTTTGTGAGAAGTATGGTGAAAGGTGAAAGGATAACTAGCGAGTGTGTTCGGAGTGTAAGGCCTGGGTTTGGTGTGGCTCCAAAATATTTGAATGATATCATTGGTTCTCGAGTGCTGAATGACGTCGATATCAATACTCCAGTCTCTTTTTCTATCATTTCGAAAGATTCTTGATTTTGCAGTATTCTGGTATATAATATAAAAAGTTGTTAATTTGAATCACTGTCAGATCAGCATATAGGTAAAAATTACCTAATAAGTTATAATGGTTTAGTCATTATGTATGTTGCCTTGCGCAGCGTACCTCCACACCAAGAACCATTTTCGACCTTAACTTGTTGAGCGTATTACGCTAGAATGCGCTCAATTTACCAGCCTCCCCGCTGCTATCGTCCGAGCCGGCGGGGGTAGTGCTGTGTATCGTTTGCACCATCTTCTGTCCCAAGAGGTATTTCCATGAGCGTCCATGCCATCAATCATCCACTGGTCCAGCACAAGCTCGGCCTGATGCGTGCAGCAGGCATCAGCACCAAGAGCTTCCGTGAGCTGGCCAGTGAGGTCGCCAAGCTGTTGACCTATGAGGCAACCCAGGACCTGGAGCTGGAAACTACCACCATTGATGCCTGGAGCGGCAACGAGCTGGATGTCCAGACCATCAAGGGCAAGAAAGTGACCATCGTCCCGATCCTGCGCGCCGGCCTGGGCATGCTGGATGGTGTGACGGACCTGATTCCCCCGGCACGCATCAGCGTCGTGGGCCTGTACCGTGATGAAGAGACGCTGGAGCCGGTACCGTATTTCGAGAAGTTCGTGTCAGATCTCGACGAGCGTCTGGCCATCGTGATCGACCCGATGCTGGCGACCGGCGGTTCCATGATCGCCACGCTGGACATGCTCAAGGCCAAGGGCTGCCAGCAGATCAAGGTCATCGTGCTGGTCGCGGCGCCTGAGGGGATCGCCAAGGTGCAGGAATCCTACCCGGACATCGAGATCTACACCGCCTCCGTCGATGACCGCCTCGACGAGAACGGTTACATCGTGCCGGGTCTCGGCGATGCCGGTGACAAGATCTTCGGCACGCGCTGAGCGCCCGCCAGAGATGACAACGCCCTGCGCATCCGCGCGGGGCGTTTTTGTATCTGTCTGACCTGTCTGAGCAGTCAGGATCAGGCGGTTGACCCCTCCGCCCGTGAAAAGAAGTGCTGCCATGTCGTCTTCATCACCGTCCTCTGATACCTCCTCTCCCCATGCGTCGTCTGCCCATGTGCCCTTGCCGGAACAGGAAGGGTTCTCGCTGACGACGCTCGTCACCGGCGCGCAGATGCTGTTCGTCGCCTTTGGTGCGCTGGTGCTGGTCCCGCTGCTGACCGGGCTTGATCCCAACGTCGCCCTGTTCACGGCCGGTGTCGGCACCCTGGTCTTCCAGTGCGTGACCAAGGCCAGCGTGCCGGTCTTCCTCGCCTCATCGTTTGCCTTCATTGCGCCCATCCAGAGCTCGGTCGCGAACTTCGGCATTCCTGCCACCATGGGCGGCTTGTTCGTCGCGGGGCTGGTCTATGTGCTGCTGGCGCAAGGCATCCGCCTCAAGGGTGTCGGCATCGTGCATCGTCTGCTGCCGGCCGTCGTGGTCGGTCCGGTGATCATGGTCATCGGTCTGGCGCTGGCACCGACGGCAGTGCAGATGGCCACCGGCGAATTCAGCGACAACATCTCGCATGCTCAGGCGCTGACATTGTCATTGGCCAGTCTTGGCGTGACGCTGGTGCTGTCGATCTTCGGGCGTGGCATGTTGCGCCTGGTGCCGATCCTCGGCGGTATCCTGACGGGGTATGGGCTGGGGCTGGTGATGGGGGTGATCGACCTCTCGCCGGTGCATGCCGCTGAGTGGCTGGCGCTGCCAAGCTTCACTGCGCCGACCTTCGAATTTTCCGCCATTCTGTTCATGATTCCTGTCGCCATCGCGCCTGCCGTCGAGCACATCGGCGACATGGTGGCGATCGGCTCGGTGACACGGCGTGACTACCTGAAGAAGCCGGGGCTGCATCGCACGCTGCTCGGCGACGGCCTGGCGACGTCGGCAGCGTCACTGTTCGGTGGTCCGCCCAATACCACCTATTCCGAAGTGACCGGCGCGGTCATGCTGACTCGCAACTTCAATCCGCGCGTGATGACGGTCGCGGCCTGTGTCGCAATTTCGCTGGCCTTCATCGGCAAGGTCGGCGCCGTGCTGCAGACGATCCCCACGCCAGTGATGGGCGGCATCATGTGCCTGCTGTTCGGCTCGATCGCGGTGGTCGGCATGAACACGCTGGTGCGCGCGGGGGATTCACTGACCGCACCGCGCAATCTGGTGATCGCCTCCTTGATCCTGGTGTTCGGGATCGGTGGCATGCAGGTCGGTGGTGGTCAGTTCACGCTGCAGGGCGTGAGCCTGGCCGCCATTCTGGGCATCGTGCTCAACCTGATTCTGCCGCCGGCGAAAGAGGGAGAATGATTACCATTTGATGAGTGGTCGCAGGGAACATTTACGCGAATGACGGTTCAGATAAATGCAACTCCCGTGTGCTGAGTGACTGGCACACGTGAGTTGCATTTTTCGTTTTCCCACCAGACGCCAGCTATCGTTTTCGCATGTCTTGCACGCGACACAAGGCGGTACTGGCGGACATTCGAAGGAGTGATGCTTGCGTACCCTGGTCGTAGTGAGAAGCCTGAAAATGGGCGGCATGGAGCGAGTGGCGGTCAATCTTGCCGACAGTCTGGCCGCGAATGACCACGAGACGCATATGGTCATCTGGCGCGGTCGTGATCAGGTGCTTGAACCGCAGGATGCCAGCGTCCAGCAGCACATCGTGCCGATTCAGCAGCGCGTCCAGCGTTCCGTCGGCGGCGCCCTGACGACACTGGCGTCACGTCTGGTGCTCAATCCCGTCATCCGCCGCTCCAATTTCGTGTGGGTCGGCAAGGCTGGTGGCGAGGAATTCGCCGCTTGGCTCGAGGAATTCGAGCAGAAACACGGCAAGGTTGACCGCATCATCTTCCGTGGCCTGGGAACCTTCGAGCAGGTGTGGGGGTTCAAGGATTCCCGTGCACGTTACGTGCTGGAAAATCGCGTCAACTTTACCGGCCCGCAGTGGAAGCAGCGCATGTTTGCCCGCTGTCTGCTGGAGGACAAGCATCTGGTGGCGGTGTCCGAGGATGTGGCGCAGGGGGCACGTGACATTGCTCGCCAGCACGGGGTGACTCCGGCGCATATCGAGACGATCGTCAATGCCTGTCCGATCACCCGGATCCGCGAGCAGGCCGCCATGGATGAGCCGGATATCCCCGCTGAACCCTTCATTCTCAATGTGGCGCGTCTAGTGCCGCAGAAAGACCACGCCCTGTTGCTCGAGGCTTATGCCCTGGCCAATCCGAAGGAGCCGCTGGTGATCGTGGGGGCGGGCAATTGCCGGGAAGCCCTGGAAGCCCAGGCTGAGAGGCTTGGTATCTCAGAGCGGGTGATCTTCGCCGGTCAGCGTGACAACCCCTATGCTTGGATGCGTGCCGCCAAGCTATTCGTGCTCAGCTCGCGTGTCGAGGGCATGGGTATCGTACTGATGGAGGCGCTTGCCTGCGGCACACCGGTAGTCTCGGTGGATTGCCGTGGCGGAATACGCGAGATCCTCAAGGGCGAGCTGGAACACGCCATCGCGCCGCATTCCGCCGAAGGCCTCGCGCGACGCATGAACGAGTTGTTGGCAGAGGAGGGCTATCCGGTTCGCGAGGAATGGTTGGCAGATTTCTGCCCGCACACCATGGTGGAGCGCTTCCTGGCCGAGCCGGCCACCAATGACCCCTGGGATGAGGTGCGCGAGCAGTCGCCTGATGCTGCGGACCAGCCTCACTCCCGCGCTGCAAGAGGCTAGCGGCGCGCTTCACGCCCACTCGGTCGAGCTGGCTTGGGACTTACTGGTCAAGGGCGTGCTGGCCAGGGCCGAGCTGGCAGGGCCGAGCAGCTCTCGAGCGAATGCCGGCCTAGCGACTCTGTGCGATGCATAGCCACTGGCAGTCTGGGGCCTCGGCAGCGTCGGAGGTCCCGTGGTAGGTAATTTCACCGCTGGCGGCTTGCGACGCCGCCGGCTTGCGCCAGTGCAGTTGATAGCGCTCCCCGGCATGCAGTCGCGCAGCATCACCACATTCGAGAAGTGCCTCCTGGCAGGCCGCCGTCTCGGCGAACTCGATACACAGTGCGCCATGCGTGACCAGCACCAGGCTGTCATGCGCGGCCTGCAGGTAGGCGCTGCACCCCGGTGCGAGGCTGCCCAGCTCGATCTGGGGCTGTGGCGATGTCTGCCGGGATTGATCAATGCGTCGCAGCGTGAGTCCCGGTCCACAGCCCGCGATCGGCTCATGCTCGCTGTCACGCAGGATGCGTGGGGGTGCGGCGGGCACCTCATCGCTGAAGAAGTCGCTCAGCGAGATCGGGAATACCTCGAGAATCTTGTTCAGCGAGCTGACGGAAGGGCTGACCGCGTCCTGCTCGACCTGCGAGATGGTCGAATTGGTCACCTGGGCGCGCTTGGCCAGTTCACGCTGAGAGAGGCCATGACGCGTGCGCAGTTCGCGCAGCCGCTTGCCCAGCGTGCGAGACGCTGCCATTTCCTCGCCTGCCATTTTTTCGTCGTCAGTGGGCTGATCTGCCTTGCCGGCAGTGAGAGGTTCGGGGGCAGTACGGGAGCTATCGTGCGACATCAGTGGTGCCTGATTGAGTGAGCATGCGCGCAGGCTAGCACGCGGGTGAGAGTGCGTGGCAGTGCACCTCGCCACGCCCAGGTGAGTTCATTTCTTGCGTGTGGCTCAAGGCGAGCGACTGCTGCCCCCGGCGCTGAGCGTCTCGAGCAGATGGCGCCCTTGATCATCCTCATGATGCCGGCGTGCGATGCACGGCAACCACAGGCAGAAGGTGGCGCCGCCATCGGGGGTATCTTCCTGCCATAGCCTGCCCCCCAGCTGGGTGATCAAGCCCGATGAGACCGACAGCCCGATGCCCGAGCCATTGGCGCGCGTGGTGAAGAAGGGCGTGAAGATGCGCGACTTGAGATGCTCGGGCACGCCAGCGCCGTGATCGATGACGCGTATCTCGACTCCCGCCACGGGGGCGAGCTCCGCTGTTGGCGCTGGCACTGAGGCTGGCGCTGAGGCTGACGTATCCGGACGGCTGTTTGGCTCACCATTCATTACGGCCAGCGCCGCATCACGATCACGGCTGGTGATGCACAGCGTATCCGGCGCAGGCGCCATCTCGATGGCGTTGATCAGCAGATTGACCAGCACCTGGGTCAGTTGCGCGCGATCGGCCTCGATCAAGCGGGTCGCCGCCAGCTCATGCTGCAATTGATGTCCATGATGATCCAGCGCGTGCCTGACCAGCACCTCGACACTGTGGATCGCCTCGTCGGGATGAATCTGGCTGAGGTGAGGCGCACCGAGTGACGGTGTCAGTGAGTTGCCGTCGCCAATGTCGTTTGAGGCGAGCGGGTCGCGTGCGTACTGACGCAGGTTGTCGACCAGCGCGCGAATGCGCTCGACCTGATGGATGATGGTGGCGATTTCCTCGCGCACCGGCTCGGCCTGTTCACCGAGAATCACCTCGATCAACTCGACGTGACCGAGAATCACCGCGGCGGGGTTGTTGATCTCGTGGCCGATACCCGCCGTCAGTTCGCCCAGCGCCGCCAGTTTCTCGCGGGTCAGCAGGCGCGCACGCGCTTCACGCAGCAGGCGGACGTGCTCTTCCAGGGCCTGACTGCGTTCGCGCAGCGTGGCGGTCTGGGCGCTCAGGTCGCGGGTGCGATCCTCCACCTGGGCTTCCAGCGTCTGGGCCGCGAGCTGTATCTCGTGGCGGTGCGCTTCCAGTCGCGCCAGCATGGCGTCGAATTCCTCGGCCAGTTCATCCAGCTCATCACCGTGTCGCTGCGCCGGCCCCAGTGAGGACAGCGGGCCTATGCGCAAGCCCTCCTGTGAGGGGGTATCACGCACTGCATGCACCACACGGCGGATCTGTCGGATCGGCTGCATCAGGCGCTCGATGCTGCTCCACACCAGCAACACCCCCAACAGACTGACCGCGATCAGCACCAGGCTGATATGCGTCAGCGTCTCGCGATAGAGTCGCGCGTAGGGTGCCTGCGGATAGCCCGCGTAGATCATGCCTATCCGCTGGCCATCCAGGGAATCCAGCGGGGCATAGGCGGCCACGAACCAGTCACGAACCACGAAGGCACGATTGATATAGCGCTCGCCATTGCCGATCACCTGACGCTTCACCTCCAGCGAGGCGCGCGTGCCCAGCGCGCGCTCGCCGCTGGCGTCGGTGACATTGGTGGCGATGCGAACATCATCGAGAAACAGGGTGATGGTGCCGGTGCCATCTTCCGGCAGGGTGCCGGGGCCGTAGAGCAGATCGCGGATCTCATCGACCAGACGCGGATCACGGTTGAGCAGGCGGCCCGCATCCAGCGCGCCCAGCAGCTTGCCCTCGCCATCGAGGATGGGCACCAGCGCCCTCAGCAGCATGCCGCGGTTTTCCTCGCGGCGGGCACTGGGTTGTGCGTAGGGCGTCTGGCGCAGCGCAAGGCGCGCGCGCTCGGCAAGGGCAGGGTCCAGCGTCGCCAGTGAGTCGCTGGACAGCATGTCGAGTCCATCCAGGCTTTCGCCGCGCGCCAGTTGCGGAATCAGCGCGGCGACGCCTGGCGTCTGGCGCAGCTGCTCGGTGGGCAGCCAGCGCAGCCAGTCGGCATTGAGGGTGTCCCGCATGGTATCCAGGCGCGGCACCAGGCGTGGCAACAACTGCGCGGTCTGCTCATCGGGTGCCACCAGCTGGCGCAGGTTACGGCGCATCGCCTCCAGGCCATCACGCAGGCGCTGATGCTGGCTCTGCAGCGTGCGGCTGGCGACATCAAGATCGCTGCGCACGTTCATGTACAGCTGGCGGTCGGTATAGGCCGTGGTCCAGTAGGCGGTCAGGCCGACCAGCGCCAGCATCAGCGCCAGCAGCGGCGCCAGTGTCAGGTGAAGGCCCCCTTGAGGTGGCCGAACAGCTCGCTCTCCAACAGCTCCGGGCTGATGGCGCCGCAGTTGACCGGGACGAAGGCGCCGCGCCGACCGGACAGGCGATGCAGATCACGCGCCGCCAGCTCCTTGCCGGTGCCGGATTCCCCCAGAATCAGCACCGGCGAGGGCGCGGGAGCAACGCGCGCGATGATATGCGCCAGCTCCTGCATGGCAGGGCTCTCGCCCTTGAGGCTGGCCTCTTCCTCGGCGGAGGTGGTCGCGTCTCCGCTGTCATCCCATGCTGGGCGGCCTGATACCTGTGCGGCCTGACTGTCGACCGGCAGGGTATCGCCGGGCAGGCGGCCGAGCAGCAAGGCGCGCTCGATGACGTTCTTGAGTTCCCGCACATTGCCGGGCCAGGAATAGTGGCACAGGCGAGTGAGATCAGAATGCTGCCAGGGCACGGCGGGGAGGTTGAGCTCACGCGACAGCTGGCGCGAGAAGTGCTGAGCCAGCGCCGGGATGTCCTCCGGGCGCTCGCGCAGGGCCGGCAGTGTCAGGCTCAACACGTTGAGGCGATAGTAGAGGTCTTCGCGGAAGCGGCCCGCGGCCACTTCCGTCTCCAGTGTGCGGTGAGTGGCGGCCACGATACGCACGTCCACCGCCTGTTCCTGCTCGCCGCCGACGGGGCGCACGCGGCGCGTCTCCAGCACTCGCAACAGCTTGGCCTGCATTGCCAATGGCATCTCGCCGATTTCATCCAGGAACAGCGTGCCGCCATCGGCGAAGCTGAACAGGCCATCACGGCCACGGTGCGCGCCGGTGAAGGCCCCCTTGAGGTGGCCGAACAGCTCGCTCTCCAACAGCTCCGGGCTGATGGCGCCGCAGTTGACCGGGACGAAGGCGCCGCGCCGACCGGACAGGCGATGCAGATCACGCGCCGCCAGCTCCTTGCCGGTGCCGGATTCCCCCAGAATCAGCACCGGCGAGGGCGCGGGAGCAACGCGCGCGATGATATGCGCCAGCTCCTGCATGGCAGGGCTCTCGCCCTTGAGGCTGGCCTCTTCCT
>NZ_LJTD01000017.1:0-53826 GCF_001306765.1 Cobetia sp. UCD-24C | reverse complement strand
CTCTGGTGTTCGGGTTGTCATGCCAATGGCATTGCCCGGTAGCTACGTTCGGACGGGATAACCGCTGAAAGCATCTAAGCGGGAAGCCCCCTTCAAGATGAGACTTCCCTGAGGCCTYGCGCCTCCTGAAGGGCCCTTGAAGACTACAAGGTTGATAGGCTGGGTGTGGAAGCACAGCAATGTGTTGAGCTAACCAGTACTAATTGCCCGTGAGGCTTGACCATATAACACCCAAGGGGTTTGCGCAGRCAAACCGCCGGGATTGCGACAGGATCGAGACATATCGGTCAGCATGATTCATATTGCGAGTCGCGAGGCCACAAGCCTCGRGACTCAGGCATCGCAAGATGCCACCGTTTCGCCTGACGACCATAGCGAGCGTGAACCACCCGATCCCATGCCGAACTCGGAAGTGAAACCGCTTAGCGCCGATGGTAGTGTGGAGTTTCTCCATGTGAGAGTAGGTCATCGTCAGGCACTTATCCCGAACCGCCCCTGTAGCCTTGCTGCAGGGGCGGTTCTCTTTGTGGTGAGAAATGTTGTGCTCAGGAAAGAATGCGGCTAGAACAGTTTCTCCCTGCAAGAGTCGCGGAGGGCCGCCCCACGACAGTCATGAAAAGCTCGTCAGGCACTTGTCCCGCACCGCCCCTGTAGCCTTGCTGCAGGGGCGGTTCTCTTTGTGCTCAAAAAATTGGTGCACAGAAAGTCCACGGATGGCCAGCTCATGGGAGGCCTGTACCAAGGGCGGTCATGAAAAGCTCGTCAGGCACTTGTCCCGAACCGCCCCTGTCGCCTTACTGCAGTGGCGGTGCTGTCTGTGGCAGTGCTGTCTGTGGCAGTGCATAGGGGGTGCAAGGCGCCCTGCTGAGGAAGGGAGGTGTGCAGGGATCCGCCTGTGGACAACCGGAATCTGGGAATGGCACCTGAATTATCCACAAGGGCTTGTCGAGCACGAGGAGTTTCCAGGAGTAGGCAAGCCTTGCGGACATCTTGAGTACAGCCGGCTGATGGTGGAGGCTGATCAGGCGTCGCGGGTTCTGCACCTCAGGGTTGCTCATGTTTTTTACGATCAGGCTGAACTAAAGCTCAATCGGCGACTCTGAGTATGTGAGTTTCGACGTTCCCTTGCTTAGAAACTTGTCTGTGCTATCCCATCAGCAGACTTTTTGCGATCTGGCGCTCCTGCCTTGCAGTCGAGCAGCCTATCCGCCGGTCACTTCCCCAGTGGCCGGTTTTTTTATGCCTGTCATTCCGGCGATGCCTTTGTGGTCTTCGGTGAACTGTTGCGAAGCCTCCGGTGACTTTTTGCAGCGAGACACAAAAAAGCGGCCGGATGAGTGATCATCCGGCCGCTTTGGCATCTGATGTGGCCCTCACGGAGTGAAGGTCACGTCAGTGAGCAAGGAACGGTTTAGCTGTTCTGCTCGATGCCCTGGATGTGCCAGTCGGCGCCATCACGCAGTTCACGGACCAGGTGCCAGGTCTCGTTGAACTCGTTCTGCTCGCCATTTTCATCCAGCACGCCGTGGAACAGGACCGTCGCTTCCGCCTGCTTGCCAATCTCCTGCACGCTGCCCAGTTCAGCAAACAGACGCACGATCTCGGTACGGTTGTTGGCCGGTTGCTGAGCGCGCTCTTCACGCAGCAGATTGTAGAGCTCTGGCGTGACGTACTCCTGAATGCGCGGCAGGTCGTTGTTGTCCCAGGCGCGCTGCAGCGTCATGAAGTGTTCCTTGGCGCCGCCGAGGAACTGCTCCTTGTCGAACCAGGCCGGTTCGCTGGTAGGGGCACCGCCCGTCAGGCCTGCCCCGATACCACCGGCCGGAGCCAGCGACTCGCCTTGCGGCTGATGCGCTTCACGCGCCTGCACATTGCGCGGCTGGTCATCGTGGCGTGTAGAGGAACCACCACTACCTGCCGGCCCGCCGCTCGCCATGGCGGCCTTCTTGCGCGCGCTGAGGAACTTGAAGGCGATGAAGGCGATCACCGCGATGATCAGGAAGTCTGTCATGCGCAGACCATCGAAGGCGCCGCCGAAGAACAGCGATGCCAGCAGGCCGCCTGCCAGCAGGCCTGCCAGAGGTCCGGCAAACTTGGACAGGCCGCTGGAGGGCTTGGACTTCGCTGCGGTGCTGCTGTTGGTGGCCTTGTTGCTGCCAAACAGTGAGCTGGAGGATTTTCCGCTGTCAGCGGATCGTGAGTAGCTACCGAAACTCTTGCCGCCGCCGAGGCGCTTGGCCTCTGCGTGTTCGACGCTCAGACCGAAGCCGAGCAAGCCGACCATCAGCATGATGAACAGATGGCGCATGTGGGATCTCCTTGGATGCGCTAGCGTGTAAGTGGAAGCTCCATTCTAGCCTTAGAATCGTCGTGGGAGGACCAATGGACGACGAAAAGTCTCAACACCTGATGGCGAGGCGATCATTGTTGTTGCTGATCGATTTCCAGGCTCGCCTGATGCCGGTTCTGAGTGGCGGAACCGAGGCCATCAACAGTGCCATCTGGCTGGGCGGAATCGCCCAGGCGCTGGAAATTCCCGTCTGGCTGACCGAGCACTGCCCCGACAAGTTGGGTGCAAGTGCTCCGATGACGCATCTACTGAGCGAGCGCACCCGCTGCTTTACCAAGCGCAGTTTCAGCGCGCTGGATGCGCAGGACTTTCGCAAGGCATTGGAACAGAGTGGCTGTGACCAGTTGGTGGTATGTGGTGCCGAGGCGCACGTCTGTGTGATGCAGACCGTGCTGTCCCTGTGTGGCGCAGGCTATCGAGTGGCGCTGGTCGCCGATGGGGTCGCCAGTCGCCGCCCGCGGGAGGCGGCGCTGGGAGTGGCCCGCTGCGAGGCCGCGGGCGCCAGTATCGTCAGTGCCGAGATGGTGGCGTATGAATGGCTTGGGTGTGCAGATCACGTCCTGTTCGGCGATATTCATCGCCGTTACCTCAAACCACGCGCCGCAGAACACCTGACTTTCCCGGGGCTGGGCGGATGAGGCGTGAAGTGACCCGCCGGTCACGTATCAGGCGCGTGCTGCGTCGGCCTCACTGCGCGTGAAGACCAGCGTATCGCCCTCAGAAGCGGCTTTGGAGAAGCGATAACCGGCCACGTCGAAGTCTTTGAGGTCCTCGGCTGTCTCGATATCGTGCTTGAGCATCCAGGCGCTCATCAGGCCGCGCGCACGCTTGGCGTAGAAGCTGATGATCTTGGACTGGCCATTCTTCTCGTCCTTGAACACCGGCGTCACGATGCGGTGGCGGAACGCCTTGGCATCGATGGCCTTGAAGTATTCATTGGAGGCCAGGTTGACCAGTATCGGCGTGCCGCTGTCTTCGACGGCCTGCTCCAGTGCCGGTGTCAGCGTCTTGCGCCAGTAGGCGTAGAGGTCCTTGCCGGCCGGGTTGCTCAGACGCGTGCCCATCTCGAGACGGTACGGCTGGATGAGATCCAGCGGGCGCAGCAGCCCATAGAGGCCGGAGAGAATGCGCAGCTTGTGTTGTGCGCGTTCAAAATCTTCCTCGCTGAACGAATCCGCCGCCATGCCCTGATAGACATCCCCCTGGAAGGCCAGCACCGCCTGTTTGGCGTTATCCGGCGTGAAGGGCGGCTGCCATTCCTGGAAGCGAGCGGCATTGAGGCCGGCCAGCTTGTCGGAGAGCTTCATCAGGCTTGCGATGTCCTGCGGCGACTGTTCGCGCAGGATGTCGATCAGCGGTTGAGCCTGCTCGAGAAAATCGGGTTGGCTATGACGGGAGGTCACGGGGGCGCTGTCGAAATCCAGCGATTTGGCGGGCGAAATCACACTCAGCATGTAGACCTCCTGGCAGGGAAAGGTCTCAGTATATCAGGCAGACAAGATGGCCCCGAGTCCGCCAGGACTATCGGGGCCATAGATTGCACTGCGTGACGCCAGAGGCATCAATAGCGGCGGATCAGGAAGACCCCCGCGAACAGCAGCAACACGCCTGCCACGCGCCCCAGCGAAAGATCATGCTGCGGGAAGGTCGCCCAGCCGAAGTGGTCCAGCACCACCGAGGCCGTCAGCTGCCCCGCCAGGAAGGTGGCCATCATGGTGGCTGCACCCAGCTTGGGCACCAGTATCACGCTGGCCGCGACGAAGAAGGCGCCCAGCAGACCGCCGGTCCAGCTCCACCAGGGGGCTGCCTTGAGGGCGCCGACGCCCGGCATGGGCAGGCGCATGGCCAGCACGATGACGACCAGCGCGATCGAGCCGACCACGAAGCTGACCATGGCAGCCATGAGCGAACTGTGGGTCTGCAGGGCCAGCGTGGAATTGACGCCAGCTTGAATCGGCATCATGGCACCGGCGGCGACAGCCATGAGGATCATGCTCAATTCAGCGGGATTCATGAGGGGTCCTTGGTCACGAGTAGGCCGGTCATGATGACCGGCCTGTCGGGGTTGTGTATCCGCTACGGGTCAGAGGCGATTCAGGGGCACGGGTTGGGTGCGGTGTTGTGGATCATCTCGATCTCGGCCAGTACTTCCTCGCTCAGCTCCACCTCGAGGCTTTTGATGTTGCTTTCCAGCTGGGTCATCGTCGTGGCACCGATGATGTTGCTGATCAGGAACGGGCGAGTGTTGACGAAGGCGAGGGCCATCTGGGCCGGGTTCAGGCCGTGACGACGCGCGATGTCCACGTAGCAGGCGATGACGTGCTGAGCCGGCTCGGCGTTGTAGCGCTGGAAGCGCTCGAACAGCGTCAGGCGAGCGCCTTCCGGACGGGCGCCGTCCAGATACTTGCCGGACAGGGTGCCGAAGGCCAGCGGCGAGTAGGCCAGCAGGCCGACATCTTCGCGGTGCGCGAACTCGGCCAGGCCCACTTCAAAGCTGCGATTGACCAGGTTGTACGGGTTCTGGACGCTGGCCACGCGCGGCAGGTTCAGGCGCTCGGCCAGATTCAGGCACTGCATCACGCCCCACGGCGTCTCGTTGGACAGGCCGACGGCGCGAATCTTGCCGGCGGTGACCAGCTCGCCGAGTGCCGACAGGCTTTCTTCCAGCGGCGTCATGTCTTCGTCTTCGGTCGGCTGGTAGCCCAGTTTGCCGAAGAAGTTGGTCTTGCGGTCCGGCCAATGCAGCTGATAGAGGTCGATGTAATCGGTGCCCAGGCGACGCAGGTTGTCGTCACAGGCGGCGATGATCTGCTCTCGCGTCAGGCGTGAACCACCGCGCAGGTAATCCATGCCCGGGCCGGTGACCTTGGTGGCGATCTTGACCTGATCACGATTGCCGCGTGCCGCCAGCCAGCTGCCGATGTATTCCTCGGTACGGCCCTGGGTCTCGCCATTCGGGGGCACCGGATACATCTCGGCGGTATCGATGAAGTCGATGCCAGCGTCGAGCGCGCGGTCCAGCTGCTGGTGGGCATCGGCTTCGCTGTTCTGCTCGCCGAAGGTCATGGTGCCAAGGCATAGCAGACTGACGTCGATGCCAGTACGGCCAAGAGCTCTACGTTGCATGCAGGATTCCCCTATCGGGTAGGTGTCAATGTAGCGGGCAGGACGAGTGCTTCCAGCACGCGCGTGGCGCGCGGTTCGCGCGCGTACTTTACCCCAAGGATGGCGCACATATTAGCAGCGTAACAAAAACCCACAAGGCGGGCTTGAGTCCCCCCGATTGCGCGAGTATGCTTGGCGCCCCGCTGTCAGGGGAGCAGTCTTTCTAGGCCGCCCGCAAGGGCAAACTGACAGTGTTGGCAAGGAGAATAGCGTCGCGGGCTCAGGATCGGGCCAGGACACGGCGTCACCCCTCTTATTCTGTATCAAGGTTACTCGTCATGCCGCAGGCCCCAACCCTGATGACTGGACTGAAATACCGCCTGGCGGAGCGTCTGTTCCACGCCTCCTGGCTGTCCGGCTCTCAGCAGAAGCATCGTCTGACCATGCGTCTGTTCAATCACTGCGCCAATGCCGGTCACACCGGTGCGTTGTCATTGTACGGGCACATGCTGTTCCAGCGCGGCAACTCCGCTCAGGAAAAGGCCAAGGGCGCGCGTTTCGTCATCAAGGCCGCGCAGGCCGGCGACGTGCATGCCCAGTATCAGGCGGCGCGTATCTATGAGTATGGCTGTGCCCAGTATCAGAGCGATCCGGCCAAGGCCGTGACCTGGTACGCACGTGCCGCCGAGTGCCGCCATGCTCTCGCGGCCCAGCGCCTGGCGCGTGCCTATCGTGAAGGCTCCCTCGGTCTGGCGGTCTGCCCGCACAAGGCCGAGCAGTGGGAAGCCCACGCCCGCACGGGTGGCGAGGCAGACCTGCACTGAGCTGATGTACTGACCGGATGTACCAGCTGATGTGCTGCCCTCGCTGCCAGTGACAACGCCCTCTTCGTGAGGGCGTTGTCGTCTCTGGCCCTCCCGCGCGCGTCTCTTGAACGTGATGCCAGCGTGATGGAGCAGATCGACCTGATGCCTGCGTTGACAGCGTCGCGCTCAGGACTCGCCAAGCAGGGGGCAATTCCCGTAACCTGAGGACATTCAACCTCTTCTCGCCCGGGCCCTGTCTGCCTGAGATACCTTGGGAGATTCGTGTGACGCTGCCTATTCTGCTCGATATTGAAGCCTCCGGCTTTGGCCGTGGTAGCTATCCGATCGAGATCGGGCTGGCGCGTGCCGACGGCAGCAGTTGCGCCTTCCTGATACAGCCTCTTGATGAGTGGGTGCATTGGGACCCGAAGGCGGAGCTGTTGCACGGCATCTCACGGGCGCGGCTGGCACGCGAAGGGCGGCCAGTGCGTGAGGTGGCGCAGTGGGTCAATGATGAGCTGGGTGAGGCGGGAATCGCCTATAGCGACAGCTGGGGCTACGACAATACCTGGCTCTCGCTGCTGTTCTATCATGCCGGCATGCTGCCGCGCTTTCGTCTCGAGGCGCTCAGACGGCTGCTCGATGAGGAGCAGCTGAATTGCTGGGCGGAGCTCAAGGAAGCGGTGATCGCCGAGGGTGGCATCCAGCGCCATCGCGCCGGAGACGACGCCCGTCTGCTGCAACTCACCTGGCAGAAAGCCCAGTCGATCGGGCGCAGCGAATAAGCCTCTGCCAGGTGCCTCGGGGTCTACGCCTGGCGGCATGAGCGACACTGCTGTCAGGCCGGGTGTTGTCAGGTCAGATGTTGTCAGGCGGAGCAGCGAGCACGAGATAGCGTCAATAAAGCCAAAAAAGCGGCAGCCCACTGGGCTGCCGCTTTTTCATGCTGTCGCTTTTTTCATGCTGCTGATGTCATCAGCGCCATGACGAGGCTCAGGCACCCGTCACCGCCAGCAACACCTTGCCGGTGCTGGCGTTGTCCTGCACATAGGCATGCGCGGCATCGGCTTCCTGGATCGGCCAGCTCTTGTCGATATGCGGGCGCAGCTCACCCCGCGCCAGGCGTGGCCACACATGCACGTAGAGCGCATCCAGCACCATGCCCTTGCCATCGGGGGAGCGCGAGCGCAGGGTCGAGCCGATCAGGCGCTGACGCTTCATCAGCATGCGACCCAGATCCAGCTCATCCATGCGCCCGCCCATCAGACCGATCAATACCATGCGGCCATCCTGTTTCAGCACCTGCTGATTGTCGGCCAGATAGCCGCCGCCCACCGGGTCGAGAATCATGTCGGCGCCGCCCCAGTCGTTCACGGCCTCGACGAAGCTGCCATCGTGGCGATTCCAGCCGGCATCCGCGCCGAGGCGCAGGCAGGTCTCCAGCTTTTCCTGGCTGCCGACGGTCACGAAGCACGGATGCCCGAACAGCCCGCACAGCTGGATGGCGGTGGTACCGATGCCGCTGGCACCGGCGTGCAGCAGCACGCGCTCCTTGTGCTTGAGATTGCCCTCGATGAACAGGTTCAGCCAGGCGGTGGCGAACATCTCCGGCAGCGCGGCGGCGTCTCGCAGGCTATAGCCCTCCGGCACCGGCAACACCTGCAGGGCGTTGACGACCACTTCCTCGGCATAGCCGCCACCGGACAGCAGCGCACAGACCGGATCACCGACCTTGAAGCGCTCGACGTGGCGGCCGACCTCACGAATGGTGCCACTGACCTCCAGCCCCAGAATCTGACTGGCACCTTCGGGGGGCGGATATTGGCCGGCGCGCTGCATCAGGTCGGCGCGGTTGACGCCGGCCCAGGCCACCTCGATACGCACCTCATCCGAGGCGATCCCGTGCGGGGCCTCGGTTTCCTGCCAGACCAGTGATTCATTCTCGACGGCTATCGCAAACATTCGCTCTCTCCTTGGCGTGGCAGTCGCGCTGCCTGTTCGTACGCGGATGATCTCTGTGCCGGGGCGCATCGGCCGCGGATCACGTGGGCGACTGTCATCTCACTGTACGGGGACTGTGACGCATCTGTCATGAAGTGGCGCGAACCTGACGTGATATCAAGCCCCATGATCCAGACATCGCGTTCCGCACTCCGTGCGGCCAAGGAGAGAGCATGATCGATACTGCCCGCGTCATCGCTGCCAAGTATCCTGCCTTTGCCAAACGTCACCCGCTGATCCGGCGGCCAGCTCTGGCCATGCTACGGCGCCTGGTGCACGAGGGCGAGATCAATGCCTTCCTCGGCGAGAACTCGGACCAGCGCGGCTTCGACTTCATTGACCGCGTGCTCGATCACTTCTCCTTCGGCTACTCGGTGTCCTCGCGGGAGCGCGAGAACATTCCGGCCTACGGGCGTGTCGTCATCGTCGCCAACCATCCGCTGGGATCACTGGACGGCCTCGCACTGCTCAAGCTGGTCGGCGAAGTGCGCCGCGACGTCAAGATCGTCGCCAACGACATCCTGATGAAGGTCGAGCCGCTGGCACCCTTGCTGCTGCCGCTGGACAATCTCAGTCGCCGTGGCTATCGCAAGAGCAGTGGTCAGATCTGCGATGCGCTGATGAATGAAGAGGCCGTGATCATCTTCCCTGCCGGCGAGGTCTCGCGTGCAGGCCCGACCGGGCCACGTGACGGCAAGTGGCTGTCGGGCTTCCTGCATTTCGCGCGCAAGACCAACGCGCCGGTGCTGCCTATCCACGTCAGCGGGCGCAACTCGACGCTCTTCTATGCGCTGTCGTCGATCAACCGCAGCTTCGGTACGCCCCTGCTGGCCCACGAGATGTTTCGCCAGCGCGAGCGTCAGCTCAAGCTGCGCATCGGCGAGCTGATTCCGCTGGAGCGCCTCGACAGTGATGCCCTCAATACCAACGCCAAGACGCGCCTGCTGCGCAAGCACCTGTATCGCATCGGGCGCGGCAAGCGTGGCCTGTTCGTGACCGAGAAGGCCATCGGCCATCCGGAGGAACGCCAGGCGCTGCGTGAGGAATTGACGCCCTGTGAATTGCTGGGCGAGACCCGCGACGGCAAGAAGATCTATCTGTTCGATGCCTTCCCCGGCTCCAGCGTGATGCGCGAGATCGGGCGACTGCGTGAGATCAGTTTCCGGCGGGTCGGCGAGGGCACCGGTGAGCGGCGCGACATCGATCGCTATGACGCCCACTACCGTCATCTGGTGCTGTGGGATGACGCCGATCTCGAGATCGCCGGTGCCTATCGCATCGGTGAGGTGCGCAAGATCATGGCGGCACATGGCGAGAAGGGGCTCTACAGTCCGACCCTGTTCCGCTTCACGCCCGAGATGTTCGAGCGCATGCAGGACGGTCTGGAGCTGGGGCGCAGCTTCGTGCAGCCGCGTTACTGGGGGCGGCGCAGCCTCGATTACCTGTGGCAGGGGCTGGGCGCCTATCTGCGCTGTCATCCCGAGATTCGCTGGCTGTTCGGCCCGGTCACGCTCTCCAACAGCTATCCGGAGGCTGCCAGGGCACTGATCGTCAGCTACTACCGTCACTATTACGGGGATGATGAGGGGCTGGCACGTGCGCGGGCACCGGTCGCCCAGAGCGTGCCGGGCAGCGCCGCCCATGAAGCGGAGCGGCTGTTCGATGGTCAGGACGCCGATGGCGATTTCCGCCGCCTGCGTGCCCAGCTGGATGCGATGGGTGTGACGGTGCCGACGCTCTACAAACAGTACGCCGAGGTCACCGAGCCCGGTGGCACCCGTTTCCTCGATTTCAGTGTCGACGCCGATTTCGGTTACTGCATCGACGGCCTGGTGATGGTCGATGTCGAGCAGGTTACCGCCAGCAAGCGGGCGCGCTATATCGGCAAACCCGTTCAGCAGCAGGCCGCCTCGGACGACGCCGTTGAGGCTGTTGGTGAGACGGCGCTGAACTGAGGTGGCGCCCTGCTGAGATAGCGCGTTGAGCTGAGACGGCCGCTCGCAGAGTCACTCCCCATGGCGCTGGCATATGCGCTTGATGGGGAGTGACGCGACAGGCAGTCAGGTCTCAGGCCTTACGTCTCAAGCCTTACGTCTCGGGCGCCAGTCGCTTCAGCAGGGGCGCGATCTCGCGCTCGCTGATCAGGCGCGCGCGAGTGTCTGCATCGAGGAAGCCCGCCTCGACGGTGCGGTCCAGAAACTCGAGCAGGGGCGCGAAGAAGCCATCACTGTCGAGGACGGCGATCGGCTTGGCGTGAAAGCGCAGGTACTGCCAGGTCCAGGTCTCGAACAATTCCTCCAGGGTGCCAATCCCGCCGGGCAGGGTCACGAAGGCATCCGCCAGTGCGGCCATCTGCGCCTTGCGCTCATGCATGTCCGCCACCTCGATCAAGCGCGTCAGACCGGTATGTGCCTTCTCGTTGCGTACCAGTGCCTGGGGGATCACGCCGATCACCTCACCGCCCGCTGCCAGCGCGGCATCTGCCAAGGCCCCCATCAGCCCGGCGCGCGCGCCTCCGTAGACCAGTCCCCAGCCGCGCTCGGCGATGGCCGTGCCCAGGGCTTCGGCCAGTTGGCGGTGCTGTGGGGAGACGCCCTCGCGGGAGCCCAGATAGACACAGATGCGATGCATGTTGCTCTCCTGAATGTTTCTCGGCGGCGCTCACTGCTGGCTGCCGTGCCTTGATGTCATGTCCTTCCTATCCTACGCGAGTTGTGCGGCGACGCTATGACGCCGGTGAGGAACTCGGCATTGCCCCGTGGCCAACGCGGGTACGTGCTGACTTTCGGCGTTGTCGCCTGCATTCGCGGGCCTGCTCTGCTACCCTTGCCGCCCCCGCAGGCGACGGCTGGCGGGCGCTGGCGCCCCGTGAGCTTGCACCGGGATGCACCCCAACTCATCGCGACGCCGCCTTCGGCGAGCGTGGACTCATCGCGACGTCGTCTTCGACGGACGCGGAACAACAAGGCAGGAGAGGCAGATGGCGCAGGTGCGCGGACGCTTTGCCAGTCGGCTGGGCTTCTTGATGGCCGCCGCTGGTTCGGCAGTAGGACTTGGCAACGTGTGGGGCTTCCCGTCCCAGACGGCCAACAACGGAGGCGGGGCCTTCGTGGTGATGTATCTGGTGCTGGCCTTCCTGCTGGCATGGCCGGCCTTGATGGCCGAGCTGGTCATCGGCCGCCATGGTCAGGCCAACATCGTCACCAGCATGAGTCTCGGTCGAGGCATCACCAAGCGTTTCGGCGCGCTGGCGGGCTGGGCGGGCATGCTGACCGCCAGCCTGATTCTGGCCTTCTACGCCATCGTCGCGGGCTGGCTGCTGGGCTATACCGCCGCGCCGGTCAGCGAGGCGCTGGGCATGAGTTCCGCCTCCAGCTGGCTGACCACCTTCGACTTCACGCGCAATGTCTCGCTGACGGCGGTCTTCCTCGCCTTGACGATGGCGATCGTGGTCGGCGGTGTGCGCGGCGGGATCGAGAAGTGGTCCACGCGTCTGATGCCGCTGTTGCTGATGCTGCTGGTCGGGCTGATCGGCTACGTGCTGACCCTGCCGGGTGCCGATGAAGGCCTGAGTGTCTACCTGACGCCGCAGTGGGACCGCATCTTCGATGCCGACCTGATGCTGAGCGCGATGGGCCAGGCGTTCTTCTCGCTGTCTCTCGGCGTGGGCGCGATGCTGATCTACGGCTCCTATCTGGGGCCGGAGCAGAACCTGCCGCGTCTGGGCGTGCTGGTGACGCTGATCGATGTCGGCATCGCCTTCCTCGCCGGCCTGCTGGTGATTCCGGCCATGTACGCCGCGCGTCATCTGGGCGTCGAGATCTTCGATGCCGATGGCCTGCTCAAGAGCTCGGACACCCTGCTGTTCGACACGCTGCCGGCGCTGTTCGGCCAGATGGGCGGCGCAGGTGACATCCTGATGGTGGCGTTCTTCGCGCTGATGAGCGTGGCGGGCATCACCTCTTCCATCTCGATGCTGGAAGTGCCGGTGTCCTTCGTGGTCGAGCGTGGCTGGCTGGGTCGGCGTGCCGCCACCCTGGCCGTCGGTGCCGCCATCATGGCCATCAGCCTGACCATCGCCGCCAACTTCGGGGCACTGTTCGGCCTGGTGATCATGTTGACCACCCAGTACAGCCAGCCGCTGGTCGCGCTGGTGATGTGCCTGCTGGTTGGCTGGGCGATGTCGCGTCATGCGCTGCTCAAGGAGATCCAGAGCGGGGCGCCGGACATCGAGTCCAGCCTGTTCTGGAAGATCTGGCCGTGGTACGTGCGCCTGATCTGCCCGTTGTGCATCGCGCTGGTCTTCGCGCACTCGCTGTAGGCCTGACACTCGTCACGACGCAAGAAGCCCGCCAATTGGCGGGCTTCTTCGTTTTCTGCATTCAAGCCGACGGCATCGGCTCGATCGTCGCCAGAGCTCAGGGCAGCTCGGACAGCACGTCGTAATGGGCATCGACCCAGTGACCGATGGCGTTGCCCTCGGCGTAGGCGAGATGCTGGGCGTACTGGGTGTGCAGGCAGCGCACCTGATTCCAGTCACGGATGCCGCCGACGCCACGTTCACGCATCAGGTCGGCGAAGCCCTGGGACTCGATGGCGCTGCGCTCGGCTTCGCTCATGAAGCTCCAGCGTTCGGCGACATAGGCCTCATGGCTGGCACGATAGCGCGCCAGCAGTTCCTCGTCGGTCTTGAGGCGTTCTTCCAGCCCCTTGATGACGCCTTCGGCCTCGATGCGTGACAGCGAGATCTTGAGGCGTTCATCGCACAGCCAGTAGAGGGTCGGGAAGGGCTTGCCGTCCACCAGCGAATGCATGCGCAGTACCAGCGGAGTGCCCTCGCCATCGGTGGCGGCCACGGCCTGGATGCCGCGCGGCTTGCGTCCGAGCTGGCGCTCGATGATCTCGAGCTCCCGCGCGTCGGGACTATGATTGGTCAGGATCACCATGCTTGCGGTCAGGCTCCAGCACACACTTGTTGGACCGGGATACGGCCCGGAAGAAAGCCTGGTTGAGCTGCTGGGGGCTCGGCACATAGCCATGCCACTCGCGCTCGCAGTAGTCACTGCCGCGCGCCATTAGCTCCGGGGCCAGACGATTGAACCAGCCATCATAATCGTAGGGGTCAAGGCCCGGCAAGCTGATGTGCGGGTAGTCGGCGAAGCGCTCACTGAACCAGTGCTCCAGCGCCGCCTCGACCTGCGCATGCAGCTCGGTCATGTCCGGGTAGATCCACTTGCTGTAGCGAATGCCCATCGGGCCTCCTCGCTGACGCGGTGCTATGGCGGGTGCTCGTCATGGAGAGTCCATCATGCAGGGCCTGGCCCGTGGCCATCAGTCGTCACGGGCCAGCGGGGCGAACTGACCATTGCCCAGCTCACACAGTAACGCGGGGGCGAGCGCTATCTCCAGTCCACGACGGCCGCCGCTGATGAAGATTTCCGCCTGTGTCGCGGCGCTGTCATCGACCCACAGTGGCAGGCGCTTCTTCTGCCCCAGCGGACTGATGCCGCCGACCACATAGCCGGTGGCACGTTCGGCGGCCTCATGCGCGGCCAGTGCCGCCTTGCGTGCCCCGCAGGCGCGTGCCAATGCCTTGAGGTCGAGCGTACCGCTGACCGGCACCACGGCGACCACCAGCGGCTGACGTGCATTGCCGCCTTCCAGCTGGCAGACGAGGGTCTTGAAGACCTGGGCGGGATCAAGCCCCAGCGTGCGGGCGGCTTCTTCCCCGTAGGCGGGAGCGCGCGGGTCGTGGGCATATTCGAGTGTGCGGTGCGGCTTGCCCTTGAGCAGCTTGAGCGCGGGTGTCATGCCGGCACGCTCCCTTCGGAGGTTGCGCTGTGCGTCCCGAGTGCCCGGGCGGCCTCGCGCAGGGCCGGGACTTCCAGTTCCGCGCTGTCGGTGTGTTCGTGCACATGGCTGACCAGGGTCGCGCGCAGCTCGCCCTCGATGGGCAGCGACTGCTTGGCATGATGTTCGAACTGCACCAGCACGCAGTGGCCGCGTGCGCCGCAGACGTCGCTTTGCCACGCTTCCTGGGTCACGGTGAAGGAGCTGCCGCCGAGACGCGACAGCCAGGTGCGAATCTCCACCGGCTGGCCGTATTGCAGCTCGGCGAGGAAGTCGACCTCGATGCGCGCCATGATCAGCGGCCACTTGCGCGGGTCGAGGTCCGGCACGAAGACACGGAACAGGTCATTGCGCGCCCACTCGAACCAGGCCGGCAGGCGCGTGTTGTTGACGTGCCCGAGGGCATCGGTGTCGTAGAAGGCCGGTTCCAGCGTCTTGAAGTACATGTCATCGCTCCTGGGCATCCATGCGGCATTTCAGCCTATCAGGAAGCTCAGGCGCTGGCTGTACGTCGTGAGGCTAGTCGACGTTGCAACGGCGTGAACACGCCCAGCCACGCCGTCGCCACGATGAAACCGAGCAGGGTGCCCAGGCCGACCCCCATGCCGGGGTAGCTGAGCGAGACCACCAACGCATAGCACAATAGCGAGCCAAGGCCGGCCGGGTAGTGCTTGATGACGGTCGCGACGGCCACTGGCCCCTGGGTGAGATGCAGAATCACCAGCAGCGGGTACATGGTGACCGGGAAGGCCGCCACCAGACCTGCCCACGAGGGCGGCAGCAGATGGGCCAGTGCGGTGATGCCGAACACGATGCCGGCGGCCAGTCCGGCGCGCGCCAGCAGCGAGATCCAGGAGAAGGGCGACTTGCGCGCCGTGCTCTCCGGTACGCCGCGATAGAGGCGCATGCACAGCACGATGGCGATCAGCGTCACGATCACGCCGCTGACGCGCGTGAACTCGAACTGCGCCAGCACCAGACTGGCGAGCAGCCAACCCAGCAGGCCGCCCAGGGTGCCATTGATGACGCCGCGCAGTCCTTGTGCACGCCCACATAGCCAGTAGCCGACCCCCAGCGCCAGCGTCGAGGAGAAGCCGGCCAGAGTGTAGACGGCGCTCTGGCCGGCGAACTCGGGGGAGATCTCCACACCGATGAAGCCCAGCGTG
Organism: Cobetia sp. UCD-24C; assembly: GCF_001306765.1. NCBI lineage: Bacteria > Pseudomonadati > Pseudomonadota > Gammaproteobacteria > Oceanospirillales > Halomonadaceae > Cobetia > Cobetia sp. UCD-24C. Next base: position 38,548 of record NZ_LJTD01000017.1, on the reverse strand, counting down.
ATGGCCGTGCCGAGCGGGTAGCCGGACAGCAGTCCGGCCATGCGCGTCGAGAGGCGCTCCGCGATCAATGACAGCCCGATCACCACCGCCACCGAGATCAGCAGCTTGAGCAGTTGCAGGCCCAGCTCACCCTGAAGCGCTGCGCTCATTGGGCGGCGTCCCAGAACTGACGACGCACCAGCGAGATCTTGCCCACCGCCTTGCCGGAGGCCTGATGACGATGGGCCTCGGCGACCTCGCTGAAGTCGAACTGACGCTCATCGAGGCGCACCTTGAATTCGCCTTCCTCGACCAGCTCCACCAGCTTGCCCAGTGCCTGGCGCTGCTGCTCATGCCCGATGCCAGCGGTCAGCGGCAGCAGGATCGACAGCACTTCCAGACTGCGGCTGCCGGCGTGCAGCGGCGAGAGATCCACCGTGGTGCGCGCATTGATGGTCACGATGCGTCCGCCCAGCTTGCTGGCGGCGAAGCTGGCGGCCAGGTTGTCGCCGCCGACGCAGTCGAAGACCAGATCGAAGCCCTCGCCACCCGTCAGCCGGGCCACGTAATCGGCCACGGCTTCCTCGCGGTAGCGAATGACGTGGTCCGCGCCACAGTCGCGTGCCGCCCGGGCCTTGTCATCGCTGGACACCGTGGTGGCGACTTCCGCGCCGATGCAACGGGCGATCTGCAATGCCACATGGCCGACGCCACCGGCGCCGCCGTGGATCAGCACGCGTTGTCCCGCTCCCAGCTGGCCACGCTCCACCAGTGCCTGCCAGGCGGTGATGAACACTGCCGGCAACGCGGCGGCTTCCATGAAGCTCAGGCGGCGCGGCTTGCGGGTGATCAGGCGCTCATCGGCGAGCATGTAATCCGCCAGCGCCCCCGGATGAGCGGCGACACCGCCGGCGAAGCCGAGCACCTCGTCGCCGGGCGAGAAGGCCAGCACGTCATCGCCGACGGCATCGATCACACCGGCCACGTCGCCGTGCAGTACGCAGGGCGCTGGCGGCAAAAGAGGCACCTGGCCGCTGGCCAGCTTGAGATCCAGTGGATTGACGCTGGAGGCAGCGACGCGAATGCGCACCTGGCCGGGGCCGGGAGTGGGCAGCGGGCATTCGGTCGCCACGAAGTCGGCATCCGGGCCGGGATTGCGCAGCACCATGGCATGCATGGAAGCGAGCATGAGACGTCCTCGTTGATACGGGTTCCGGCCAGTGTGGCCAGTGAGCGCCACACCCTACCCATTGCGCTGCGTTGCGGCAATCCGACTTGGGTGGTTTCAGCCGTCCAATGCACGGAATTGCATGATCGGCAACGAAAAAGCCCCTGCCGATGGGCAGGGGCCTTGGGTCATGCGGCGGCTGACGGCTGTGTCAGGCCCGCCTGGGCGTGATGGGGGTCACGCGTTCTGGCGCTTGGCCTCCTTGTCGACCGGTGCGATCTCGCCGGACTTCAGCTTGGCCATGTACTGGGCCAGCTCACGCTTCACGACCGGCATCAGGTAGTAGAGGCCGATGATGTTGGCGATGGACATGGCGAAGATCATGGCGTCGGAGAAGTCGATGACCGGGCCGAGGCTCATGGAGGAACCGATGACCACGAAGGCGAGGAAGATCAGCTTGTAGACGATCTCGGAGCCCTTGCTCTCGCCGAACAGGTAGGTCCAGGCCTTCAGGCCGTAGTAGGACCAGGACAGCATGGTGGAGAAGGCGAACATCAGCACCGCCAGGGCCAGCACATACGGGAACCACGGGAAGGCGGTCTCGAAGGCGTAGGAGGTCAGCTGGACGCCGCCGAGGCCTTCGACCTGGTAGGCGCCGGTGATGACGATGACCAGCGCGGTCATGGTGCAGATGACGACGGTATCGATGAACGGTTCGAGCAGGGCGACGATCCCTTCGGTCGCCGGCTGGGAAGTCTTGACGGCAGAGTGGGCGATGGCCGCGGAGCCGATACCGGCTTCATTGGAGAAGGCAGCACGCTTGAAGCCCTGGATCAGCACGCCGACGATACCGCCGCCGACCGCGACCGGTGCGAAGGCACCTTCGATGATGGCGCCGAAGGCGGCCGGAATCGCACTGAAGTTGAAGCCGAGGATGATGAGTGCCGCGATCACGTAGATGACAGCCATCATCGGTACCAGCTTCTCGGTGACACGTGCGATGGACTTGATGCCGCCGATGATGACCATGCCGACGATGGCGGCCATCACGAGACCGAACAGCCAGCCGTAGCCGACCAGGAAGCTGGCATCACCGCCGGTGACGTTGACGGCCTGCTGATAGGACTGGTTGGCCTGGAACATGTTGCCGCCGCCGATGGAGCCACCGATGGCACAGATGGCGAAGAAGATCGCCAGAATCTTGCCCAGACCCGCCTTGCCATTTTCCGCGAAGCCCTTGGACAGGTAGTACATCGGGCCGCCGGAGATGGAGCCATCCGCATTGACGTTGCGGTACTTCACGCCAAGCGTACATTCACAGAACTTGGAGGCCATGCCGAGCAGACCGGCCAGAATCATCCAGAAGGTGGCGCCCGGGCCGCCCAGCGAGACGGCGACCGCGACGCCGGCGATGTTGCCAAGGCCGACCGTGCCGGACAGCGCCGTGGCCAGTGCCTGGAAGTGGGATACCTCGCCTTCATCCTTCGGGTCGGTGTAGTCGCCCTTGACCAGACGGATGGCATGGCCGAACAGGCGGAACTGCACGAAGCCGAAATAGAGCGTGAAGATGACGGCCGCGATGATCAGCCAGCCGACGATCAACGGGAACTGGGTGCCGGCCACCGGCACGGAATAGAAGATGGTCGAGACGATCGGGTTGACGATCGGTCCGACGATGTCACTGATGGCCTGGTCCATGCCTTCGGCACGGGCAGAGCTTGCGGCCATGAGGGCTGCCATGGCGGCAGCCCAGGGGGCCAGGGAGCGGAATCGACTCATGAGAGGTAACCTCGAAAAGCGAATTGTCGTTATTGTCTGGTGCGAATCTCTGCAGGCGGCGGGTGCGGGAGGCGCCTGTCTTAGGGAACGATGGTGACGGGCACCGAGGCCTCTTGAATCAGATGGGCGGTGACGCTGCCGAAGATGCGTGAGCGCACGCTTTCCCCCTTGCGGCCGACGATGATCTGCTCGGCATTCACTTCACGCGCCAGCAGGCTGAGGATCTCGGCGGCATCGCCGTGGCGGACACGCCCCTCGACCTGATAGCCCTCCTTTTCCAGCTCGCTGATGGCGGGCGCCAGCACACGCTCGCGGGCCAGCTTGATCTCGTTCTCACGGCGGCTGGCACGCTGGGCGTTCTCCTCCGGCGTGTTGAAGCTGTAGGGCGACCATTCGACCACGTAGCAGAGAATGATCCTGGTTTCCGCGCCCACCAGAGAGGCGACGCGCTTGGCATAGGCAATGGCACTGTCGCCGCCCGGGGTTCCATCCAGTCCGACAATCAGGGAGGTGGTCATGGAGCTTCTCCTGAAGCTTGCTGGTCGTCGTGTCGCGCCAGCGGATTCTTGTTGAATTACCGTTTCGTTGCGGTTGAAAGAACTTTACTCCTCGCTCACACAAGAAATCCCTTCGGGTGTATCGCTTCACAAAACGATGATTAAACGAAATGGCGTCAGTTACGCGTTGACGAGTCTCAGGTTTCCGCTACGCCATTAGCCGGTGGTGACGATATTCGCTGAGAAAACTGCTACCCATGGCTGTCAGCAATGGCGAGAGCGGGACGAGCTGTCCTTTGAGGGGGCCAGCAGGGTCACCATCAGAATCGCCATCAGTGGCAGGGGGGAGTGGGAGCGGACAAGAGAATAGAGCGGGCAAGAGAGGGTAAGCAGGGGAGGGAAAGCAGAGGATGGGGAGGTGAGGGAGGAGAGCAGAGAAGAGCAGAGAAGAGGGCGGTGAGGAAGGAGAGCAGAGGAGAGTAGAGAAAAACGCAGCGCTGCTCACCAACAGCGCTGCGGGCGCTCGACAATCGAGCGCGGCTAGATCAGTCGCTGATGCGTCAGGTCTTGCCAGGCGGCTTCGATGGGCCAGGCCAGCGGCTGACGCAGGTGTTCCGGCAGTGCCATCAGGGCGGCCGTGGGACTGTCGTGTTCGCGCATGCGCAACCAGCAATAGGCCCAGGCGCAGGCGTCATCCGGGCCCTGCGGCACCGGGCGTGCCGGCATCTGCATCAACAGGAACAGCGCTGCCTTGGGTGCCCACAGCGGCGCACCGCCCTCGGCGGCCCACTGCTCCAGCGTCTCGCCATCGGGATTGCTGGCGGGCTGGCCAAGACTTGCGACGCGCGCGGTATCGGCCAGCAGCACGGCGAGACGCTCGCTATCGCCGCGGCCATGGGTCAGCCAGGCACGCAACAGACCGGGCAGCCCGCGCTGGGCCTGTGGGTAAAAGGTGTCTTCAGACATGCACAAAGCCTTATGCTGTAGTTGGTCCACAGGTATTCTTCTCGCCGTCCTCGGGCGGCGTGAGTCGAGAGCACTGCTCGCGTTGCCTGCCAAATTTGCCCGCCACAGGGAGACTCCATCTTGCCATTCGATTTCATCACCCCGCTCGATCGACGCCAGTATCCTTCCCAGAAGTGGGATCGCTACGCCTCGGACGTCATGCCCCTCTGGATCGCCGACATGGACTTCAGCGCCCCGCCCGCCGTGACGCGAGCGCTGGCCGAGCGAGTGGCGCACCCGGTCTACGGCTATGCCAAGCCGTCGGAGGGCCTCGATGACAGCCTGTGTGACTGGAGTCGCGAGCATTATGGCTGGGAGGTGCCGCGTGACGCCATCGTCTGGCTGCCGGGCGTGGTGCCGGCCTTGCATCTGGCCAGTCTGGCATTGACCTCTCCCGGCGCGGGCGTGGTCACGACGACCCCGATCTACCCGCCCTTCCTCAAGGTGGCCCAGAAGACCGGGCGACTGGCGCAGATGGCACCGCTGGCAGAGCCCGAGACGCAAGGCGGCCCCTGGCGTCTGGATCTGGAGGCCCTGGAAGCGGCCATCACGCCCGAGACCGAGCTGCTGCTATGGTGCCACCCGCACAATCCTACCGGCCGCGTCTGGCGCGAGGAAGAGCTCGAGGCGCTGGCGGAGCTGGTCGAGCGTCACGATCTGCTGGTGGTCTCCGATGAGCTGCATGCTGATCTGGTGGTGGACCCGGCGGCCCGCCATATTCCGCTGGCCAGCCTGAGCGAGCGACTGGCGGCGCGCTGCGTGACCCTGTGGGCGCCCTCCAAGACCTTCAACACTGCCGGGCTTACGTTTGCCTGCGCGGTAATCACCGATCCCAAGCTGCGTGCACGCTTCACCGGCGCCGCCAATGGCTTGATGCCCGATACCAATGTGCTGGGCATGGCCGCGACCGAAGCGGCGTGGCGCGAGGGTGAGCCGTGGCGTCAGGAGTTGCTGAGCGTGTTGCGTGACAACCTCGATCTGCTGGAAAGCCATGTGGCACGTTGGGACGGCGTCAGCATGTCGCGCCCGCAGGCCACCTATCTGGCCTGGCTGGATATGCGCAAGGCAGGGCTCGGGGAGTCTCCGCAGCAGACCCTGCTCGAGGAGTGCGATGTCGCGCTGTCGGATGGCGCAGACTTTGGCTGGCCGGGCTTCGTGCGCTTGAACTACGGCACCACGCGCGTGCAGCTGAAGAAGGCGCTGCAGCAGATGGATGAGCGCCTGCAGAAAGGCTGAGGTTGGCGAAGGGAACGAGGGGGCGAGCGAAGCGGCCGAGAAGGGGGGTCGACAGTACCGGAGTTGATCTGGGTCAGTCTGCGGCGTTTCGTTGGCAGCTATCGCTCATCGCAAACTTGAATTGAGAATCATTATCGTTAACTCTGAGGTCAGGCCGCTCATCGGGAGGGGCTTGTCATCAGGAGATGCGACGATGAGACATGAGGTGGCAGAGACGCCGCGACAGGGGCGGCCAGCAAGCAGGAATGCAGGCGTGACGGCCTGTCGTGAATGGTGTTGTCAGGGCGGGAGCCTGCGCCTGGCGCGTTCGTCGCCGCCATCTTCCCGCTGCCGTGCTCCCGCGGCGTCATCTGCCACCCCGTCTGCGCCAGACGCCGTGAAGTCTGCGGGCCAGGAACTAGAGGTGGACTTTCCGCCCAGCGTGCGCGAATCGCGTGCTCGCCCCTCGCTTCTCAAGGGCTGGAGCCGTCGTTAGCCCTTGAGTCGGTGCGACGGCTGGCCCTCAATGACAAGGCCCCGCTTCCTTTACCGGGGGCGGGGCCTTGTCGTCTGTGTGGCGTGTTCAGCTCATCAGTGCGGTCAGCAGCAAGATCAGCGCATCAGCACGATCAGTACATCAGAGCGAACAGTTGACGGCGGAAGCGCACGGTCAGCTCATGGGTCGCACCGAGGGCGTCGAAGACACGCAGCAGCGTCTTGCGTGCCAGATCATCGCCGTACTGGCGATCGGTCTTCACCAGGCTGATCAGGGCATCCAGCGCCAGCTCGTAATGGCCATCCGCCAGATCACGCATGGCGCGCTGGTAGCGGGCTTCGCTGTCGTCCCGCTCGATCATCGCCTGCACCTCTTCGGGCGACGGTGCCTCGGCGATGAAGTCGATGCGCGCACGTACACCACGCGCCTGGGCGCCGTCACGGTCTTCCGGCTTGAGGGAGTCCAGCAGCTGACGGGCCTCTTCACCATTACCTTCGGCGACCAGCACCGAGGCGAGGTGGATGCGGTATTCCGGTGTCTCGGGGGATTCCTGTGCCAGTTGCTGATACAGCGCCTTGGCGGTGACGAGGTCGCCGCTTTCCAGTGCAGTGGCCGCCTGCTCCGCGAGGCTGGGGCCTGCCCCTGCCGCCGGCTGGACCTTGTGCTGCTCGAGGAACTGGCGAATCTCGGCTTCCGGACGTGCGCCGGTGAAGTTGCCTGCCAGACCGCCCTGGATGACCAGCTTGACGTCCGGCACCGAGCGCACGCCCAGCTGAGCGGCGATGTCCTGCTGCTCCTCGGCGTTCAGCTTGGCCAAGATGAAGCCGCCCGCATATTCACGTGCCAGCTTCTCGAGGATCGGCGTCAGGACGAGGCAATGCTCGCTCTGCGGCGACCAGCAATCCAGCAGTACCGGCACTTGCTGTGAGGCTTCCAGCACCTGCTGAAGATTGCTCATGTCCACATCGATGATGTAGGTGTTGGCGTCTTCTGCCTGGCGCGGTGCACTGGCGGCACCGCCGCCGACCACCCCTTGTGGCTGGGCGGCGGTGGTGTCATTGCCGGTCAGTGGCTGGCCGGTATTGGGATCGATGATCATGGTGCATGCCCCGAAATTCTGTCTGCGATTCAAGGCTCGCGCGCGAGCCGGTTGGCCTGATGATGCGGCCCGTCGCAGAGGAGTTCAAGGCGCTGCCGGACACTTCCTCGCGCGAGCGTCCCGGGCGCGTCGGTTCACGGCAGCAGGGTGTCGCCGGCCAGGCTGGCGATGCAGGCGGCTTCGCTCTCGCTGAGCGGCATCACGGACAGGCGTGCGCGGCGCACCAGGTGGCTGTCCGCCAGCTCGGGCCGGGCCTTCAGGCGCGCGATGGGCAGGGCGACGGCCAGTCCGACCACCGCAGGCAACTTGCAGCTGGAGTGCTGGATGAGCACGACATCACCGAGCTGCATCTCGCGCAGGAAGTTGCGCGCCTGATAGTTGCGCACGCCATCCCAGAGCGCCGGTGATTCGCGGCGCAGGTCATCCAGCGAGAAGGCATCGGGTTCGGTCTTGACCAGCCAGTGGCGCATGCAGGCACTCCCTTGGGACTGACGTGATGAGTGTGAAGGGCCGGGTGTGAAGAGGCCCGGTGTGGATAGGAGTAGCCAGGCCCGTGAACCGGCTTCCTCGCCATCATCGCACAGGAATTTCACGCATACGAAAAAGGCCTGATGCATGGCATCAGGCCTTTCGAATTCTTGGTAGCGGGGACCGGATTTGAACCGATGACCTTCGGGTTATGAGCCCGACGAGCTACCAGACTGCTCCACCCCGCAACACTGGGTACTGCCTTTGCTCCAACTCTGACGCATCAGAGGTTGGTAGCGGGAACCGGATTTGAACCGATGACCTTCGGGTTATGAGCCCGACGAGCTACCAGACTGCTCCATCCCGCAACATCACGTTGGTGTCTGACCGGCAATTGCCTGATAGGCAACGACTTGTCAGTGGTAGCGGGGACCGGATTTGAACCGATGACCTTCGGGTTATGAGCCCGACGAGCTACCAGACTGCTCCACCCCGCATCAACGTGGGGCGTAGTATAAGGATATACAGTGCTGCGTCAACCGTTATCCCGTAATTGACGCAAACTTCTCGTGTCCGGTGAGTCGTCACCAACCCGTCTGCGCCTCTTGAGCGATTATCGGCATCTTGTGTGAGAGATCTGCTACATACATTCCCGCTGCATCCTGTCCATACTGAGGGTGACGCGCCTCGCGCAGGCGGATGGCAGGCGTCACAGAGTGCACGATTGTCATCAGGCTGTTAGAGACGCGGGTCATTGTTGTCGTTGCAGGCATTCTCGTTTTCTCAGGGCGGGGGTGTCCGCAGATTCGCCAAGCTGTGCCCAAGCCAAGGACACAGGACGTTCCAGGATTAGGGAGACACAATAAGATGACACAAACAGCACCCGTCGCATGGGTTACCGGTGGTACCGGTGGCATTGGTTCCGCTATCTGCCGCGAGCTGGCGAACCAGGGGTATCAGGTAATTGCGGGTTACAGGAACAAGGAAAAGGCAGAGGGGTGGCTGTCGGAACAGCGCGCTGCCGGGTTCGAGAACATCGCACTGTCCGGCATCGAGCTGGACAACTTCGAAGCCTGTCAGGCAGGCGTCAACGAAATCCGCGAGCGCTTCGGTCCGATCGCGGTTCTGGTCAACTGCGCCGGCATCACGCGTGATACCTCCATGCGCAAGATGAGCTATGAGCAGTGGCGCGAAGTCATCAACTGCAACCTCGACAGCGTCTTCAACACCTGCCGTGCCGTCATCAATGACATGCTGGAGCACAAGTACGGCCGCATCGTGAACATCTCCTCCATCAATGGCCGCAAGGGCCAGTTCGGCCAGGTCAACTACTCGGCCGCCAAGGCGGGCATGCATGGTCTGACCATGGCGCTGGCGCAGGAAACCGCGACCAAGGGCATTACCGTCAACACCCTGTCGCCGGGCTACATCGCCACCGACATGATCATGAAGATCCCCGAAGAGATCCGTGAATCGATCCGCGAGACCATCCCTGTCAAGCGTTATGGTCAGCCGGACGAGATCGCACGTGCGGTCGCCTTCCTGGCCGACGAGAAATCCGGCTTCATCACCGGTGCCAACCTGGATATCAATGGCGGCCAGTTCATGGGCTGATGCCCTGCGCTAGCGCGAGCCAGTGCAGGGTTGGCACCCGGCCCCGCCTGGCAAGAGAATGAAAAAGCCCCCGTCTCTCTCGAGGCGGGGGCTTTTCGTTGCCATGGCTTCAGTCTTGCGTGCGCGTCGTCACCAGCTCAAGAGCACTGGCTCAGTGATTGAACAGCGCATCGAAGCGCGGCAGTTCGGTCTGCCAGGCGTCCCAGTCCAGCGGACCGTTGGCGAGCAGCGCATCCAGCACCTCATCCAGCTCTTCTTCACGCTCCATGCGCTCACCCAGCTGCTGGTTGATGCGCGCGACCTGCACGGTCAGGCGGCGTGATTCATCTTCGCTGCCCAGCGGGGCCTCGAACAGAATGGCCAGGTGGACACGCAGCTCGGCCAGGCGCTCATTGGCGGCGCTGCAGTTGCTCGGCAGGGCCTGGCGCATCTGGTTGCGCGCCGCATTGGCCTGACGGCTGTTGTCGTCGAAGGCCGAGGTGTTCGGCAGCTCGACATCCTGCACGTCGCCGTTGCGAGCGCTGGCATCCGCCACGGCGTGCTGTTCGAGCAGATCACGCCATTGCTGCCATTCCTCGCGCAGTTGCAGGGCGTGCAGTTCATCCAGACGCTGCTCACGACGCTTGAGAATGCCGGTCCAGCGACGACGCATGCCGTCACCCCGCTTGCCGCGCGGCAGCGGGCCGAGGGTGTCGGCTTCCTTCAGGGCGTCATCGAGCAGGGCGGCGTCTTCCAGCGTCTCCGGCTCCCAGCTGTCGAGGCGCTCGATCAGCGCCTGCCACTGATCCAGACGTGCCTGCTCGCGGCTGTCGCGGTCTTCGCGGTCCTGGTCGCGCGCGGCGAAGATGCGGTCGCACGCCGCGCGGAAGGCGGCCCACAGGCGTTGCTCTTCGCCCTTGGGCGCGCGGCCCATCTCGCGCCAGCGACTCTGCAGTGCCTTGGCCTGTTCGGCGCGGGCACGTGCCGGTGAGTCCTCATTGGCCAGCGCCTCGACGGCATCGACCAGTGCCTGCTTGGCGGCGGCGATCTGGCCCGCGCGGCTGTCGATCAGCCCCTGCAGTGCCGTCAGTGCCTCACCGAATCGATGCGACAGCTGGCGACCGGGGCCCGCGGGCACCGGCGTGTGGCGACGCCATTCCTCACGGGCGCGATCACGGATCTGGCGCAGGGAGTCGGGGTCGGCATCATCCATGGCGTGGCCGTTGAGCGATTCGAGCTGCTCGCAGAGCGCTTCGCGCATGGCCAGATTGTGTTCACGCAGCTGCTTGCGCGATTCGCGGTAATCCCGCAGGCGCAGCTTGATGGCGTCAGAGGCGGTGCGGAAGGCCTGGCTGGCATCGCGGCTGGCGGCCGCATCACCCAGCTCGCGCCATTGTTGAATCAGCTGCTGATGCTGGCGGTCGCGCTGCTCATCGCTGATGTCATCACGCTCGCTCAGGGTGGTGATGGCCTCGAGCAGCTGCTCGCGCTTGGGCGCCGCGACGAAGTTCTGCCAGTCACGGAGTTCCGCGACACGCGCGCCCAGCTGGCGCAGGCGTGTCTGGCGGGCATTGTCGAGCTGGCCTTCGGTGCGATCGCGCAGTGAACGATGCAGACGGCTGGCCGGCTTGAGCTTGCCGGCATCGAGATCCGCTTCCAGGCGTGCCAGTTCGGCATCCAGTGCGTCCAGATCCAGGCTCGCCTTGCGCGCAGCGCCGTCGCTCTCGCGGGAGGCGTCGGCTGACTCGGCGTCTTGTGCAGGGCTGCCATCGAGCGCGTCCTGCTCCTGCGCTGCCTCTTCCGGCTCTTCCGGCTGCGCCGCGCTGATCGCCTGACGCACCGCATTCAGGCTGGCAGTCTGCGGCAGACCCGCAGGCCAGGCCACTTCGCTTTCCAGACGACGCAGCTGGTCGATGTCATTGTCGACCAGCGCGGCATCCAGCTCGCCCTGGCACAGCTGATGGCGATGCCAGGCATCGAGGGCATCCTGAAGCTGCTGTTGCAGGCGCTGCTGACGTTCGAGCAGTTCGGCCGGGGCCGAGAACTGGTCGGTCAACTCGCTCCAGCGTTCTCCCTGCAGACGGCGCTGGGCCTGCAGGCTGGCGAAGTCGTGGTCATTGACGCAGTCGCGGCTGTAGAGGTCTTCCCGCGCCTGATCCACGGCGCTGAGGATCTCTTCCAGGTGCGTATTGAGGTTGGCGCTCAGGCGCTCATGGGCGCGAATGGCTTCCTCGCGGGCCTCATGGTCGCTGATGACCTTGTGCGCCTGCTGGCGCGCCTCTTCGAAGCGCTGTTGAATCTCGTAGTCCGCGGCCGGCAGACGCTCCCACTCGCGCAGCAGCGAGCGGTAACGCGAGGGCACGCTGTCTTCCCACGCCTGACGCGGCAGCTTCTCCATCTGGCGCAGCAGGTTGTCGCGGCTGGCGGCCAGCGCGTCGGCCTGCTGAGCATCGGCGCGGCGCTGGGCGAGAGTGTCGCGCGCCTGACGCTGCACGTGGCGGTCCCGCTTGGCATCGCGCACCAGACGCTCGAGGCCGGCCTGGCTGGTGATGCGGGCGGCGGCAGCATGGCGCACGGCGGCGATGGTGTTGTGGCAGGCCTGGTGGATCAGCGCCTCTTCATCTTCCAGACGACTCAGTGCGGTCAGACGCAGTTGCTGGTTGTCGCCGCGGGACGCCACGGCGGACAGCAGTTCGCTATCGTCCAGGCGCTCGACCAGCTGTTCACGGCTCAACAGTGAGGGCGCATCCTGGCCGCCGCTCAACAGTTCGATCAGGCGCTCGCGTACCAGGCCATCGGCGCGGTCGAGCAGCGGCAGCAGGCGCTCGGGAGATTGCATGCGCGTCAGGGCGGCATGGCGCACTTCCAGGGCGTCATCTTCGAGAATCAGGGTCTCCAGGATCTTGCGCTGGTCTGGAATCTCCGGATCAAGCTGGTCAGTGGCAGCGGAGCGAATGGCAGGGTTGGCGTGTTGCCAGCGAGGAGTGAACAGGCGGCCAGTGAGGCGGGAGAGCAGTCCGGTCATGAGAGAGCGGTTATCCAGGCAAAAAATAGAGGGGCGCAACAATTGGCCGCACACTCGGCGGGTGCAATCGGGTGGGCACGACGGAGTGGGCGGAGTGACGGCGCATGAATTTCGTCACCCCGCTATCTTACCAGTCACAGCCCCCCGTTGTGTGGTATCGCATGTCGATCGATGTGCCTTATTGCACGCGCGCGGCGGCGTGCAGGGCGACCGGCGGCGGGTGGCAGGTCGGCAAGGGAGCCACGTCGTAGGCTCGCGACACCTGACAGTGCCTGCTGCTGGCCGTATCATCAGTTGCAGCACTGTGTTCGCTCACATAGTTTTGTACGTTACCGCTATGCCATTCAGTGTCTGTCATTCATGCTCGGCGCCTATCAAGCAGTCGCTGTGCCGTGTGCGACGGCGAGCTATGTTATTCAGGTGGCCTTTCCATTCGAGGGTCGCCTTGAGGATGCCGTGAACAGCACGTGCATCATCAAGAGTGTCGGAGGGCTTCGACACTCCTTACGCAACCGGAGTCAGGTCATGAGTCTCAGTACGGACAGGGCCCCTCAGGCCTTCACCTTCAAGGGCGGCATGCTGCCGATGACGGTCATGGAGCTGGTCAGCGGTGATCCGGAGCAGATCCGTGCTCAGCTGGCCAGCAAGCTCAGCCAGTCGCCGGCCTTCTTTCAACATACGCCGGTGGTGCTGAGCGTCGAGAAGCTCGACGAGCCGCATCTGGCGCTGGAGCGCATCTGTGCCGTCTGCCGAGGGCACAAGCTGCTGCCGGTCGCGGTGCGTGGCGGTGGAGACCCGGTGCGTCAGTCCGCCTGGGCGTTGGGGCTGGGGTGGTTCCCGCCGCAGGAGAATCGCGGGCGCTCCCTCGAGTCCGTGCCGCCGGTGGCCGCTGAACCGGTCGCCGAGCCTGCCGAGATGGTCGCGGACAGCGCGGCTGAAAAAGCGGAGCCAGCCCACGCCAGCAAGGTGTATCGCGGCACGGTGCGCTCGGGCCAGCAGGTCAGCGCACCGGAGGGCGATCTGGTCATCATCGGCGCGGTGAATGCCGGCGCCGAGATCCTGGCCGCCGGCAGTGTGCACATCTATGGCGCTCTGCGTGGCCGCGCGCTGGCGGGTATCCATGGCGATCGCAACGCCAGCATCTATTGCAAGGAACTGCACGCCGAGCTGCTCTCGGTGGCCGGAACCTACAAGCGACTCGATGACATCGACAATCGCCTGCTGGGTGCCAATGTCGAAGTCGTGCTTGAACACGACCAACTCTGTATCGCACGACTCGGCTGACCCCAGCACTGTGTTCTGAACGATATCCAATATTTACAGGTGATCCTCGCTCGGCGAGGGACTCTCAGCAAGGAAGATACCTTTGGCCAAGATTATCGTAGTGACGTCAGGCAAGGGCGGAGTCGGCAAGACGACCAGCGCCGCCGCCATTGCCACCGGACTGGCTTTGCGCGGCAACAAGACCGTAGTGATCGATTTCGATGTGGGCCTGCGTAACCTGGACCTGATCATGGGCTGCGAGCGCCGTGTGGTCTATGACCTGGTCAACGTCATCCAGGGCGAAGCCAATCTCAAGCAGGCCCTGATCCGCGACAAGCGCATCGACAACCTGCACATCCTTCCGGCCTCCCAGACCCGTGACAAGGACGCGCTGACGCTGGAAGGCGTCGAGAAGGTGCTCGACGCGCTGCGCGAGGAGTTCGATTACGTCATCTGTGACTCGCCGGCCGGTATCGAGCGCGGTGCCCAGCTGGCGATGTACTTCGCTGACGAGGCCGTGGTGGTGACCAATCCGGAAGTCAGCTCGGTACGTGACTCCGACCGCATCATCGGCCTGCTGTCTTCCAAGACGCGTCGCGCCGAGAATGGCGACACCCCGGTGCGTGAACACCTACTGATCACCCGTTACCATCCGGCGCGCGTCACCGGCGGTGACATGCTCAACCTGACCGATATCCAGGAAATCCTGTCGATCCCGCTGATCGGCCTGATTCCGGAATCCGACGCCGTGCTGCGCGCGTCCAACCAGGGTGTGCCGGTCACGCATGACCAGAAGAGCGATGCCGGCCAGGCGTACGTGGATTGCGTGTCCCGCCTGTTGGGCGAGGAAGTGCAGCTGCGTTTCCATGAAGTCGAGAAGCGCGGCCTGCTGGCCAGAATGTTTGGAGGGGGGCGCAAGTGAAATTACTGGATTTTCTGAAGCGAGAGCGCAAGAAGACCGCCAATGTCGCCAAGGAGCGGCTGCAGATCATCGTCGCGCACCAGCGTAGCCAGCGTGACCAGCCGGATTACATGCCGATGCTGGAGCGTGAGCTGCTCGAGGTGATTCGCAAGTATGTGCAGGTCGACCAGGATGCCATCAACATCTCGCTGGACCGCGAAGACGACTGCTCGGTGCTGGAACTCAACGTCACTCTGCCGCGCCCCGGCGAGGCCTGAGTTCGCGGGGCGTCGGGTGCTTGCTACCTGAGGCGTTGCCGAGCGGGCACCGCCTGCGACGTCCCGACCCAGCCCATGCCCATTGCCTGCCAGAGCACCGTGCCAGCCTCGCTGGAGACGGTGCTCTGGCACGTTCATTTTTCGACCGCCCGCGTGGAGACATCCTGTGGCAGAGCCCACCTTCCTGTGGCACGACTACGAGACCTTCGGCGCCGACCCGCGCCGTGACCGTCCTTCGCAGTTCGCGGCCATCCGTACCGATGCTGACTTCAATGAGATCGGCGAGCCGCTGACCCTCTATTGCAAGCCGGCCGATGACTTCCTGCCCCAGCCGATGGCGTGTCTGATCACCGGCATCACCCCGCAGCAGGCCGAACGTCGCGGCATTCCCGAGGCCGAGTTCGCCGGGCGCATCAATGACGAGATGAGCGTGCCGGGGACCTGCACGCTGGGCTACAACAGCCTGCGCTTCGATGATGAAGTCAGCCGTCATCTGTTCTACCGCAACTTCCTCGATCCCTACGGACGTGAGTGGCAGAACGGCAATTCGCGTTGGGACCTGATCGATGTCGTGCGCGCCTTCCATGCCCTGCGCCCGGAGGGCATCGAATGGCCCAAACGAGAAGATGGTGCGCCCAGCTTCCGTCTGGAGCATCTGACGGCGGCCAATGGCATCGAGCACGCCGGCGCGCATGACGCGCTGGTGGACGTGCGCGCCACCATCGCGCTGGCACGTCTGCTCAAGTCGCGCAATGCGCGGCTGTTCGATTATCTGCTCAAGCTACGCAACAAGCGCCATGTCGCCAGCCTGCTGGATATCGGCGCACGCAAGCCGATGCTGCACATCTCGCGTCGCTATCCGGCCTCGCGGGCCTGTGGCGCGCTGGTGGTGCCGTTGGCGGAGCATCCTTCGAATGCCAATGGCGTGATCGTCTATGACCTCTCGGTCGACCCGGCGCCGTTGATGGAGCTGTCACCGGAAGAGATTCGTGCCCGTGTCTTCGCCAGTGCCGATGACCTCGCGGAAGGCGAGGAGCGGATTCCGCTCAAGGTCATCCATCTCAACAAGAGCCCGGTGCTGCTGCCGGCCAATGCGCTCAAGGATGTATCCGGGCCGCATGAGGGCGAGTACGGCGAGATCGCCGCGCGCTTCAAGATCGACCCCGCCCAGTGTCGCGTGCACTGGAAGTGGCTGAAGGACAACGCCGGTGTCGGCGTGAAGGTGGCGCAGGTATTCGCCGAGGCGCCGCCGGCCGGCCCGGCTGATCCGGACTTGATGCTCTATTCCGGTGGCTTCTTCTCGCCTGCGGACCGCAAGGAGATGGAGCGGGTACGGGCCACCCATCCCGAGGCGCTCGACGATACGCCGTTCGCCTTCCAGGATGGCCGACTCGAGGAGATGCTGTTCCGCTATCGTGCGCGCAGCTACGGCTACACGCTCAATTCCGCCGAGCGCGAACGCTGGGAGCAGTGGCGCTGGGAGCGCATGAACGATGAGCAGGTCGCGAGCCTGACCGTGAAGGGCTTCGTCAGCGAGATCCAGCGGCTGGCCCAGAGCGAACAGGACCCGGACCGCGTGCAGATTCTCGAAGAACTGGCGATGTACGTGGAAGGCATCATGCCGCCGCAGGCCTTCGGCTGATGACGGGCTAGCCGGCCCGCTGTGCTTGCCGGCAAGGCATGAATGAACAAGACCCCGACGCGGTTATTGAACTGCACCTCGTCGGGGTCTTGTCGTTTCAGGCGCCCGTCCGGTGAGGGCCGGCGCCTTGTTTGCCCGCCAAGCCGCTAGCGGGCCGGCGAGACTCAATGCTGAGCATTGCCGCTGGCTTCGGCAGAGGGTGCCGCCAGGGTCGCGCCTGTCTCGGCGCGCGGCGCCTCGGGCAGCGGCGGCAGGTCCAGTTTCGTGAGGCGCTGGTCGAAGTCGCTGGGCGTGCCGGGGTCGAAGGCCAGTTCCAGCGCGCTGGAGTCATTGAGCTGCTGCCAGATGGCGCGGATATCCTGCGCGCTGACCTGCTCGACGGTCGCGACCAGTTGCTGGCGGCGGTCAAAGCCTGTCCAGCCGAAGCTCAGCTCGCTCCAGTTGCGCGCTGCCAGCTCGGACAGCTTGCGGGGCTTCTGGGTCAGGCTGTCGACGACGGCGTCGCGGTAGCTGGCAAGCGCCGCCTCATCCAGTGACTGTAAGCGGTTGTCGAAGCGGGTGAGGAAGGCATCCATGCGCGAGAACAGCGTCTTGCTGTCCTTGGACGGCGACTGCACCAGCAGGCTCAGCCCCGGCGCATCGAGCATGGGCGAATAGCGTGCGGAGACGATATAGCCGAGTTGCTCCTCGGTGCGCAGCTGGCTGTAGAAGGGCGCTTCGAGCAGCTGACCCAGCACCGCGATGCGGGCCTGGGACTGCAGCGTACGGTCCTTGCCCTGCAGGTAGCGCAGGGCACCGGAATCGCCGCGTGTGCTGTCCGGGCGCAGTACCGTGTGCTGGGTGACCTGACGCACTTCCAGGTCTGGCACCGCCTCGCGCGTGATGCGCGGCGCAAGCCCGTTGATCACCAGCTGGCCGGTCTCGCGGGCCTGGTCGGCGGTCAGGTTGCCGGTCACCATCGCCTGCACGTGCAGCTTGGCAAGGAAGCGCTTGCGGAAGCTGTCCAGTGACTGGGCGTCGATCTTGTCCAGGGCCGCCAGTTGTTGCTCGGCGGTGCTCGGCAGGCCGACCAGCGTTTCACTGAGGCTGCGACCCAGGCGCGTGTAGAGCGGTGCCTGAACGCGATTCTGCAGGCTGCGACGCAGGCGTTGAGTGATGCGCTCCAGCGTGGCGGGGGCCATCTCGCCATTCACCAGCTGGTCGAGCACTTCACGCATTTCCGGCTGCTGACCATCACGCCAGCCACTGAACTGCAGGGTGATGCCACGCCCATGGGCATAGACCAGCGCATCCTGCCCGGCCAGACGCGCCGGATACAGACGCGCGTTGAGGCTGTCATTCAGCCACGCCGCCAGCACCTGACTCATGGCCTGATCATCCACCGAGCGACTGACGTCGGGATTGAGCAGACCGAAGCGCCATTCGGCCTTCGGCACGCCGAAGCTTGCATCGCCCTGATACCAGAGCTCGGCACCGGGCTCATCGATCAACTGGCTCGGCTTGGCGTCGGCCAGGTCGAGTACGCGGAAGTCCTTGGCCAGATAGGGGTTGGGACTGGGCAGCGCCAGCTGGCTGGCCAGGGTGTCGCCGCCGGCTGGTTGAGCAGTGGCATCCGCCGTCAGGCGCGTCAGGGTGTAGGGCGCCTTGAACCACTCGCCCTGTTGATCCCCCTCCACCTGCGGGCCGGAGTAGACCTCCAGCAGGTTGTCGGGTGTCAGACGAGCGAGGGTGTCCTTGATCAGGTCAGGGTCGAAGTCCTGCATCAGGTAGGGCGCCGCCAGCACGTCCTCGATCGGATAGCGCGTCATCATCATCGCCAGATTGCTGGCCAGATTGACCGGCGAGCTGCGCTGCTGGAAGCGGAAGCTCTGCTCGCCCAGCTGTGCCTGTTCGGTATAGCGCCAGTCGTTGATGCCCTCAGCGCGGATCAGCGCCAGATAGTCGAACAGCGCGGCACGGATCTCCGCCTGATGCTGCGCGCCCTCCGGGGTCAGGCTGATGTCGACGCTGAGCAGGGCATGCTCGCCATCACTGAGGCCACCGCCGGCCGAGAGGCCATCTGCCCAGCCCTTGTCCTTTAGCACCGCCAGCAGACTGCCTTCGCCCTCATGACCGATCAGGTTGGCCAGGTAGCTGACCGGCTGTGAGCGGTAGTGGGCAATCGGGTCGTCGATGGGGAACATGAACGACAGCTTGCGCTCCTGCTTGAGCGCCTTGACCTCAAGGCGTGCCGGCAGCTCGTCACCGCTGGCCAGGGGCGTGGTGATCTCGGGGCGCGACAGCCCGCGGTCGGGCACATCACTGAAGTTGTCACGGGCCAGCTGTTCGAGCGTTTCCAATGACTGCGGCCCGACCAGTGACAGGCGCATCACGTTGGCGCCGTAGTGGGCCTGATAGAAGTCGACCAGACGCTGGCGCAGGCTGCCGGCCTCGGTGTCCTTGAGGGTCTCGAGGCTGCCGACACTGAAGCGGTTGAAGGGGTGTTCCGGGTTGAGGGCCGCCTCGACAGCCTCGTAGATGCGCCGGCCATCGTCCTGCAGGCGTGCCTGATACTCGGAATTGACCGCATG
This sequence comes from Cobetia sp. UCD-24C, assembly GCF_001306765.1. NCBI lineage: Bacteria > Pseudomonadati > Pseudomonadota > Gammaproteobacteria > Oceanospirillales > Halomonadaceae > Cobetia > Cobetia sp. UCD-24C. The sequence goes on along the minus strand of NZ_LJTD01000017.1, from coordinate 19,570 downwards.
GCGCTCGCGATCCACGTAGTCGGCATTGAACTGCGGGGCGACGAAGAAGCGTGCAAAGCGCGGCAGTGCCTCATCGAAGGCATCCGGGTCGATGTCGAAGAAGTAGTTGGTGTCCTGGCTGGCGGTGAAGGCGTTGTGCTGGCCGCCATGCTTGGTGATGAAGTCCTGGTAGGCATCCGGCTTCGGATAGCGATCGGTGCCGAGGAACAGCATGTGCTCCAGGAAGTGTGCCAGCCCCGGGAAATCGTCGGGGTCCTGGGCGCTGCCGACTTCGACATCGACGGCGGCGGCGGCCTTGTCGGCCTTGGCATCACTGACCAGCAGGACCTTGAGGCCGTTGTCGAGGGTCAGGCTGCGATAGAGTCGCTGGTCGTTCTCGCTCTTGATGACGGGACTGGCCTGCTCGGCCCTGGCGGGCGCCGTGCTTGAGGCGGAATTGGCGGCCGGCGCGAGGGACGACGCGGGCGCGGAAGTCGGGCGGGTATCGGCATGGCTGATGGCCGGCGCCAGACCACTCATGACAATGGCGGCAATGGCCGTGCTCAGTGCAAGAGGGCGAAATCCTGAAGGCAGTGACATCTTCTCTCCTGATTCATGCCACCGCTGCTCGGGCAGGTGGCGCTGACTCGGTGATGGTTCTCATTGGGCGAACATGCGCGCGAGGCGGTAGAGCGATGCAGTGCCGCCATCCTCGATACGTGCCGTTGGCGCAGGCGGATTCAGGTCAGCATCGGGCCGGTGGGGTGGGCGACGCTCCACTCCTGATGCTCGGGGTCGTTGACGAGGCGTGCGACCGGGAAGGCGGCCAGGCTGGCGTTCGGCGTCAGCATGCTGCGTACCGTCTCCAGCGGCGTCTCGGCATTCAGCCAGTCGCGTACCTGATGCGGCGCGATCACGGCGGGCATGCGATCGGTCAAACGTGATGTGACCCCGGCACACTCGACACTGATCAGCGCGAAGCTGTCGCGCCCCTCGGGGGGCAGCCCCTCCATCAGGGGGGCGCTGAAGTGGCGCGTCCACAGGGCGGCCAGCAACAGCGGGGCGCGGGTCGGGTGCGTGACCAGAAACGGCTGCTTCATGCGCGGTTGTTCCTTCCACACATAGACACCGCCGACGGGGATCAGTGCCCGCTGGCTGATGAACGACTCGCGGAACATGCGTCGCGTTTCCAGCGACTCTGCCCGCGCCACGTGCGGGGCGTGGTCCATGATCTCCAGCCAGCTGGGAGTCAGGCCCCAGAGTGCCGGCACCAGGCGCAGGCGGGGGCCTTCCAGGCGCAGCATCGAGGCGGGCATGCGCGGGGCGCGATTGGCGCTGACCAGCAGTTCGCTGCGCAACTGGCGTTCGAGCGCGGGAGTCGCCAGCGACCCGAACAGTTCGTCGGGGGGCAGGTCAGCGGGGTAGGGGGGGATATACAGACGACCGGCCACGAGAATCCTTTGAGGCGATGAGGCGAAGGGAACATGCAGCGGCAGCTGCTGCCTGAGATGGGGTGTGGATCGCGCTGCACGCCACGAATGCCAGCATGCCACACCTTGGTGGTGCTTGCGTTTGTGCTCAGTCTCGATATGCTGGACGGAAACACTGTTCGATTCAATGACCGATACGGGGTGCTCCAAGAGATGCCCGCTAGGCGTCGCAACCCTTTGCCCACCCGTGCTGTCCGAACACACACCGCGTCAGATTCGCTACGCGGTAACGCATCTCAAGCATCAGAGGAATTCGATGGCCCGTCCACGTCAGCATGCACCGGAAGCGCTGCATGCGCGGGTAATGGAGACCTGCGATGAATGGCTCAAAGAGCAGCCCGTTCACGCCCTGTCTCTGCGCAACCTGGCTCGCGAAGTCGGTTGTGCGCCCAGCACCCTGCTCAAGCTTTATGGCAGCTTCGGCAACCTGCTCCAGCACGTCAATCTGGCGACGCTGGACAGGCTGCGCGATGCGATAGCCGGACAGGAGACGCCGAGTCCTTCGGAGCGCCTCAAGGCACTGGCGCGCGCCTACTGGGGCTTCGCCCAGCGCGACCCTTACCGCTGGCAGCTGCTGTTCGACTTCCCGCTCGCCCAGGAAGGGGAGCTGGACCAGCGTCAGAACGCGATGATCGAAGGGCTGTTCGAGCGTGTGGAGGGGGCCCTGGTCGAGTACGCCCCACGCGTCGAGTCCGTCGAGGCCAAGCGCATGGCGCGCACGCTGTGGGGTAGCGTGCACGGTCTGGTGCAGCTGGGCATGAACGAGCGTCTGGGACTCTGGCAGGGGCAGCCACTGGAAGTGACGGAGCTGCTCGATCAGTTGCTGGACACCATGTTGGCGGGGCTCAAGGTACGCAGCGAGGCTGCGTGTGCGGGGGATGCCACGGAAGCTGGCAAATGAGTCGAGAACTGCTCCGGCGACCCCGTTTTGCGCCCTTCTTCTGGACCCAGGCCCTCGGGGCCTTCAATGACAATCTGTTCAAGAACGCCTTGCTGCTGCTGATGACCTTCGTGGTCATCGAGCAGCGGGGCTGGGACACCGGCATCGTCAACAACCTGGCGGCCGGTCTGTTCATCCTGCCTTTTCTGCTGTTCTCCGCCTGGGGCGGTCTGTTGGCTGACCGCCTCGACAAGCAGCGCCTGATCGTGCGGCTCAAGTGGCTGGAGCTGGCCACCATGAGCGTGGCGGCCGGCGCCTTGATCTTCGAGGCCTGGGAGTTGCTGCTGGCGCTGTTGTTCATGATGGGCACCCAGTCGGCGCTCTTCGGCCCGGTCAAGTACGCCATCCTGCCCCAGCACCTCAAGCCGGATGAGCTGGTCAGCGGCAATGCCTGGGTCGAGCTGGGCACCTTCCTCGCCATCCTGATCGGTACCCTTGCCGCCGCGGCCTTGATGGCACTGGGCGGCGAGCTGGCACGCTGGGCGCTCTCCGCGTCGCTGGTCTCGCTGTCCCTGCTGGGCGCGATGGCGGCCGGCAAGATTCCGCCGGCACCCTCCGCTTCGCCCGGCCCCGTACCGTGGCGTCCGCTCTCCGGCAGCATCGCGGTGATGCGTGAAGGGCTGAGCAATCGCCGGCTACGCTGGGCGCTGCTGGGCATCAGTGCCTTCTGGTTCCTCGGCGCCAGCTATCTGACGCAGTTGCCGGCCTATGCGCGCGATATCGTGCATGGGGCTGAAGGGGCGACCTCTGCCTTGCTGGCGGCCTTTGCCATCGGTATCGGGCTGGGGTCGCTGGCCTGTGAGCGTGTCTCGCGCGGGCGTCTCGAGACGGGACTGGTGCCCTTCGGCGCGCTGATCATCTTCGCTGGCGGGCTGGATCTTGCCCTGCGCCCGGCACTGGCCGAGGCACAGATGGCCACACCGCTGATCGAGCTGCTGGGCATCGCCGGTTTCTGGCGCATGTGGCTGGATCTCGGTGTCATCGGCTTCGGTGGCGGCCTCTATATCGTGCCGCTTTACACCCTGCTGCAGATCCGCAGTCCTGAAGATCACCGCGCGCGCATGATCGCGGCCAACAACGTGCTCAATGCCCTGCTGATGGTGCTGTCAGCCGGTGCCGGCATTCTGGTGCTGGGCGTGATGGGGCGCGATATCCCGGACTTCCTGCTGCTGCTGTCCCTGATCAGCGGGCTGATCGCGGTGGTCTGCATGCTGCGTGACCCGCGGCCCTTCCTGCGCCTCAATATCTTCATCCTCATCCACCTGATGTATCGCCTGCACCTCAAGGGGCGCTGGCGGATACCGGCGGAAGGGGCGGCGCTGGTGGTGTGCAATCACGTCAGCTTCATGGATGCGCTGATTCTGGGCGGGGCCAGTCCGCGCCCGCTGCGTTTCCTGATGGATGCCGAGATCTATCACTCGCCGTGGCTGAAGTGGTTCTTCCGCATCGCCGGGGCGATTCCGGTGGATTCCTCACGCAAGGACCCGGCAGGGGTGCGCCGCTCGCTGGAGGAAGTCGGCAAGGCGCTGCGCGAGGGAGAAGTCGTGATGATCTTCCCCGAGGGCAAGCTGACGCGTGACGGTGAGGTCGGTCGCTTCCGGCGCGGGCTGGAGTTGATTCTGGCGCGTGATCCGGTGCCGGTGATTCCGATGGCGCTGGGCGGTCTGTGGGGCTCCTGGTTCTCCCACGGCGGCGGGCCTGCCTTCGCCAAGTTTCCGCGGCGCCTGCGCGGGCGGGTAGAGCTGTGTGTCGGGCGTACCTTCGACCCTGTCGGCACCAAGGCGGTGGAGCTCGAAGAGGCGGTGCGTGATCTGCATCGCAAGGCGACACGCCTGGCGCGCTCCCGCTAGCCGCTCACTTTTATCAGTGCTGCATGAAAATGCCGCCCATGCCGACACGATCGTCAGGCAGGGGCGGCATTTCTCGTTCTGGCGACCAGCGGATGGCTGCTGGCGTCGAGCGCGGCGTCGCGTCAGTCGCTGGACTGCTCGGAGGGAGCGGTGTGGCGCGTGACCCAGAAGCCGAAGCCACCGATGGCCCAGGCGCCCAGCATGACCAGCGGCACCGCCAGCATGTCATCGCCGCTCAGCCACAGGCTGGCCAGGGCGCCATAGAGGCCGCCGCCGAGATACAGCACCGTGCCGGAGATGGCATTGGCGGCACCATGGCCACGTGCGAACAGCGACTGGTAGTCGGCCATCACGTTGGGCGTGATCATGCCGCCGGCGCCCAGCACGAACAGGATGCCCGGAATCAGGGTGGCGACCTGGACGTTGTCGGTGATGACCAGCGAGATCAGCCAGGTGATGCCGATCCCCTGCATGCACAGCGCTACCTGAACCAGCTTGCGCGTGCGCAGATGCTTGAGGCCGAAGTGGTTGAGACGGTTGCCGATCAGCATCGCGCCGACATTGGCGCCGAAGGCCAGCGCGAACTCACCGGAGTTCAGCCCCAGCACGCCCTGATAGAGATAGCTCGCGTTGGTCAGGAAGGTGAACATGATGCCGGGTCCGCACAGCAGCAGCATCAGGTGCCCGGGGACGCCGCGCGTGGTCAGTACCGTGCGATAGCTGGCCAATGCGCCGCGCAGGCTGAGCGGTGAACGCTCGCTGGCAGGCAGGGTCTCCGGCAGCCACTGGCGAATGGCGACTCCGGCGATCACGCCATAGACGGCCAGGCCGATGAAGACCATCTGCCAGGTGCTCAGCGCCAGGATGAGAGCGCCGAGGCTGGGGGCGACCAGCGGGGCTGCCATCAGCACCATCATGACGTTGGTCATCAGGCGCGCGGCGTCCTTGCCGGTCGCGACATCGCGCACCACGGTGCGAGAGACGCCGCCGGTCATGCCGGTCGCGATTCCCTGCAGGACACGGAAGACCATCAGCCATTCCAGGCTATGCGTCATGGCGCAGCCGAGACTCGCGATCAAGAACAGCACGATGCCGCCCAGCGCGATCGGGCGACGGCCCAGGCTGTCCGACAGCGGGCCACCACTCAGCTGACCGAAGGCGTAGCCGGCCAGGAAGAAGGTGATGGTCAGGCCGAGGCGGGAGTGATCGACACCGAATTCCGCGGCCATGGCGGGGATCGCGGGCAGGAAGGCATCCATCGATAGCGGGGCAAGGGCCACCATCAGGGCCAGCAGCACGGTGAAGTGAGGTTGTCGATGCAGGGCGGGGGTCGCCGTTGGGGCGGAAGCTGAAGTCATGAGGGCCATTCGAAGGTTGTGGGGCATTGCAGGGGGAGCGGTGAGTCAGCCTGCTCTGGCGCAGGTCCGTGACGTCTGGCGCTGGCGGGCAGCGCGAACGCGCACAGCATAGCGTGGGTTCGGGCCGCTTGCGTGTCGTGGTCTGCAACACCGTATTGCAGCTGGTTCTTGCACCTGAGCAGCTGTGTCTGAGCTCCTGCAAATGAGCACCTGCAAATGAGCACCTGCAAATGAGCACCTGGGCGAGTTGGCGTGCCCCAGACGCGACAGGCCCGCCAATTGGCGGGCCTGTCGTCGAGAGTGCCGTGCTGCGTGACAATGCGGGAGGGCGTCAGCTGCGCGTGGTGCGAGCCGCCTGCCAGCAGCGTGCCGAGGTGATCTGGTTGTCCTTCACCTGCTGGATCTCGATGCGCGTGGTGCCGATGGCGAGACTGGCCGGGGCATCTGGGAAGGATTCCAGATGTTCCAGAATCAGGCCGTTGAGCGTCTTGGGACCGTCAGTCGGCAGCTGCCAGCCGATGGCCTTGTTGATCTCGCGGATGTTGGCGGTGCCTTCGATCACGTAGCTGCCGTTGTCCTGCGGGTGGATCTCCTGATGCGTACCGGCGACATCGGTAGTGAACTCGCCGACGATCTCCTCGAGGATGTCCTCCAGCGTCGCCAGCCCCTGCACATCGCCATACTCGTCGACCACGATGCCGATGCGGCGCTTCTGCTTCTGGAAGTTGAGCAACTGGGTATGCAGCGGCGTGGATTCCGGGATGAAGTAGGGCTCGCGGGCTTCCTGGATGATGGAGGCCTTGGTGACCTCGTCCAGCGACAGGAAACGCGCCGCGTTGCGCAGGTGCAGGATGCCGATGATGTTGTTGATGTCGCCCTTGTAGACCGGTACCCGCGTGTGCTGACTTGCGCGGATATGGCTGAGGATGATGTCGAGGTCATCGTCCAGGTCGATGCCGAAGATCTCCTGGCGCGGCACCATGATGTCATCGACGGTGACGTTCTCGAGATCGAGAATCGACAGCAGCATGCCCTGGTGGCGACGCGGGATCATGCTGCCGGCTTCGTGGACCACGGTGCGCAGCTCGTCGCGGGTCAGGCTGTCGGCGCCGCCGCTGACATCGCGTACGCCGAACAGGCGCAGCAGGCCATTGGAGATGCCGTTGACCAGCCAGACCAGCGGGTAGAGCAGCTTGAGCAACGGTTCCAGCACCAGCGAGGCCGGATAGGCGATGCGCTCCGGGTTCACGGCGGCCATGGTCTTGGGCGTCACTTCGGCAAAGATCAGCACCACGATGGTCAGCACGGCGGTCGAGACGGCCGGGCCCGAGACATCACCGAAGTAATGGATCGCGATGATGGTCGCCAGCGAGGCAGCCAGGTTGTTGACGAAGTTGTTGCCGATCAGGATGACGCCGATCAGGCGGTCCGGGCGGGAAAGCAGGCGGGTAACACGCTTGGCGCCGCGCTCACCGCCCTTGGCACGGTGACTGAGACGGTAGCGGTTGATCGACATCATGCCGGTCTCGGAGCTCGAGAAGAAGGCAGACAGGATGATCAGGATGACCAGTAGGCCGAACAGCAGCCCCAACGGGGTGTCGTCGCTCAAGAGTGAAGGGTCCTCGGTGGCGGATTTAGGCGCATGATACTGACACGCTCGCTGCAATGCATCAGGCGCAGCGAGCGATCTCTGTCGGGGTGGCAGGGCTTAGTGGGAAAATACCACTTGCAGCACGAACTTGGTGCCGAAGAAGGCCAGCGCCAGTACCAGGCAGCCGCCCAGTGTCCAGCGGGCGGCACGCTGGCCGCGCCAGCCCAGCACGTGATGCCCGAACAGCAGCACGGCGAAGATGATCCAAGCACCGAGGCTGAGCACCGTCTTGTGAGCCAGATGCTGGGCGAACATGTTGTCCAGATAGATGGTGCCGCTGATGATCGACACGCTGAGCAGGATCATGCCGGCCCAGATCAGCTCGAACAGCGCGCGTTCCATGCTGGTCAGTGCCGGCAGCACCTGGACGATGCCGCGGGTATGGCGCTTCTTGAGCGCGTGCTGCTGCAGCGACAGCAGTCCGGCCTGCATGGCCGCGATGCTGGAGAAGGCCAATGCCGCCACCGAGGTGAAGATGTGGGCGACCAGACCGGGGGAGAGCGGGTTCTCGGTGGTGGCGCTCGGCAGGTTCATCACGCCGAGCACGCAGGCGGCGGCGACCGGGAACAGCGCCGCGCCTCCGGCGATCACCGGCTTGAACAGGCTGGCGATGACCAGCAGCAGGCAGATGGCCCAGCTGACAAGCGACGCGCTCTCGAACAGTCCGAGGTGCAGCGCGCCACCGTGGTTGAGCGTGACCCAGACGATGACGGCATGGCAGGCGACGGCGATCAGCGCCAGACTGCGCACCAGACGCGTGCGTGCCGGGACGCGGCGTGTCAGGGTAAGGCCCTGCCAGAGGCCGGCGCCGAGATAGAAGATGATGGCCAGAGAGGCAAAAGGCAGAGCCTGCATGTGCTGTTGTCCAGGTGCCGGAGGGTAGCGGGAGATCAGGCCTCGCATGAGGCACTGTCTATCTGCAGAGACTATACCGAATGCGCCGCCGGGATTGCATCCACTCGCGGTGTCCTGTCGCGTGCTCTCGCGGGCGATGAGGCCTGCGCGGCGACAGACTCCGCATTGCATGACGATTGTCGGCGCTGCTTCCTTCATGCATGTCATCGCCAGTGATGGCGACTTGCAAGTCTTGCATGCATGGAGACACGGCCGCCCTGTGCGTATAATGCGCGACAGGATAACCATTCACGCGCTGGGGCGTCATGCCGTGCGCCGGTCACGAGGTGGCTTACGCCCTCGTCCCCGCAGCGCGGACCCCAGACGTCCCTAGCCGGAGAGGCCCATGTTTCAAAGTTTGAGTGATCGCCTGTCGCATACGCTGAAGTCGATTACCGGCCAGGCCAAGCTGACGGAAGACAACATCAAGGACACCCTGCGCGAAGTGCGCAAGGCGTTGCTTGAAGCCGATGTCGCGCTGCCGGTGGTCAAGGCCTTCATCGAGCGAGTGCGCGAACGTGCCGTCGGTCAGGAAGTGTCCAAGAGCCTGTCGCCGGGCCAGCAGTTCGTCAAGATCGTCCAGCAGGAGCTGGAAGCGATCATGGGCGAAGCCAATGAAGGTCTGACGCTCAAGGGCAGTCCGGCCGTCATTCTGATGGCAGGCCTGCAGGGTGCGGGCAAGACGACCACCGTCGCCAAGCTGGCACGCTACCTGCGCGAGCGCGAGAAGAAGAAGGTGCTGGTGGTCTCGGCCGACGTCTATCGTCCGGCCGCCATCGATCAGCTGGAAACACTGGCCAAGGAAGTCGGGGTCGATTTCTTCCCCTCCGACTCCTCCCAGCAGCCGGTGGCCATCGCCGAAGCGGCGATGAAGCACGCGCGTATCCAGTTCCACGACGTGGTGCTGGTCGATACCGCCGGTCGCCTGCATGTCGATGCCGACATGATGGACGAGATCGCCGCCCTGCACCGCAGCGTCAATCCCGACGAGACGCTGTTCGTCGTCGATGCGATGACTGGTCAGGATGCCGCCAACACCGCCAAGGCCTTCCACGAAGCCTTGCCGCTGACCGGTGTCGTGCTGACCAAGGCCGACGGTGATGCGCGTGGCGGTGCGGCCCTGTCCGTACGTCACATCACCGGCAAGCCGATCAAGTTCATGGGCATGGGGGAGAAGGTCGACGCCCTCGAGCCCTTCCACCCGGACCGTATCGCCTCGCGCATCCTCGGCATGGGCGACATGCTGTCGCTGATCGAGGAAGCCGAGCGCACCGTCGACAAGAGCAAGGCCGAGCAGCTGGCCAGCAAGGTCAAGAAAGGCGAAGGCTTCGATCTCGAGGACTTCCGTGACCAGCTGCAGCAGCTCAAGAACATGGGTGGCATGGGCAGTCTGATGTCCAAGCTGCCGGGCATGGGTCAGCTGGCGGAAGTCGCCCAGAGCCAGGCCAGCGAGAAGGAGCTGGGCAAGCTGGAGGCGATGATCAACTCCATGACGCCCAAGGAACGCCGCAACCCGGACCTCATCAATGGGTCGCGCAAGCGCCGCATCTGCATGGGCTCCGGTACCCAGGTGCCGGACCTCAATCGTCTGCTCAAGCAGCACAAGCAGATGGCCAAGATGATGAAGAAGGCCGGCAAGAAAGGTGGCATGCAGAAGATGATGCGTGGCATGTCCGGCATGATGGGCGGTGGCGGTGGTCCTGGCGGCCCCGGCGGTATGGGTGGCATGGGCGGTATGGGTGGCCCCGGCGGCATGGGCGGCGGACGCTTCCCGCGTCGCTGATTGCTGACCCGATGCCCGATGCAGCGCTGATGAGACATGGGCGCTGACCCCAGGAATTGCGCTCCGTGGCACGTCCCGTGCCACGGAGCGTGTGTATGGCCTTGGAAAAAGGTTTCCAAGGCTTGCCAATTTCCGTAGAATGTCGCCTCTTCGTGTGGACCCTCCATGCGAAGACGAGTTCTGTGGCACGATTTTCACTTCAACACGAAGGACAGATTACGCAATGGTTACCATTCGTCTGGCACGTGGTGGCGCCAAGAAGCGTCCCTTCTACCACCTCGCTGTGGCTGATTCCCGCACAGCCCGTGATGGCCGCTTCATCGAGCGCGTCGGCTTCTTCAACCCGGTCGCTCGCGGCCAGGAAGAGCGTCTGCGCGTCGATCTCGAGCGCGTCGCTCACTGGCAGCAGCAGGGCGCACAGGTCTCTGACCGTGTCGCTCAGCTGATCAAGGAAGCTGGCAAGCAGCAGGCTTGATTCCAGGATGCCTACTCAACCGAACAACCCGCAGCCGACCGCAGCGTCATCGCATGACGATGATGTCGTGGTAATGGGGAAGCTTACCAGCCCCTATGGCGTCAAAGGCTGGCTCAAGGTGTATTCCTACACCAGTCCGATTGACGGCATCTTCGATTACGCTGGCTGGATGCTGAAGCTGGACGGGAAGCAGATTCCCGCCCGCCTCGCTCAGGCACGTCGCCATGGCAAGGGCCTGGTGGCACAGCTCGAAGGTATCGACAGTCGCGAAGCAGCACAGGAGCTGGCCGGGGCGGAGATTCTCCTGCCCAAGCAGCACCTGCCGCAGCTGGAAGTCGGTGAGTACTACTGGCATCAACTGGAAGGTCTCGAGGTGGTAACGCTGGATGGCCAGCGCCTCGGGAAAGTGAGCACCCTGATGGAAACCGGTGCCAACGACGTTCTGGTGATAAAGCCGAACGACGACAGCATCGATGAGAAGGAACGGCTTGTGCCGTACCTTCCCGATCAGGTGGTTCGCGATGTGGATCTCACCACTGGGCGCATGAGCGTCGACTGGGATCCCGAATTCTGATGTTAAGCACAGAGAGCTGACGCCTGTGTGGATTGGTGTAGTGAGCCTGTTTCCGGAAATGTTCACGGCGATTACCGCCAGTGGCGTGACCGGCCGAGCGGTCGACAAGGGCCTGCTCGAGGTCGATTTCTGGAATCCTCGCGACTACGCCACCGACAGGCACCGTACGGTCGATGATCGTCCCTACGGCGGTGGTCCCGGCATGTTGATGAAGGTCGAGACCCTGCGTGGCGCCATTCGTGACGCCCGCGCCGCTGGCGGTGACAACGCTCGTGTGATCTATCTCTCCCCGCAAGGCCGCAAGCTGGATCAGGCCGGTGCCCGCGAACTGGCGACGCAAGAGCGTCTGATCGTGGTGGCCGGACGCTATGAAGGCATTGATGAGCGCGTGGTGGAAGAGGAGATCGACGAGGAGTGGTCGATCGGCGATTACGTCCTGTCTGGCGGGGAACTGCCGGCCATGGTCCTGATCGATACGGTGGCACGCCTGGTGCCGGGCGTACTCGGGCATGAAGCCAGTGCGGAGGAAGATTCCTTCACCGATGGCCTGCTCGATTGTCCGCACTATACCCGCCCTGAAGTCATCGACGGCAAGCGGGTGCCGGATGTTCTGCTCAGTGGCAATCATGCCCTGATCAAGCGCTGGCGGTTGCAGCAGTCTCTGGGACGTACCTGGCTCAGGCGTCCGGATTTGCTGGAGAGTCGCACGTTGACTCGTGAGGAGCGCAAGCTGCTCGACGAGTTCATCGCGCAGCACGCCCGGAAAGGCAAGGCCTGACCGCTGCGAACCGAAGGTTCGCTGTCAGGAGAAGGCCGCCACCGTGGCGGAGGTGCGGCACGGCCCGGAGTCATCTTGCGGGAGTTCCGTGGCGCGTCACACACAAGGTCGATCCCCGTGTTCAAGGCCGTTTGCGGTGCCGGGGTCATGACGAACATCAATCCCAGGATTGATGCTAACGAATTTGGAGCTAGCGATGAGCAGCAAGAATAAACTGATCCAGGCGATCGAAAACGAGCAGATGGCCAAGGAAATCCCGGCCTTTGCACCGGGCGACACCATCGTCGTCCAGGTCAAGGTCGTCGAAGGTACTCGCGAGCGTCTGCAGGCCTTCGAAGGCGTGGTGATCGGCAAGCGTAACCGCGGTCTGAACTCCGCCTTCACCGTCCGCAAGATCTCCCACGGTGTGGGCGTCGAGCGTACCTTCCAGACTTACAGCCCGCAGGTTGCCGCTATCGACGTCAAGCGTCGTGGTGACGTCCGTCAGGCCAAGCTGTACTACCTCCGTGAGCGTAGCGGCAAGTCTGCACGCATCAAGGAAAAGCTGGGCTAAGCGCTCCGCATTCCCTGACTGCAGAACTCGGCAGTACTGCGGGGGAGTGAATTGCCACTTGCTCCTCCGCCATATGAAGACCCCGCCATGCATCGCATGGCGGGGTCTTCGTGTTTGTGCACCAGGGAAATCCGGCGTGACTTGCAGCGGGTTCATTTCATCGTCAGGGCATCACGGTAGAATCGAGGCTCACGCAGGCCAGGTGCCGCTGTACATGACGGCCACGGCGAGCGCGGATGGCGCGTCATTCAGGACGGGGAAGCGGGAATGATGGACGACGATGCGTTGGTCGAGGCCTTTCTCGATACGTTGTGGCTAGAGCGGGGTGCCAGTGACAATACGCTCGGCGCCTATCGCAGTGATCTCACGGCCTGGCGGCGCTGGTTGGCCGATCAGGCGGAGACGGGCGCTGACACGGTGTCCTTGCTGAGCGTGGCACCGCAGCAGGTGCAGGCCTTCTGTGACTCGCGGCGTGAGTCGCATGCGCTGCGCTCCACGGCGCGTCTGCTGTCGGCATTGCGGCGCTTCTATCGCTGGGCGCTGGCCGAAGGCATGATCGAGGCGGACCCGCTGCATGAGGTGCGCCTGCCACGCGTGATTCCCAGCCTGCCGGGCACGCTGGATGAGGAAGAGGTCGAGCGCCTGCTGGAGGCGCCGGATCTCGACACGCCCATCGGGCTGCGTGACCGCACCATGCTCGAAGTGCTCTATGGGGCGGGGCTGCGCATCAGCGAGCTGGTCAACCTGAGTGTCGATGCGCTCAATCTGCGCCAGGGCGTCGTGCGTGTCACCGGCAAGGGCGATCGTGAGCGGCTGGTGCCGCTGGGCGAGGAGGCCTGTGACTGGTTGTCACGCTGGCTGTCCGTTGGCCGACCTGCGATGATGGCCGACCAGACGCGTCCGGCACTGTTTCCCGGCCGACACGACAAGGCCATGACGCGACAGACCTTCTGGCATCGCATCCGGCGTCACGCCGTGACTGCGGCCATCAGCAAGCCTCTGTCACCGCATACGCTGCGCCATGCCTTCGCCACGCACCTGCTCAATCACGGTGCCAACCTGCGTGTCGTGCAGCTGTTGCTGGGACATCGTGATCTTTCCACGACCCAGATCTATACCCATGTGGCCCAGGCGCGTCTGGAGCGTCTGCATGCCGAACATCATCCGCGTGGCTGAGTGTCCTTCCCTCTGCGCGCGGACGCCAAGGAGTGTTTGATGAGCAAGTCTTTCCGTCGTCCGCAGGCCCTGTCCCGTGCGATCCGCCTCCTGAGCGCCGGCGCCATGCTGACGCTTGTGGCGCCATTGGCCCAGGCTGATGCGCTGGATGATCTGCGCGACAAGCTCGTCGTCAATGGCCAGCCGCTGCCGGTCGAATCGCTGGCCTCGAGCCCCATCGATGGCCTCTATGAGGTGCGCCTGACCAGTGGCGAGAGCTTCTTTACCGATATCGACGGCAAGCATCTGATCGTGGGTGAGATGTACCGCAATGATGGCGACAAGGGGCTGGTCAATCTCAGCGAGCAGAAGGCCAATGGCGAGCGCCTCAAGCTGCTGGCCGAGGTCAGTGAAGATGATATGGTCATCTTCCGCCCGGCGGGTGAGGTCAAGGCGGTGATCAGTGTCTTCACCGATACCACCTGCCCGTATTGCCGCAAGCTGCACCAGGAAGTGCCGGAGCTCAATGCGCGTGGCATCGAAGTGCGCTATCTGGCCTTCCCGCGCGGTGGCATGCGCTCGCAGGGCGCGCGTGAACTGGCGCAGGTGTGGTGTGCGGACAATCCCACCGAGGCGATGAACCAGATCAAGAATGAAGGCGAAGTGCCCAAGCAGGCAGCCAGCTGCGATGCGCCGGTGCAAAGCCAGTATCAGCTGGGCACGCGCATGGGAGTGCAGGGCACCCCGGCCATTGTGATGCCGGATGGCCAGATGGTGCCTGGCTACCTGCCGGTGGAGCGTCTTGCCAGCATGCTGGGCATCGATGACTGAGCCACAGGCGACAAGACTGCGCGTTGACAGGGCGTCCTGCCTTGCTACCGTGGTCACGACAGACGTACGTGCAGGATGTCTGGATAATAGACCGACGTGAGATCGGCAAGGCCGTCGCTGACAGTGGCGCGGCCCTCAAGGCTGGATACCGTAACAAGAGAGGAAAGCGACGTTGAAACCGGTGAAAGTAGGAATCTGTGGTCTAGGGACCGTAGGCGGCGGCACTTATAACGTGCTGATTCGCAATGCCGATGAGATTGCGCGTCGTGCTGGACGCCCGATCATCGTCGAACAGGTCGGCGCACGACGCGACAATCCTGACTGCGATATCACCGGCGTCAGCCGCACGCACGACATCTTCGAGGTCGCGCGCAATCCCGAGATCGACGTGCTGGTCGAGCTGATCGGCGGCTACGATGTCGCCTATCAGCTGGTGATGGAAGCCATCGCCAACGGCAAGCATGTCGTGACCGCCAACAAGGCGCTGATCGCCGTCCACGGCAACGAGATCTTCCGTGCCGCGGCCGAGAAGGGCGTGATGGTGGCCTTCGAAGCCGCAGTGGCCGGTGGCATTCCCGTCATCAAGTCGCTGCGTGAAGGCTTGGGTGCCAACCGCATCCAGTGGCTGGCCGGCATCATCAACGGCACCGGCAACTTTATCCTCAGCGCGATGCGTGATGAAGGTCGCAGCTTCGAGGACGTGCTGGCCGAGGCGCAGGCGCTGGGCTATGCCGAAGCCGATCCGACCTTCGATGTCGAAGGCATCGATGCCGCGCACAAGCTGACCATCCTGGCCTCGATCGCCTTCGGCGTGCCGCTGCAGTTCGACAAGGCCTACACCGAAGGCATCTCGCGCATCACGGCCGATGACATCGAGCAGGCCGACAACCTGGGCTATATCATCAAGCACCTGGGGATCACCCGTGCCACGGCCAAGGGGCTTGAGCTGCGCGTGCATCCGACGCTGATTCCCAAGGAGCGCCTGCTGGCCAACGTGCATGGCGTCAAGAATGCCATCGAGGTGATGGGCGATGCAGTGGGCCCCACCCTCTACTATGGTGCCGGCGCCGGTGCCGAGCCGACGGCCTCTGCCGTCGTGGCGGATCTGCTCGATGTGGCGCGCGATATCGCCACCGACCACCGCTACCGCGTGCCGTATCTGGCCTTCGCCGAGATCAATCAGCACGGTGACACCCTGCCGATCCTGCCGATGGAAGAGATCGAGACGGCCTGCTACCTGCGTCTGCATGCGGTGGATCGTCCGGGCGTGCTGGCGCGTGTCGCGTCGATTCTCTCCGAGCAGGGTATCTCCATCGAGGCGATCATCCAGAAGGAGGCCACCGAAGGCGAGCTGGTGCCGATCATTCTGCTCACGCACCGTGCGCGCGAACTGCACATGAACGAAGCGATTCGTCAGCTGGAAGCGCTGGTGGATGTCGCCGGTTCCGTGGTGCGCATTCGTGTCGAGGATCTCGACGACAACGCCTGATCGCGGGCAAACGGGGCGGGGCTATCGACGGTGATGGCGTCGCCTCGCTGGGCAGCCGGCGCAGGCCGGAAGAGCAAGAATCATAACGGTGGCAAGAGCCACGGGAAGACACGACATGCGTTATATCTCCACGCGCGGCCAGGCGCCGGCGCTCGGTTTTGAAGATGTGGTTCTCACGGGGCTTGCCAGTGATGGCGGCCTGTACGTGCCGGAAACCCTGCCGCAGTTCAGCGCCGAAGAACTGACGGCGATGGCCGGTGAGTCCTACGCGGAAATCGCCTTCCGTGTCATGAAGCCCTTCGTCGATGGCGCCATCGATGACGAGACCTTCCGTGACATCGTGCGCGAGACCTATGCGACCTTCAGTCACGATGCCGTCGTGCCGCTCAATCAGCTCGACAGCAACCATTACCTGCTGGAGCTGTTCCACGGCCCGACGCTGGCCTTCAAGGATGTCGCGCTGCAGCTGCTGGGTCGCCTGCTGGATCACTTCCTCGCCAAGCGCGGCGAGCGTGCGGTGATCATGGGCGCGACCTCCGGCGATACCGGTTCTGCCGCCATCGAAGGCTGCCGTGCCTGCGATCATGTGGATATCTTCATTCTGCATCCGCACAACCGTGTCTCCGAAGTGCAGCGTCGCCAGATGACCTCCGTACTGGCGCCCAACGTCTTCAACATCGCCATCGAAGGCAACTTCGATGATGCCCAGGCGATGGTGAAGGCCAGCTTCGCCGATCAGGACTTCCTGAACGGCACGCGTCTGGTCGCGGTCAACTCGATCAACTGGGCGCGCATCATGGCCCAGACCGTCTACTACGTGGCCGCCGGTGTGGCGCTGGGCGCTCCGGCGCGCCAGGTCAGTTTCACGGTGCCGTCGGCCAACTTCGGCAACATCTTTGCCGGCTATCTGGCCTCGCGCATGGGGCTGCCGGTGCGCCAGCTGGTGATCGCCACCAACGCCAACGACATCCTGCATCGCACCATCTCCTCCAATGACTTCTCGCGTCAGGAGCTGAAGGCGACGCTGGCACCGTCGATGGATATCGTGGTGTCCTCCAACTTCGAGCGCCTGCTGTTCGAAGCCTATGGCCGCGATGGTCAGGCGATCCGTGAGCTGCTCGAGCACTTCTCGCGGGAACCGGCAGCACTGGCGGATGCCCCGCTGGCGAAGCTGCGTGAGCTGTTCTCCAGTCACAGTGTCGATGACGAGACGATCCTCGAAGTCATCCGTGAGGCGCACCATCGCACCGGTGAGATTCTCGATCCGCATACGGCAACCGGCTATCGTGCGGCTGAGGTCTGCCGTACCGATAGCGCGACGCCGATGATCACGCTGGCGACGGCGCATCCGGCCAAGTTTGCCGAAGCCGTGGCGCGTGCCGGCTTTGCTGGTGTCGATCTGCCGCCGCATCTGCATGACCTGCTGGAGCGCGAGGAGCGTTACAGCGTACTGCCGGCGGAATTGGCGGCAGTGCAGGACTTCGTGCGCGAGAATCGCCGCGGGTGATTGCAACAACTGCCGGTTGGCCCGTTCGGGGTGATCGGCAGTCATCTTTTCATGGCCGTCATGTCTGCAGTCCGCTGCCGAGATGACGGCCATGTCGTTTGTCAGGAGCTATTCATGTCTGTCACTTCCCCCGTGTCGCCCCCATTCTCGCAAGATTCCATGAGCCGTCCGGACGAGCGCACGCTTGCGGCCAGCATTGCGCGGGTCATTCAGCCGCGCGTGCGTGACGAGCGTCTCTATCAACAGGGCATCGCGACCGGGCTCAGCGAATTGCAGGCACGTGTGCTGGCAGGGCGCCTGACGCTGGAGAGCTGCAAGGCCCCCCTGGAGGCGCTGGTCACGCCGGCGCTCCGGCATATCGAGCATCCCGAACGGCTGGCCGATGGCCGGCGCGCGGCAGAGCGCATCGCGCGCGCCGTCGCCGAGGGGGAGCATATCGGCATCCTCACCGACTATGACGTGGATGGCATCACCTCGCATGTGGTGATGCTGCGCACGCTGACCGAGCTGTTCGATGTGCCCTACGACCGCGTGCACAGCCTGATCGGCCATCGCATCCATGATGGCTATGGCATCAGTCTGCCGCTGGTCGAGCGCATCATGACGCTGTCGCCGCGCCCGTCTCTGATCGTGACCGCGGACTGCGGCTCCAGTGATGAGGCGCGTCTGGCGTTGCTCAAGGAGGCGGGGATAGAGGTGGTGGTGACGGATCACCATGCGTTGCCTCAGGAAGGACCGCCGGCTTCCGCCTACGCGACCGTCAATCCGACACGAGATGACTGCGCCTATCCCGATGCGACCATTGCCGGCTGCATGGTCGCCTGGCTGACCATGTCACTGACCCGCAATGTCTTGATCGAACAGGGCCGGTTGCCGAGCGATGCCCCCAAGCTGTCGCCATGGCTGTCGTATGTGGCGCTGGGGACGGTGGCGGACTGTGTGTCACTGGGGGGGAGTGCGATCAATCGCGCGGTGGTCAATCTCGGCCTCACGCTGATCAACCGTATGCAGGAACCCTGCTGGCGCGCGATGGCAGAGCGGCTCGGGGCGGATAGCGTGCCCTTCAATGCCGAGACGCTGGCCTTCCAGATGGGGCCGCGTATCAATGCCCGCTCGCGTCTGGATGACCCGTACGCCGCGCTGCATTTCATGTTGGCGCGGGAAGATGGCGCAGCGCAGCGTGCGCTGGAAGTGCTCGATCAGGACAACCAGTCCCGCAAGGCGATCGAGGCCGAGATGGTGGAGTCGGCGCGTGCCCTGGCGTTCACCTCCTTGCGGGAAGGGCATCAGGTGATCGTGGTCCACTTGGAGGATGGTCATCCCGGGGTGCAGGGCATCGTCGCTTCGCGTCTGGTGCAGCAGTTCGGGCGACCGACCGTCGTGCTGACACCAGCTGCGGTGCCCGGCATGTTGACGGGCTCCGGGCGCTCCATCGAAGGGTTGCACCTGCGGGATGCGCTGCAGCGCGCCCATGATCTCGCGCCGCAGTGTCTGCCGCGCTTCGGTGGGCATCGCGGCGCCGCCGGAGTGGGCTTGCCGCTGACGGAAAAGGATACCTTCACTCGTGCCCTGCAACAGGCAGCCGCGGAGCAGTTGGGGGAGAGGGCGCTCAATCCCTTGATTCTCAGTGATGGTGAGCTGGTGGAAGGGCAGTTGAGTCTGGAGACGCTGGATGAGTTAGAGCGTCTGGCGCCCTTCGGGCGTGAGTTCGAGGCGCCTCTCTTCGAGGGCAGCTTCCTGGTCGAGAGCCTCAGGTCGGTAGGTGCCGATGGCACGCACCTGTCATTGGAGCTCTCGCTCGGGCGTACGCGCCTCAAGGCGATCTGGTTCCGTGCGCTGTCGCCGGGGGAATCGCCTACATTCGGCGTCGGGGCCTCTCTGAAGTGTGCTTACAAGTTGTCGCGCAATCGCTGGCGGGGAAGAGAGTCACTGCAGTTGATGCTGGAGCACGCAGTGCCTGCATGAGCTTGTTTGAATTGACAGCGATATCTGGCCAAAAAGCCCTTGCCATCAAACCGATTCCTGCGTAAAGTACGCATCCGCTGCCGGGGACGCATGGCGTTACCAGCGGTAAACGAGGTTTGCAGGTGGTTGTTTTACTTGATGTTTTTGAAGTCCGCTTCGATATCATCGATTGACAATCCCGGGCGATTCGCTAGAATACGCCGCACTCCTTACGGAACAGGTGATCGAGCAACGCTCCTCACCGCTTGATGATGCTTAGAGGCAGTCGACTGACTCATCATCAAGTGCTTGACTTCTC
>NZ_LJTD01000016.1:0-42923 GCF_001306765.1 Cobetia sp. UCD-24C | reverse complement strand
ATGGTGACGGTGAGCAGCGCCATGTCGGTGCCGCCCTGGCCATCAGAGATCTCGTAGGTGAAGGTCTCGGTGATCACCTCGCCTTCGGCCAGCGCCTGCACCGCCGCGTTGCTGTTGTCCAGCGCGTAGGTGTAGCTGCCATCTTCGGCGATGGTGACGCTGCCGTAGGTACCGGTGACCGGCGTACCCGCGGCGGTGTCAGTGCCGGCATTGGCGCCCGCACCGATGCCACTGACGATCAGCGCATCCGTGTCGTTGCCACCATCGGTGTCGGTATCGGGCTGCGCATCGCTGAGCACGTTGCCGGTCGTGGTGCTGGTGTCGCCGGTGGCGACACACTCATCCAGCTCGGCAGTGTTGTCGAAGGCCTCGGGTGCGACGTTGGCCACGGTCCAGGTGAAGGTCGTGGTGACATCCAAGCCATTCTCGTCAGTACCAGTCAGCGTGACGGTGTAGATGCCGTCATTGTTGTCACCGCCGGTGGAAGCATCCGGGGACAGCGTGCCGCTGATCTCGCCGGTGGTCGGGTCGATCACCAGGCCGTCCGGCAGATTGTCAGCCGAGAAGCTCAGCTCTGCGCCGTTGTCGACGTCGGTGAAGGCATCAGTGACGCTGAACGGCGTGATGGGGTCACCATCGTTACCGTTTTGATCAACCGGTTGTGCCCCATCCACCAGCACCGGGGCATCATTGGTGCCGTTGATGGTGATCGAGACGACCTGCTCGGCAGTGGCGCCCTGGCTGTCAGTGACGACCACGGTGTAGTCGAGCACCAGGCTCTCGCCCACCGCCAGATGATCGAAGGCTTCACCGGCGACGCTGGAACTGTCGAAGGTCCAATTCAGGGTACCGTCGTTGCTGATACCGTCGATGATAGCGTCGGCATCGACGGAGAGCATGCCCAGCAGCTCGGCATTGCTCAGGCCATCGGTGTCACCAGTGGCGTTCACTGCGGTGACGCTCGGAGTGACTTCGTCGGTGGTGTCCAGATCGATGATGGAGAGCGTGCCGGCGGTGGACAGCGGTGCATCGGTTTCTGTCAGTGACTCGGCGGCGCTGTCGTCGCCTTCGATGGCAATGACCGGCGCATCGTTGGTGCCGTTGATGGTGATCGAGACGACCTGCTCGGCAGTGGCGCCCTGGCTGTCGGTGACGACCACGGTGTAATCCAGCACCAGGCTCTCGCCAACGGCGAGGTGGTCAAACGCCTCGCCTTCGACGCTGTTGCTGTCGAAGGTCCAGTTCAGAGTGCCGTCATTGTTGGCACCATCGATGATCGCGTCGGCATCGACGGAGAGCATGCCCAGCAGCTCGGCATTGCTCAGGCCGTCGGTGTCGCCGGTGGCGTTCACGGCGGTGACGCTCGGCGTCACTTCGTCGGTGGTGTCCAGATCGCTGACGGAGAGCGTACCGGTGGTCGACAGCGGCGCGTCGGTTTCCGTGAGAGATTCCGCCGCGCTGTCGTCGCCTTCAATGGCAATGACAGGCGCATCGTTGGTGCCGTTGATGGTGATCTGGACGACCTGTTCGGCAGTGGCGCCCTGGCTGTCGGTGACGACCACGGTGTAGTCGAGCACCAGGCTCTCACCCACTGCCAGATGATCGAAGGCTTCACCGGCGACACTGTTGCTGTCGAAGGTCCAGTTCAGGGTGCCGTCGTTGCTGACACCGTCGATGATGGCGTCGGCATCGACGGAGAGCATGCCCAACAGCTCGGCATTGCTCAGGCCATCGGTGTCGCCGGTGGCGGCTACGGCCGTGACACTCGGCGTGACTTCGTCGGTGGTATCCAGATCGCTGACGGAGAGCGTGCCAGCGGTGGACAGCGGTGCATCGGTTTCTGTCAGTGACTCGGCGGCGCTGTCGTCACCTTCGATGGCAATGACCGGGACATCATTGGTGCCGTTGATGGTGATCGAGACGACCTGCTCGGCAGTGGCGTCCTGGCTATCGGTGACAACCACGGTGTAGTCGAGCACCAGGCTTTCGCCCACTGCGAGGTGATCGAAGGCTTCACCGGCGACACTGTCGCTGTCGAAGGTCCAGTTCAGAGTGCCGTCGTTGCTGACACCGTCGATGATCGCGTCCGCATCGACGGAGAGCATGCCCAGCAGCTCGGCATTGCTCAGGCCATCGGTGTCGCCGGTGGCGTTCACGGCGGTGACGCTCGGCGTCACTTCGTCGGTGGTATCCAGATCGCTGACGGAGAGCGTACCGGCGGTAGTGAGCGGCGCGTCAGTCTCGGTCAGTGACTCGGCGGCGCTGTCGTCGCCTTCGATGGCAATGACCGGGACATCATTGGTGCCGTTGATGGTGATCTGGACGACCTGCTCGGCGGTCACGCCCTGGCTGTCAGTGACGACCACGGTGTAGTCGAGCACCAGGCTCTCGCCCACCGCCAGATGATCGAAGGCTTCACCGGCGACACTGTTGCTGTCGAAGGTCCAGTTCAGGGTGCCGTCATTGTTGGCACCATCGATGATCGCGTCGGCATCGACGGAGAGCATGCCCAGCAGCTCGGCATTGCTCAGGCCGTCGGTGTCGCCGGTGGCATTCACGGCCGTGACGCTCGGCGTCACTTCGTCGGTGGTATCCAGATCGCTGACGGAGAGTGTGCCAGCGGTGGTCAGCTGTGCATCGGTTTCCGTGAGAGCTTCCGCCGCGCTGTCATCGCCTTCGATGGCAATGACAGGCGTGTCATTGGTGCCGTTGATGGTGATCGAGACGACCTGTTCGGCAGTCGCGCCCTGGCTGTCGGTGACGACGACGGTGTAGTCGAGCACCAGGCTTTCGCCCACCGCCAGATGATCGAAGGCTTCGCCCTCGACACTGCTGCTGTCGAACTCCCAGTTCAGCGTACCCTCGGTGCTGGCATCATCGATGATCGCGTCGGCATCGACGGAGAGCATACCCAGCAGCTCGGCGTTGGTCAGGCCATCGGTATCACCAGTCGCAGTCACGGCGGTGACGCTCGGGGTGACGTCGTCGGTGCTGTCGATATCACTGACCGACAAGGTTCCGGCGGCACTCAGGGTTGCATCTGTTTCGGTCAGAATCGCAGCCGCGCTGTCATCGCCATCAATGTCGATGACAGGCGCATCATTGGTGCTGTTGATGGTGATGGTGAGCAGTGCCGTATCGACACCCCCCTGCCCATCGGAGATCTGATAGGTAAAGGTCTCGTTGAGGCTTTCCCCGACGGCCAGTGCCTGAACGTCAGGATTGGTGTTGTCCAGGGTGTAGGTGTAGCTGCCATCTTCCGCGACGGTGATGCTGCCATAGGTGCCGGTCACGTCAGTATCGACCGCACTTGCCGTACCGGCGTTGGTGCCAGCACCGATACCACTGACGATCAGAGCATCGCTGTCATTGCCGCCATCGGTGTCGGCATCCGGTTGCGCATCATCGAGGACATTGCCGGTGGCAGTGCTGGTATCGCCGGTGGCGACACCTTCTTCGAGATCCGCCACGTTGTCGAAGGCCTCGGGCGCGACGTTGGCCACGGTCCAGGTGAAGGATGTGGTGACAGTGGCGCCATTCTCGTCGGTCGCGGTCAGGATGACGGTGTAGGTGCCGTCATCGTTGTCACCGCCGATGGAGGCATCCGGCGACAAGGTGCCACTGATTTCACCGCTGGTCGGATCAATCTCGATCCCGTCCGGCAGGTTGTCAGCCGAGAAACTCAGCACGGCATCATTGTCGATGTCCGTGAAGGCATCCGCGACACTGAACGGCGTGATGGGGTCGCCATCATTGTCGGTCTGATCAGCGGGCTGCTCGCCGGCAACCAGTACCGGTGCATCATTGGTACCGGTGATGGTGATGGTCACCACCTGCTCCGCTGTCGCTCCCTCGCTGTCAGTCACCTGCACGGTGTAATCCAGCACCAGCGTCTCATCCAGTGCCAGATGATCAAACGCTTCCGGCAGGTTCGCGCTGTCGAAGGTCCAGTTCAGGGTGCCGTCGTTGCTGACACCGTCAATGATGGCGTCGGCATCGACGGAGAGCATGCCCAGCAGCTCGGCATTGCTCAGGCCGTCGGTGTCACCAGTGGAGTTCACTGCGGTGACGCTCGGGGTGACTTCGTCGGTGGTGTCCAGATCACTGACGGACAGGGTGCCGTCGGCGGACAGCGGTGCGTTGGTCTCGGTCAGGTCGGCGCTGTCGCTGTCGTCGCCTTCAACAGCAATGACAGGTGCATCGTTGGTGCCGTTGATGGTGATCGAGACGACCTGCTCGGCGGTCGCGCCCTGGCTGTCGGTGACGACCACGGTGTAGCCGAGCACCAGGCTTTCGCCGACGGCGAGATGGTCAAACGCCTCACCGGCGACACTGTTGCTGTCGAAGGTCCAATTCAGGGTGCCGTCGTTGTTGGCACTATCTATGATCGCGTCGGCATCGACGGAGAGCATGCCCAGCAGCTCGGCATTGCTCAGGCCGTCGGTGTCTCCTGTGGCGGTCACGGAATCAATACTGGGCGTGACGCTATCCGAGGTATCCAGATCGCTGACGGACAGCGTGCCAGCAGTGGCAAGCGTGTCGTCAGTCTCGGTCAGCGTTTCGGCCGCGCTGTCATCGCCTTCAATCGCGATGACCGGAGCATCATTGCTGCCATTGATGGTGATGGTGAGCAGTGCGGTATCCGTGCCGCCCTGACCATCGGAGATCTGGTAGGTGAAGGTTTCGCTGAGCACCTCGCCCTCTGCCAATGCCTGGACATCTTCATGGGCATTGTTCAGGACATAGGTATAGGTGCCGTCTTCATTGATGGTGACGGCGCCATAATTGCCCTCGACGTCACTGCCGGCGGCGGTGAAGGCGCTCGGGACCGCCCCGAAGGCCAGGCCACTGACGACGAGCGCATCCGAGTCGTTGCCGCCATCACTGTCTGCCTGGTCATTGACACCGGCACCCGCAGCGGCAAGCACATTGCCACTGACGTCACTGCTGTCACCGGCGTCAAGCCCTTCCGTCACGAAGGCAGCATCGTTCTCGGCTTGCGGGTCGACGTTGGCCACGCTCCAGGTGAAGGTCGTCGTGACCTCGGCACCGTTTTCATCCGTGGCCGTCAGGGTGACGGTATAGACACCGTCGTCTCCGCCGATGGAGGCATCCGGTGACAGAGTACCGCTGATCTCGCCGGTGTCGGCATCGATCACCAGGCCCGGGGGCAGATTGTCAGCCTCGAAGCTCAACACTGCCTCGTTGTCGACGTCAGAGAAGGCATCCGCGACGCTGAACGGCGTGATCGCATCGCCGTCATTGTCAGACTGATCTTGCGGCTGAGCGCCTGCGACCAACACCGGTGTATCATTGGTGCCGGTAATGGTCAGCGTGATGTCCTGTGTGTCGGTGCCGCCGTTACCATCAGCGACATCGACCTGGTACGTCAGGGTCAGCACTTCCCCCTGCTCGAGATGATCAAAGGCTTCGGGAAGCGCGCTGCTGTCGAAGCCCCAATTCAGGGTGCCGTCGTTGGCAGTGCCGTCGATGATGGCGCCACCATCCACGCTGAACATCGCAAGCAGAGCGGCATCCGACAGGCCATTGACGTCCCCGTCGGCGACCACCGCCTCGACTGTGGGCGTCACGCTGTCGGAGGTATCGACATCGGTGACCGTCAGGGTGCCATCCGCGCTCAAGCCGCTATCCGACTCTGAAAGCGCGGCGCTGATGCTGTCACCGGCCGCAATCGTGATGGCCGGCGCATCGTTGGTTCCGTTGATGGTGATGGTCAGCTCGGCGGTATCCGAGCCTCCCTGGCCATCGGAAATCGCGTAGGTGAAGGTCTCGGTGACACTTTCCCCCACTGCCAGTGCCTGAACGTCCGGATTGGTGTTATCGAGGGTGTAGTCGTAATCGCCGGCACTATCGAGAGAGATACTGCCGTAGTTGCCCTCGGCAGTTGTCGCCGCGTCCACCACGCTCTGACCCGCCCCGACACCGCTGACACTCAGGGTATCGGTATCATTTCCTCCGTCTGCATCGACACTGGCATCCAGCGCTGCGTCAGTCAGGACATTGCCGCCTGTCGCACTGGTGCTGGTAGTGTCGAGCCCTTCCGACATACTCGCGATGTTGTCCTGCGCCACCGGAGCCACGTTGTCCACATTCCACACGAAGGTGGTGGTGACGGTCGCGTTCTGATCATCGGTCGCCGTGACCGTCACGGAATGTGCGCCATCGGTGCCGCCCTGGGAGGCATCGCTGGTCAGCGTTCCACTGATCACACCGGTATCCGGATCGATGGTCAGACCGTCCGGCAGGTTCGCCGCGCTATAGGTCAGCACGGCATCGCCATCGACATCCGCGAAGGCGGTGGAGACATCCACCGGCGTCACTTCATCGCCATCCGCATCGTTCTGCTCGACAGGTTGAGCGTTGTCCACCAATACCGGGGCATCATTGGTGCCGTTGATGGTGAGTGTCAGCAGAGCAGTCGCAACGCCACCCTGGCCATCGGAGATCTCGTAGGTGAAGGTCTCGACCAGACTGTCGCCGATATCCAGCGCCTGAACCGCTGCGTTGCTGTTGTCCAGCGTATAGGTGTAGCTGCCGTCCGCTTCGATCACGACGGCGCCATAGGTGCCGGACACCTCGGTATCAGCTGCAGACCCAGTGGCGACGTTCTCGCCGAACCCGACACCGCTGACGAAGATGTCATCGTTGTCGTTGCCGCCATCACTGTCCGTGCCGGCGTCGTTGATCACGTTCCCCTGAGCCTGGCTGACGCTGGTGTCTGTCACGCCTTCATCGAGAGAATCGCGGTTGTCCTCTGCCACCGGCACCACGTTGGCCACGGTCCAGGTGAAGGATGTGGTGATCACCCCGCCGTTGCCATCGTCCGCAGTGAGCACGACGGTATGTACCCCATCACCCTCAGTACCGCCCTGAGAGGCATCGCTGCTCAAGGTGCCGCTGATGACACCCGTCTGCGGGTCCAGGTTCAGGCCGTCCGGCAACTGTGCGGCGGTGTAGGTGAGCTCGGCACCGTTATCGACATCATCGAACAGGTCGGCCACCGAGAACTCGGTGATCGCCTCGCCATCTTCATGGGCCTGGTTACCCTGGGTCGCGACGACGGTCGGTGCGTCATTGGTGCCAGTCACGGTGATGGTCAAGGTGCTGCTGGATTCGGCACCGTTATCATCCTGCACCGTGTAGGCGATGGTGGTGGTGGCGCTCTCGCCGACAGCCAGGGTGTCGAAATCGGTCCCCGGCGCGAAGGTGTAGCTGCCATCCTCGGCGATGGTGATGCTGCCGCCCCCGGTCATGTCGACCGCGGCATCCACGCCGGCGGTGGTGCCCGCGACCTGACTGACGACGCTTGTAGAGCCTATGTCGATATCGGTGTCATTGCTGAGCACACCCTCGACGGCGTCCACCACCAGGTTGGCATTTTCGGCCGTGGTGCCGGTATCCGCTTCGGCCACCGGCGCATCGTTCACGCCGGTGAGGGTGATAGTGACCGTCGTGGTGGTCTCGCCATCGGCGTTGGTGACCGTGAAGGTATCGGTCAGCTCAACGCCCTGGTTGAGCTGCTGCACGGCATCTTGCGCATTGTCTGCGCTATAGGCCCAATTGCCGTCGGCATCGACCGTCAGCTCGCCATACTCCCCGGTGAGGGTAGCGGCGGTGAACTTGTCTTCGCCTGCATCACCGCCGCTACCTGCCGCCAGAGTGCCGGCAGCCACGAGGTCTCCCTCACCATTGACCGCAGTGTCTTCCGTGACGTCGCCAGTGGCCGGCGTCAGAGTCGGCACATCGTCAACGCCATTGATGGTCACGCTGACCGTGGCGGTGGAGACACCGCCCAGGCCATCGCTGACCTGATATGTCAGGGTGGTGACAGCGCTTTCGCCGCCCTTCAGCGCTTCGAAATCGCCGCTGGGATCGAAACTCCAGCTGCCGTCAGCATTCAGGGTGAAATCACCACCCTCAGTGCCGGTAACCGGCTGACCGACATTCGCACCACTGCCATTGACCTGACTGACGACAAGCGCGGAGTCAGCGTCCACATCAATGTCATTGTTCAGCACATTGGTCGTGTCGGCCGTGGCCAGCTCAGTGTCTTCATCAGTGGTTGAGGCATCATCGGTCGCGACCGGAGCATCGTTGGTGCCATTGATGGTGATCGTCAGCAGCGCTGTATCGGTGCCACCCTGGCCATCGGAAATCTCGTAGGTGAAGGTGTCGGTGAGACTGTCGCCGACATCCAGCGCCTGGATGACGGAATCGGTGTTATCGAGCGTATAGGTGTAGCTACCATCCTCGGCGATGGTCACGCTGCCGTAGTCACCTTCGACCGGCGTACCGGCCGCAACATCCGTGGCCTGATTGGCGCCCGCCCCGACTCCGCTGACGACGATGGCATCGTTGTCATTGCCACCATCACTGTCGGTACCGGCGTCAGAAATGACATTGCCGGCGGTCGTGCTGACGGAATCAGTGGCAAGTCCTTCAGAGATATCGTCGCTATTGTCCTGCGCGACCGGGTCCACATTGGCCACGGTCCACGTGAAAGTCGTGGTGACAGGCGCATTGTTTTCATCCGTCGCCGTCAGCGTGACGGTGTGAACGCCCCCGCTACCGCCCTGGGAGGCAACACTGGTCAGCGTGCCACTGATCTCACCGGTATCCGGATTGATGTTCAGCCCGTCAGGCAGGCCCGTTGCCGAGTAGGTCAGCACCGCACCGTCATCGGCATCCGCGAACAGATCCACCACATCAAAGGGCGCGATGGCCTGACCATCGACGCTGTCTTGAGCAGCCTGGGTCTCCACCACGGTCGGCGCATCATTGGTGCCGGTCACGGTAATCGTCAGCGTATTGCTCGACTCGGCGCCATTATCATCAATGACCGTATAGGCAACGGTGGTCGTGGCAGACGCGCCCTCGGCGAGATAATCGAAGTCAGTCCCCGGCGCGAAGACATAGCTGCCATCCGCGGCAATGGTGACAGTACCGCCCCCTGCCATGGCGACCGCTGCCCCAACGCCCGTCCCCGCGCCAGCCACCTGGCTTACCGCCTTGGTGGAGCCGGTATCGATATCCGTGTCATTGGCCAGTACGCCATCCGCAGCCGCGACGCTCAGATCGAGGTTTTCCGCAGTCTCGCCGGTATCGGCGACAGCGACCGGCGCGTCATTGACACCGGTGAGGGTGATGCTGACGGTGGTCTGGGTGACACCATCAGCATTGGTGACCGTCAGGGTATCCGTCAGCGTGGCGCCCTGATTGAGCTGCTGAATGACATCCTGAGTATTGTCGGCACTGTAGGACCAGTTGCCATCGGCATCGACCACCAGCGCCCCATAGGAGCCCGTGACTGTATCAGCCGTGAACTTGTCTTCCCCGGTGTCGCCGCCAGTGCCCGCGTCAAGCGTACCGCTGGTGGTCAGATTGTCGGAGGTGACATTGGTATCTTCGATGACATTACCGGTATCCGGGGTCAGCGTCGGGGTGTCATTGAGACCATTGACGGTCACGCTGACGGTGGCGGTCGAGACGCCGCCCTCGCCATCACTGACCTGGTAGGTAATGGTGGTAACCGCGCTCTCACCATTGGTGAGGCCGTCGAAATCAGCGCCCGGATCAAAGCTCCAGGTGCCATCGGAATTGACCGTGAAGGAGCCGCCCTCGCTGCCCGAAACAGCTGAGCCTACCCCGCCAGCATTGCCATTCACCTGGGTGATGGTGAAGTCATCAGTGGGGGTATCCAGATCCGTATCGTTGTCGAACAGATTGGGGGTGTCAGCGGTGGTCAGCGCCACGCCTTCGTCGGTGGCATCGGCATCATCATTCGCGACAGGGCTGTCATTGGTATCCACGACTTGCAGATAGCCGGTCAGGACATTGCTATCCAGCCCGACACCATCGATTTCGGCCAGACCGTCGTTGTTGCCGTCATTGACGACTACGGTGTAGGCACGCGTATCGGTGTCCGGGTCATCGCTGGTGTTCTGATAGGTCAGCGAGTCAATCAGCGCCGAGACCTGGGCTGCCGTCGCGCCGGAGTCCAGCGTCACCGTCAGGGTGCCGTCTGCAAGAGAAGCACCGGCGAAGCCCGCCAGAGAGTCATCAACGGCAAACACATCGGCAGCCGTCGCGGCATCGATGGAAACCGTGATGGTGCCACCACCGAAGTTGTCACCGACCAGTGCAGTGTCGACATCTGAGAGCGAGGCCCCGGCTACCAGCGAAACTTCGTTGGTTCCGGTGCCTTCACCGCCAGCCTCGACAGCTGAAATCGGGAAGGCTTGCGCAGCCGTGCTGCCGGTGAGCACCGGCGCATCATTGATCGCATTGACCGTCGTGTTGAGGGTGTCGGCATCGGCCACGCTTGACCAGATACCGGTCTCGTCAAAGGTGGAGACATCCACGGTGGTTTCAGACGTCACGGCTCCGCTACTGTCATCCGCCACGACGTAGGTCAGGCCAGCCGGATCACCGTGGTAGTTCTCCGCCGGCAGGAAGCGCACTGAGTCAGTCGTCGACAGCACCAATGCATTGCTGTCACTGACAT
Organism: Cobetia sp. UCD-24C; assembly: GCF_001306765.1. Lineage (NCBI taxonomy): Bacteria > Pseudomonadati > Pseudomonadota > Gammaproteobacteria > Oceanospirillales > Halomonadaceae > Cobetia > Cobetia sp. UCD-24C. The sequence continues at coordinate 32,398 of NZ_LJTD01000016.1, read as the reverse complement.
CAGCAGGGACATCGATCCAGCTATCGCCGCCGTCAGTGGAGTACTGCCAGGTCCCCTCGCTGTCATCGGAGGGGTTGGAGGTGATGGCGATACCTGCCAACACATTGGCAGAACTGCCATTCAGGCCATTCTCATCGATCTGATCAACAGTATCGTCGAAGTTATCGCCCACCAGCTCTGCGACGGTGGCGCCAGCCGGATCGGTATCGTCTTCATTGATGGCCGCGAGAGTGACACTGTCATCAGGTGTCGTCGGGGCATCATTCAAGGCAGTGATGCTGGTGTTGATGGCAATGGTGCGGCTTGACCAGACGCCAGTCGCCAGATCGCGGTCACCATTGGCAGTTTGATTCAGATTACGAAGATCATCGGCATCGGTACTGGTAACCAGTGCTGCGCTGTCATCACCCAGACGTACGGTCAGAGCACCAGGCTCACCATTGAAGTCGTCGGCAGGAACAAAGCGAATGTCGGCATCAGCAGGCAATATGAGGGCATTATTGTTACGCAGATTGCCTGGGATCTGCTCCCAGGTGCTACCACCGTCAGTGCTGTATTCCCACTCCCCTTGCGCATCGGTAGACGTATTCCCGACGATGGCAACATAGGTGAGATCAGTCTCGGTGGTGGCATCGGTATTGCCATTCTCATCGGTCTGATCATCGGTGGTGTCATCATACTGATCGACCAGCAGCGTATAGAGATCCGTGCCGGCGATATCATCTGCCGCGGTGTCTTCTACAACGGAGACCACTGTTTCCGCTGTACCGGCGGCAAGCGGACGGTCATTGACCGGGGTGACGGTCAACGCAATGGTTCGCGTCGTGATCTGGTTTCCACCGACACCGGTATTGCCGCCATCGTTGAACTCGATGCTGAGGCTGTCCTGACCATAGAAATGGGTGTCAGGCGAATAGGTTTCAGCATCCAATGCAGATTGCAGTTGAGCGACAGTCCCAGTAAAGGTGATGGTGCTGCTGCCATTGCTGAAGGTGCCGTGATCCACGGTCAATGTCAGCGACAGATTATTGGCTCCGAAATCATCGGCATCATCAAGCGTCACCCCGAGCGCTGACAGCGTGAGACTGCCATCTTCGACCAGCGTGGTAGTCCCTGAAGGTGCGGATATTGTCGGCGCATCATTGGCCGCAGAGATGTTGATATTGATAGCTGCAGTGGCGGTCAGGGCTGTCAGAACATCGAATGTCTGATCACCATTGGCATCATCATCGAATACGATATTCAGCGTGGCTGTATCATCGGCATCGACATTTATCGCGGTAAACTCGAGTGTTCCCAGAGCAGTATTGATCTGCGCCAGGGTGCCTGTCAGCGTGACTTGCGTATCACCATTACTGGCGGTGGCACCCGCCATGCTCAGAGTACCGGCAGCACCACCGCCATCAACACTGACCGTGATGGTCTGTACATCCTGATAGACACTCTGGCCAACATCATTGACATCCGCGACCGATACACCAGTGATGGCAATCGTCTGAGAACCATTGTTATTGATCACGAAGGTCGTGCCGGGCACCGTCAAGACCGGCTGGTCATTGACCGCTGTCACGGTGATGTCTTCCTTCACGACAGTTTCAATGGCGGTACCGGTCCCGTGCAAGTCAGTATCCGTCGCCGTGATGGTCAGCTCGACGGCACCATTGTCATTGGCATCCGGTTGGTACTGTACATTTGCCAATGCCGTCGCAAGCTCTTCCTGAGTGCCTACCAACTCTATACTTGCAGTACCGTCACCACTGATGTCCGCATCACCGGCATCACTGATCTGCAGCGTGCCATTTGGAACGCTCAGTACGACGGTGATATCGGTATCGAAGCTGTCAGCGTCCGTCACCGTGATGGTGCCGATATCCTGATAGCCGCCATCTTCCGTGACAGTCAGAGAGTCGGTATCCGGCAACGTGACAACAGGAGCATCGTTCTCGGTGGAAACCCACAGTTCGATGCTCGCGGTGGCGGTATTGAACTCATCACCAATCGTCACCCCTCCCTCGTTGGCGTCGCCGCCATTCAAGGAGCCATCGTCCAGACGATCATCTACTACGGCTTCCACCGTCCAACGTGCATCGAAGTCACCGGCCTCGCCGGCCAGCACCATCTGGACTTGCAGGTTTTCCAGTAGTGCCTGCACACCCTCCAGCGTGCCTTCAAGCACCAGAGTGTCAGCCGACAGGTTTTCCGTTGCCTGAGTGCTGAAAGTGGCGTCCGTGGTTACCGACGCATCTGTAGTCAATATTGCGGTAGTAAAAGGAACAGTAGCTCCCGTCTCATCCTTCAGCGAAAGAGATACCGTGATGCTATCCGTCTCGCCAGCATCAACACCCGAACTGGAGTCGAGATCCACAATATCGACATCACCAATGACAAAGGCATCACCAAGGTCCAATGCTGAAAGTGCTGTGGAAGCCGGGATCAGTCTTTTTTCTGGCTCTTCTGGCTGGATTGCCGTGATTTCCGGCGAATCATCCAATGGGGTGATATCAATGCTGAACGTCGCAACGTCGGTCGTCAGCGGGCCATCACTGACAGTAAAGGTGAAAGCATCAGAGTGGATTTCCCCGCCATCATGCTCATAGGACAGTGCCCCACTGTCGATGTCGGCCTGGGTGAAGGAACTACCGACGCGCAGAACCTTGCCACTCACCGTCAGAGTGCCGTTTTCCGGCAGGCTCGTGATCACGAAGGTCGACTGACGCGTGGTGTTGTCGCTGTCCACGGCCTGCAGCAGGCTATTGTCGATGACTGCCGATTCCCCTTCCCCAAGGGTCAGTACGTTGTTGGCGGAAGTGGACGACTGATCCAGGGCATCAATGACCGTCTGATCCGCAGCATCGGAGGTCAGCGGAATCAGAGGGGCATCATTGAAGGGCGTTACTTCGATAGTGACGTTGCCGACATTGGAGACGACACTGGTATCGTTCCCATTGTCTACCGGAGTAGAAGAATCCGTCGCGAAGGAATCTGACGGCGCTGTCAGATCATCGCGCACGATGAAAGTGAAGCTATCGTTCAGGGAGTCGACACTTTCACCACCGTCGTGAACGTAGCGCAATCCCCCTGTCTGACCATCCGCCTGCGCGGTCAGAATCGCCTGGGAGTACCAGACATCGGTGGAGGCTGCCTCCCAGCTGTCGCCATCCCAGACTTCGAGTGATCCACCGCTAAGCTCGGTGCTGGTGATCTGGAACCAGAGGTCATCACTTTCCCCTTCGCCGCCCAGATTCTCCAGACTGCCATCCACATCCGACATCACCAGATTGGTGATACGAACAATCCCGTCGGTCGTATCGGTCTGCTCGAGCAGATTGACACTCGAGTTACCTGCGACGGGGGCATCATTGACGGGTGTTGCGTCGATGGTGAAGACATCGGTAATGGGGTCGAGCGTGTCCGGATCCTTGTCGATGTCCGTCGGCAGGATGGTGAACGTGAAGCTGGACTCATGATCTTCGCTGCCATCGTGCAGGAAGGTGACCAGCCCGTTATCGATGTCTTCCTGGGTGAAGCTGCCGAAGTCGGAAATCGGCTGACCATCCAGGAATAGCGTTCCGTTGGTCGGTATGTTCGTCACGGTATAGACGATCTGGGTCGCAGGCAGCACGTAGCCGTCCAGCTCGGCGCCATACTTGAGCATATCGTCTGTGATGACCACCGCGGAGGAAGCAGGATCGGACGTGCTTTCGCTCACGATGACGCCGGTATTGTTCACTTGCTCGGCGTAGATGGTTTCCTGTTGCTGCTCCCCGGGGCCACCGGCCACATTGTCAATCAGGAAATTCAGCGTACCGACAGTCGGTGAATCCGCCCCGCCCCAGGTCCCTGCGTCTCCTGCCTCTTCAAATGCCTTGAATTCGGAATCCACCAACGTGAAGGTGAAGTCGTCCGCCGTGCCTCCAGTGCCATCCACGAGGGTCTGTTGATAGCGGACTTCGCCCGCCGTGACCTGCGCCTGCGAGAAGGTGCCACCCACCGGCAGCTTGACCCATTCAGTCCCATTGAGAATCTGGATCTCACCAAAGCTCGGCAAGGTGTCGATCTTGTAGCTCAGCTGATCATCGGTGCTGTCCGGGTCTATCGCGTTCAGGGCAGATGCATCAATCAGGACCGTTCCATCAGTAGCGTCCAGCACCTCTGTGGTGGGCGTCAGCGTCGGGTCATCGTCATTCTCGAGGATGCTGATCTCGACGGTACGCTCACTGGAAAGCTCATTCCCCGCCCCTTCACCGCCACCGGCGTCGGTCACCTTGATGGTGAAACTGGGCAAGTCATCGACAATCGGCTCGTCCCCATCATGGGCGAAGGACAGATACTGGAGCTTGTCTGCCGTGAAACTGGCAGCCGCATCCGACGTGTCGGAGATGATCTCATCAGTGTCTGCGATACCGTCCTGGTTGAGATCCAGATAGAGGGTGCCACGCTCCGAGAGATTGCCCAGATCCGTGATTTCCACCGTTGCATTGGCCGCCGCATCGGCATGCCCGGATTCTTCATCGGTGTAACTCAGGCCCAGCGAGGTATTTTCGCCCTCGAACTGCTGCGGGTCGCCCGTGACGGTCGGCGCGGCGTTGTCAGGGATCAACTCGATATTGAGGGTATTGGAGGCCTCACCACCCGCGCCATCCACCACCGTGATGGCGAAGCTGTCACTGTCTCCGACGGCCACATCGCTGCCGCCATGGGTATAGACCAGCTTGCTGAGCTGGTCTGCATCGAAACTTGAGCCAATAGCCACCGGAGATCCATTGAACGTCAGCGAGCCACCCGTCGGCAGGCTGTCGATCTCGATGATCAGCTGGTCGGTATCCTGCTCGCCACTGACGACATCCGGATCACTCAGACCCAAGGCTTCAATGGAGAAGGTGAAGGTTCCCGCCTCGGTGACCGTCGCGCCGCTGTCCCCGAACACCGGGTCATCGTTGACAGGCGTCAGAGTGGCAACGAAATCGAGGCTGCCTCGGTCGGTATCCACCACCCCGTCTGTGGTTTCGGTGAGGCTCAGGCTCAAGGTGATATCGGCGGTGTAATCGTCCCCCGGGGTGACCACGAGCCCGGCAAGCTCATCGGTGATCTCCTGGGCTGTGCCCGTCAGGGTCGCGCTGCTGCCGCCGCTACTGAACTCCGCTCCGGCATCGGCGGCTGCCTGATCCAGATTCAGTGTCAGCGAGTACTCATCCGTGGCGTTGCCCTCATCATCCACGTTGCCACTGTCCGTGACACTCAGGCTCGAAAGCGAGAATTGCGTATCTTCGGTACCCGACAGCGAAGCACCAGTATTGGTGGCCGACACCGTGTCGCCGTTGCTATCGGCGCCCTCGGCAATGGTCACGGCAGCAGCGGCATCCAACAGCAGACGGGGCTCAAGAGCCTGGAGATCGAGTTCGCGCATGGGGAGAGGGCACCATTGTAATTTTAACGAAACCTATAGTTACACAAAGATACGTTACGACCTACACAAGATCAAATTTGACAAAAATTCACGCTTATTCCACCCAGCGCAGATGGGCCGCAGGGAGAGCCAAGAAAAGACAGATACTTGCATACTAAAAAACTACTTTATTAATACACGATCAATTAGATAACTACAAAAAAAGAGACTGATTGCATGGCAATCAATCTCTTCGTCAAAGCTATACAGCAACTTGTTAAAACTTAGTCAAATGCTAGATATCGGTTACATCAGTTTCTTGACCCACAGCGCAGCCGCTTCCACCAGCTTCTGGTGCGCATGGCGGAAGGCCTCTTCGCTCTTGCGATAGGGATCAGGGATCTCTTCCCCCTGGCCGCCCGCCAGCCAGCGACCGAACAGCATCGTCTTGCCACTGACCTGCGGTGCCATCTGATTGATGGCGCGGCGATGGCCATCGCTCATGACCAGAATCAGGTCTGCAGCCGTCAGCATCTCGACCGACACCTGGCGCGCACGATGCTCATCTACCTCGAGCCCTGACTCGACGGCGAAGCGTGCTGCCGTGGGCTCGACTGGGTGATCGACCAGTGCGCCCACGCCCGCCGAGTGCACTGTCTTGTCAGGCAACGCCTGCTTCAGCAGTGACTCGCCGACCGGACTGCGACAGATATTGCCGGTACACACCACCAGAATATTGTTGAACACGCTGACTTCCTCTTCCTTGTGACGCTTGCACTCATGTTGATGGCCCGGCGCGCGGCAAGCTTGGCCCCGCACGGACGTCAGACGCCCATTGTCGCATGCTGGCAGCCTGTTCGGCAGGTTCACATTCGACCGCTTCGCGATCGAGCACTGATGACACCTTTGGCTTTTCAAGGGCCAGCAGCGTGCTCATATGGCAACACTGAGGTGACCCGACGCAATAGCCCCCTGCCCCTTGAAGACCTCAGGCAATATCTCCAAGTCCTGATGTGTAGCCAATGAAGTGACTGACTCAAGGGCCGATCTCGACCCCTCGCGATCCCCATTCAGTCACTTGCTGAACCAGCACCCACCAGGGAGGCAAGATGAGCAACAAGACACTGACCGCGTCCAATCCGGCCAATGACAGGGTTCTCAAGGAATACGCCACGCTGAGCAAGGAAGAGGTTCAGCAGAAACTGGAGCAGACGCGCAAGGCGTACTCGAGCTTCAGCCAGACCACCGTGCAGGATCGTGCGCAGCGTCTCACCGTTCTGGCGGACCTGATCGATGAGCATCAGAAGGAAATCGCCACGCAGATCGCCCATGAGATGGGCAAGCCCTATGATCAGGGCATCAGCGAGACGCAGATTTCCTCCAGCATCGCGCGCTTCTATGCCGACAACCTGCCCAAGCTGATGGAAACCGAGCAGCGTGATGTCGACGGCGCCGTGCGTGCCAAGATCGTCAAGGACCCCATCGGCGCCGTCCTCGGCGTGATGCCGTGGAACTATCCGCTCTATCAGGTCATCCGTTTCGCGGCTCCGGCCCTGGCGGGCGGCAATGTCTGCCTGATGAAGCACGCCTCCAATGTCCCGGGCTGTGCCGATCTGATCACTCAGCTGTTCCACAAGGCCGACTTCGAAGAGGGTATCTTCACCTGGTTGCCGGTGGGCTCGGAGATGATCGAAGACATCATCAATGATCCTGTCGTGCAGGGCGTCACCCTGACAGGCAGTGAAGAGGCGGGTCGCAAGGTCGCCGAGCAGGCAGGCGCGGCGCTCAAGCCAAGTGTGCTGGAACTGGGTGGTATCGACCCGCTGATCGTGCTGGATGATGCCGACATCGAGCGTGCGGTGGATCTCGCCATCGCCGGGCGTTTCGACAACACCGGCCAGAGCTGCGCCGCGTCCAAGCGCCTGATCGTCGACAAGTCCCTCGCCGAAGACTTCTCCAAGCGCCTGATCGAGAAGGTCAAGGACATGCGCATGGATGACCCAATGAGCGAAGGGGTCGATATCGGCCCGATGTCTCGCAAGGACCTGCGCGATGACCTGCATGACCAGGTCCAGCGCGCCATCAAGGCAGGCGCCAAGCTTGAATGCGGTGGTGAGATTCCGGATCGTGACGGCGCCTGGTATCCGCCGACGGTGCTGACCAATGTCACCCAGGGCAATCCGGCCTTCAATGAAGAACTGTTCGGTCCGGTCGCCTCCGTGGTGGTCGCCGACAACGAAGCACATGCCATCGAGCTTGCTAACGACTGCCCCTATGGCCTGGGCAGCACCGTGGTGGCCAAGGACGACGAACGGGGTGAACGCGTCTCTCGTCAGCTGCAGGCCGGCATGAGCTTCGTCAACCGCCCGACCACGCCCTTCGCCCAGCTGCCCTTCGGTGGCATCAAAGGCAGTGGCTATGGCCGTGAGCAGAGCGAGTATGGCTTCGGTGCCTTCATGAACATCCGCACCGTCTATGTCGCTGAACACTGAGTCGTTGAACACTGAGCCGCTGAGCACAGACTCGTTGCGCGTCAAGGCGTATCGCGACGCCAGCGACGCTGATAGCTGAATAGCTGAATAGCTGAAGAAACTGCAGCGGATGATGCGCTCCAGACCCTTCGCTGCAACGAACAACGCCCCGCTTCTCTGCGGGGCGTTTTGCATCAAGGGTTCGCAAGCTCTGCCTTGCGATATTCCCTCCCTCAATCAGCGCGCTGATCGCACTATCACATCAGCGCGTCACGCAGCCCTGCGGGCATGCCTCGCCTTCCAGCTGAACCGTGACGTGCGAGATGTCATGGCCGTCGCGCAGATAGGCCTGAACACGCTCCAGCACATCGCCGGGCACGCTGGTGGCGGCCACGACGACATGCAGACTGGCAATCGGTGATTGTGGCGTCAGCCCCCAAAGATGCAGGTCATGTACGCTCTCCACGCCTTCAAGCGCCAGGACGCCCGCCTGGATATCGGCGTGATCGAGCTGCTCAGGCGTGCCTTCCAGCAAGGTGTGCGCCGAACGCTTCACCAACGACCAGGCGCCGCGCAATATCAGTACCGCCGCGAGCACTGACAACAGCGGGTCAGCCTGATTCCAGCCAGTGGTCATGATGATCAGCGAGGCGACAATGGCCGCCACCGAGCCGAGCAGGTCCCCCATTACGTGCAATACCGCGCCGCGCAGATTGAGGTTGTCCTGGTCGCCCTGATGCAGGATACGAAATGCCGCGATATTGACGACCAGCCCAAGTACGGCGATGGCCAGCATCGGCCCCGCCAGTACTTCGGAGGGCAGCCAGAGCCGCTTGATGGCGGCCACCACGATCGCCGCCCCGATCACCAGCAGGGTCAGGCCATTGACGAATGCGGCCAGCACCTGAAAGCGCGCATAGCCGAAGGTCAGCTTGCGGGTCGCCGCCCGATGCCCGAGGCGAAACGCGCCCCAGGCCAATGCCAGCGACACGGTATCACTGAGCATGTGCCCGGCATCCGCCAAGAGGGCCAGTGAGCCCGCGACCAGCCCGCCGACCACCTCCGCCAGCATGAAGCCGCCCGTCAGATACATGGCCAGCTTGACGCGTCGCTCGCTGTCGGCTGTCACCTCAGGCGCGTGATCATGGTGGTGCCCGTGTGAATGATCATGTGAGTGGCTGTGCGAATGGCCGTGTGAATGTTCATATGAGTGGCCGTGTGAATGGCCATGCGAGTGCCTGCCTGAAGGGTCAGAGCCATGAGAATGATCGTGAGCGTGCTGCCCGGAAGGCTCATGCGAGGGTTCGCGAACCTCATCTTGCGGTGTCGATGCCATTCAACCTCCGGCCATCCAATGAAAAAAGAAACGTGTCTGCATGATGCGCAGCGTAACGTCGAAAGTCGCGCGGCTTTAAGACGCATTGGCGGATTTTCGCGTTCCGATAAAGGCCAGCAGCCACTGCGCCAGCTTGATAGGATAGTTATCACTTGCGAAGCAACGAATAAAGGATTCCCGCCTTCCCCATGAGCCTCTCCTCCGAGACGACCCCCTCCCGCTCGCCTTTCAAGGCCGATCTGCTGCTCCTGCTGGTCACCATCATCGCCGCCGCAGGCTGGATATTCTCCAAGGAGGCAATGGCCGGCATGCCCCCTCTGCTGTTCATCGGCAGTCGCTTCCTGCTTGCGGGGCTCATTCTGGCCATCTTCGATGCGCGCTCACTGGGACAGCTGTCCACCGCGCGCAAGCTGCGCGCCAGCGGCGTCGGTGTCCTGTTCGGGGGCGCCATGGCCTGCTGGTCGCTAGGGGTCGCACTGTCTGATCAGCTGGGCGTGATCGCCTTCATCAACAGCTTCGGCATCCTGATGGTGCCGGTACTCGCACGACTGCTGTTCAAGGACAGGCCGCCGCTGAGCACCTGGATCGCACTGCCCACCGCCCTGCTCGGCTTCGCCCTGCTCGGCATGGGACAACCCGGCGCGACCGATGGCTTCACCATCGAGCCCGCCCAGTGGCTCATCTTCGGCGCCGCCTGCCTGTTCGCACTGGTGTTCAACTTCAATTCACGCCTGGTGCGCAATATCCCGGCCCTGCCGCTGACGGCCATCCAGCTGATGACCACCGGCGTCACCTGCCTGATACTCTCGGCGCTCAGCGAGAGCTGGCCCGCCGGCATCAGTCTCGACATCCTGAGCTGGTTCCTGGCCAGCACCCTGATCGCCAGCACGCTGCGTTTCTTCCTGCAGATCTACGCACAGGGCCTGACCACGCCCAGCCACGCCTCGGTCATCCTGATGCTGGAAGCGGTCTGGGCCGCCCTGATGTCGGCCGCCTGGTTCGGTGAGCGCATGACCCTGATCCAGATGACCGGCTGCGGCCTCATCTTCACCGCCCTGTTGATCAATCGCTGGCAGTGGATCTCACGCCTGTGGCGTCAGCGGCGGGTTGCCTCGTGAGAACAGCGTCCTGACTTGAGTGTCAGGCATGTCGCCACCATGTCTGACACTTGAGCGTTCAACTTCCCGCCCCATTCTCTGCCACCGGAGCCACCATGATTCCCACGCTACTCGGCGTACTGACGCTGCTGATGGCAGCCTTCACCCTGCTGCCACTGACGCGTATTCGCCATTGGTCGGTGCGCATCATGGATTTCCCCCGTCTGCAGCTGGCCGCATTGTGGGCGATGCTGTTGATCGCCGACCTCGCGGTGGCCGAGCTTGCCATCGGGCTCAGGGTATCACTGGCCGTGATCGCCGTGGCCGGGCTTGTCTATCAGGCACACTGGATCGTGCCCTATACCCGCCTCTTTCCCTGCGAGTCCGCGCGTACCAGACAGCACGACCGGCAGCGTCAGGTCCGCCTGCTCACCGCCAATGTCCTGACCAGCAATCACGACAGTGACAAGCTGCTGGCCATCGTCGAACGCGAACAGCCCGACGTGCTGGTGACGCTGGAATCCGATGACTGGTGGCAGCAGCGGCTCGACGTGCTCGAGGCGGATAGCGAGCAATACGGCTATACCCACACCCTCAAATGCCCGCTGGACAACCTCTATGGCATGCATGTCTATTCACGCCTGCCACTGCATGACGCCAGCATCGACTACCTGGTCGAAGAGGATGTGCCGTCGATGCATGCGCAACTGGAGCTGGCCAGCGGTGATCGCGTGCGGGTGCACTTCCTGCACCCGGCGCCGCCTAGCCCGACCGAGAATGACGAGTCATCCGAGCGGGATGCCGAGCTGATCATCGTGGCGCGCAGCGTCGCCGACAGCCAGCAACCGGTGATCGTCACCGGTGACCTCAACGACGTGGCCTGGTCTCGCACCACGCGCCTGTTCCGCAAGCTATCCGGCCTGCTGGACCCCCGCGTCGGCCGCGGCATGTTCAATACCTTCCATGCCAACATTCCCCTGCTGCGCTGGCCGCTGGATCACCTCTTCCATAGCGAGCATTTCAGTGTGGTGCGCGTGGCGCGCATGGAAGCCTTCGGCTCCGATCACTTCCCACTGCTCACCGAACTGGCGCTGACGCCCGCCCAGGACACCGACGAGACACTCGATGCCCCGGAGCCGGACGCCGACGATCAGGCCGAGGCCAGCGAGACCGCCAACGACGAGAATGTCAGCCAGCAGGACGTGCCGAAGCCGGGTCGCTGAAAACGACATGCCTGAGATGGCATTTGGCTGAATTCTCCAAAAGGTCCCAGACTGGCTGATGAGGCTTGAGCCATACGGGAGGGCGGGCATGCGAGGACTCGACTGGCTGGGCACGCGGCTGGCGCGTCATCTCACGGCGCCGGGCAAGCTACTGGCGCATCGCGCCACGTCATCACCGGAAAAGCTGGCTGCCACCCTGCGGCGCGGCGATGTCCTGCTGGTCGAGGGCTCCTCGCGTATCAGCACCGCCATTCGCTACCTCACCCAGTCGACCTGGTCTCACGCCGCGCTCTGCGTGCGCACGCCGCTGGACAGCAGAGGTCGCCCGGTCAGGGGCGACTGCCTGTTGGAAGCGGACGTCACCGCCGGGGTGCGCCGCGTCCCCCTCAACCATTACTGGCATCAGCACACGCGCATCTGCCGCCCGGTCGGACTCACGGAGGAGGAGATCAGCGCGTTGATCGCCCATGCCGAGGCGCGGCTGGGCCATCAATATGACCTGCGCAACATCGTCGATCTGGCTCGCTATCTGATTCGCACACCACCGGTGCCAAGCCGCTATCGACGCCGCATGCTGGCACTGGGCAGCGGCGACCCTACCCGCGCGATCTGCTCATCGCTGATCGCCGAAGCCTTCCAGGCCGTGCGCTACCCCATCCTGCCAGACAGTGACGTCCTGCCCTCCAGCGACCCGGCATGCCTGCACTGCTATCAGGAGTTGCTGCATATCCGCCATCACAGCCTGTTTGCGCCCTGCGACTTCGATATCTCGCCCTACTTCGAGATCATCAAGCCGACCCTGTGCGCCGGATTCGATCCCCATCGCCTGCAGTGGAGCGAACCGCCCGCCTGATCTGGTATGCTGCGCGCCATCCACGGCCATGCTGGCCGGCACCTGGGCATCAGTTCTGCTGTGCCGACTGAGCCGCCTGCCGCCCTTTGACACTCTTCACGACCGGAACCACGCCCGTGACCAATAACGACATCATCCGTCGCCTGCGCTACGCGCTGAATCTCTCCGACACCGACATGATCAACACCTTCGCTGCCGCGGACCACGAGGTCTCACGCGCCCAGATCAGCGATTGGCTCAAGCGCGATGATGATGAGGCTCAGCAGCGCATCAAGGACATCGACCTGGCCAGGTTCCTCAATGGCCTGATCAACGTGCGTCGCGGCAAGCGCGAAGGCGCCCAGCCAGCGCCTGAAAAGCGTCTCGACAACAACGTGATTCTGCGCAAGCTCAAGATCGCCTTCGAGCTCAAGGATGACGACATGCTCGAGCTGCTGGCATTGGCCGGTTTCGAACTGATCACCAAGTCCGAGCTGTCTGCCTTCTTCCGCAAGCCCGATCATCGCCACTACCGCGAGTGCAAGGACCAGATCCTGCGCAACCTGCTCAAGGGCATCGAGCTGCGCCATCGTCGCCATGACCCCGAGACCGAGCAGCACGCCGTCGATCCGGTCTGATCAGACCCTGGTGTGCTCTCAACAACAACGCCGCCCCGGAAACCGGGGCGGCGTTGTTGTATGACGGCAATGGCGGTACCAACAGCGGCTCAGCATTCGCGGTTGGGGCGCCCCTCCATGGTGGCCAGGCGCGCCAGCAACGGTGCCATGCGGTGCTGACTTCCTTCCGCCGCCGCGACCAGCGCCGGCAATACCCAGGACGGCAGGTCAGGCATCAGACGGTAGTAGACCCATTGTCCCTGGCGGCGATCCAGCAGCAGACCACAATTGCGCAACTGGGCCAGATGCCGTGACACCTTGGGCTGCGACTCCTGCAACACGTAAGTCATCTCGCAAACGCAAAGCTCGCCTTCTGCATGGATAAGCAACATCAGCACAAGGCGTGTATCGTCGCTGAGGCATTTGAAAAGACGTGTCGGGGTCAGAAGAGACAATGCAGAATTCCACCTGATTCAATGATGTGAGCGTGCCGCCAACCACAGCTGCAAGCGCGTGCGAATTTCGTTCAAGGCGCGCCCATAGGACACCGCAGTATCCTCATTGCGCGGGTCTTCGATATCCCAGAACAACAGCTCATCGGTCTGGCCATCCCACTGGCGGCACTGCTGCTGCGCCTTCTGACACAATACAATGACGGAATCGAAGGACTGAGAGCGGTAGCGATCGATCGACTCGCTCGCCAGACCTGAATTATCCACCCCGGCGCGCGCCAGAGCGCCCAACGCATGCTGTTGCGGGGCATCAGGCGCGACACCGGCACTGAAGGCGTCAAACTCGTCCCCCGCCATGTTACGCAGCAATGCCTCTCCCATCAGGGAGCGGGCAGAATTGGCATTGCACAGAAAAAGCACTCGCTGTTTGGACATGACTCATCTCCAGAGCTGCAATTTTACCTTACCATAGGGTCGCATATCAGAAGTACCGCGCTTGTATAACAAACTGATGTCAGTAGCCTTTCAGGCCTCGGCGCCCCACCTTCAGATCACTTTCTGCAACAAACCCTGTAACAACACCTGCAACAGACCCTGCAACAGACGCGAACGGGCCAGCGCAGTGACCGGCAACTGCCAGGCACACCACGCCAGCCCGCGAAGACCGCCACTCGCTACGTTCACGATGCACTCGACCGCCGCACCGCGTGGCTCACGTCATCAGCCCTGCAGGTCCGAAAGCGTCAGGGTCTTCCTGTCGACGACGGCTTGACGCGCCGCCTTGCGCGCTTCTTCGTGCGCCGGAATCAGGCCGATGCCTTTCAGATAGCCCAGGTTGCCGACCATCTTCTCGCTCATGAACAGATCCGCGTAGTCATACATGACCGGCGCTTCGTCCGCATGCTGATTCTTGATGTAGAAGAACATGGTACGTGCGACCGGGTAGGTCTCTTCCGAGATGGCCTCGGGAGACGGGGCGATGCCGTCGATGGTCGCGCCGCTCAGCGAGTCTTCGTTCTCCTCGAGGAAGGAATAACCGAAGACGCCGAAGGCCTCGGTGTCTTCCGACAGCTTCTGCACGATCAGGTTGTCGTTCTCGCCGGCCGGCACGAAGACGCCATCGTTGCGTACCTTGGAGTAGCCTTCGCCGCCATAGCCGTCCATCTCTTCGGTGGCGGCTTCCAGCACCAGCTCCTCAAAGGAATCGCGCGTACCGGAAGTGCTGGGCGGCCCATAGATGGTGATCTTGCGGTCCGGCAGGCTGGAATCGATCTGGTTCCAGCGGGTATAGGGGTTGGCCACCAGCTTGTCATCGACCGGCACCTGGGCTGCAACCGCCAGTGCGATCTGCTCCAGCGTGAAGGCGGCAGGGTCGTTGGTGTTGGACTGCGCGAAGGCGATGCCGTCATAACCGATGAAGGCTTCGGTGATGTCGGTCACGCCATTTTCCTGACAGCGCTCGAATTCGGAGGCTTTCATGCGGCGCGAGGCGTTGGTGATATCCGGGGTGTTGCTGCCGGCACCTTCACAGAAGAGCTTCATGCCGCCACCGGAACCCGTGGCCTCGATGACCGGAGTAGGATGATCCGTGGTGACACCGAATTCTTCCGCCACATAGCTCGAGAAGGGATAGACGGTGCTGGAACCGACGATGCGAACCTGGTCACGTGCTTGTGCACTGGACACGATAGCCGCAGAGGCGATCACGAAAGCGAGCTGCTTGAGAGGGCGATTCATTGCGGTGCTCCGATGCATTCATCTATATGAATAAGCATATATTTGGTGGCGGAATCCCTCACGACTCCGCCGCCCCGATTGGCGCGACACTTTGCCAATCGCCACATGCCAGTGATGAGAATCCCCCTCGGCATGCTGAACACGTATCTCGATGACAGGCATGTCGACAAATACGCATTGGCATATATGAGCATCATTTTATTGCAGTCGCGTGACATCTCCGCTGAGTATCCTGTCGCGGGCTGCCTTGCCTCTCTATCCCTTCTCCTTCTCCTTCTCCTTCTCCTTCTCCTGTCGCCTCTCTGCTTTACCTTCGGCCGAGACAAGGCCCCAACAGAAATGGCCTGACCTCCCCAGTCACTCGTGGGAAGATCAGGCCATCGACACGGCAGCGTGCGTGACAGGGCATCACTCGCTTGCCACTGGCGAGCCCTTCCTCTGCGCTTCTGGCGGGAGCCCAAGGCCTGGCAAGCGGCTAGCGGCTAGCGGCTAGCGGCCAGCAGTTAGCAGCTAAAGGTTCCTGCTAGTCATCATCGCCCTCTTCGGCACTCTTCTGGCGCGCCTTGCGCTCCTGCTCTTCTTCCATGGCCGCCATGATGTTCTCGAGCAGCGCATCCACGTCCGGCGCTTCGGCGTCGTCCTCATAAAGGCCTGTCAGCTCGACATCCGGGTCCATGTCGCCGGCCTCGAACAATGCCCAGATCTCGTCGGCATAGCGTGTCTGTGCCAGTTCAGGCGCGAACATCGCGTAGTAGGCGGTGATATTGGCGACATCACGCGCCAACATGCTCTTGGCATTGTTGTTGGCCGCGGCATCGACTGCCTGCGGCAGATCAATGATCACCGGGCCATAGTCATCGACCAGCACGTTGAACTCGGACAGGTCACCATGCACCAGGCCGGCATGCAGCATGCGCACGATGTACTGCATCATCAGCGCATGGTCTTCCCGCGCCTGCTCGGCGGACATCGAGACATCATTCAGGCGCGGTGCCACATTGCCGTCGTCATCGGTGACCAGCTCCATCAGCAGCACGCCATCAAAGCAGCCGAACGGCTGCGGCACGCGCACACCGGCATCGGCCAGACGATACAGCGCATCAACCTCGGCATTCTGCCAGGCGGCCTCCTGCTGGTTGCGTCCGAAGCCGGAGCCCTTCTCCATCGCCCGTTGACGGCGACTGTTACGTACCTTGCGGCCTTCCTGATACAGCACAGCCTGCTTGAAGCTGCGCTGGGCAGCATCCTTGTAGACCTTGGCACAGCGAATCTCTTCTCCGCAGCGCACGACGTAAACCGAGGCTTCCTTGCCACTCATCAAGGGGCGGAGCACTTCATCGACCAGACCGTCATCTATGAGCGGCTGGATTCTCTTTGGCGTTTTCATCGCGTTCTTATACGCGTTTTGCGATACATCGGGAATCACCCTGTAGCAATTTTGTGACATACCTTACGACAAAACCCCCGCCAATGCGTCATTGGCGGGGGTTTCAGCATTCACTGACAGACTGCCTCGGCAGCAGCAGCGCCAGCGCTTATTGGGCGTTCTTGAGGCTCTGCATGTCAATCACGAAACGATACTTGACCTTGCCTTCCTGCATGCGCTTCCAGGCATCATTGATGGTGTCGATGTCGATCATCTCGATATCGCAGCCAATGTCGTGCTCGGCGCAGTAGTCGAGCACTTCCTGGGTCTCCGGCATGCCACCGATCAACGAGCCCGCCAGTACACGGCGCTTCATGACCAGGTTGCCGCCCTGCAGCGCGGGGTCCACTTCCTGCACCAGGCCGACGAGGATATGCGTGCCGTCGTACTTCAGGGTATTGAGGTAAGGGTTGAGATCATGCGGCACCGGCACCGTGTCGAGCAGGAAGTCGAAGGTTTCGGTGGCGGCTGCCATCTGCTCGTCATCCGTCGAGACGATCACATGATCGACACCATTCTCGCGCGCTTCCTCGACCTTGCTCTCGCTGCGGGTGAAGAGCGTCACTTCACAGCCCATCGCCTTGGCGAACTTGATGCCCATGTGGCCCAGGCCGCCCATGCCGATCACCCCGACCTTGTCGCCGGACTTCACGCCATAGTGACGCAGCGGCGAATAGGTCGTGACACCCGCGCACAGCAGCGGCGCGGCCACTGCCGGGTCGAGCTTGTCCGGGATGGAGACCACGAAGCGTTCGCTAACGACGATCTTGTCGGAATAGCCGCCCTGAGTCAGGCTGCCGTCGTGACGGTCCGGGCTGCCGTAGGTCATGGTCATGCCGTCGAGGCAGTATTGCTCGAGCCCCTTCTGACAGGCGCTGCATTCACGGCAGGAATCCACCATGCAGCCGACGCCGACCATGTCGCCCACCTTGTACTGACTGACGTCATTGCCCACCTGGGTCACCCGACCCACGATCTCGTGCCCCGGCACCAGCGGATACTGAGAAAAGCCCCAGTCATTGCGGCCGACGTGCAGATCCGAGTGACAGACACCGCAGTAGAGAATCTCGATGGCCACGTCATCCGGTCGCGGCTGGCGACGCTCGAAGTTCCAGGGCGCCAGGTCTGCCGTTTCGGATGCCACCGCATAAGCGCGAGTCTGGCCGTCAAAATCACCGTTGGAAGGGCTTGTCATGGAGTCTCTCCTTGCTTGGCTGAGCGTCGGACAGCTTGGTCATCAAAGATGATTCAGCGCCCGTAAAAGGATTCGCATGCCATGCGGCAATCGCGATCATGCCCACTGACTTCTTGCCGACAGCCCGACTTTTCAATGGCTTGGCTGCTCTGCATCACTGTGTTGGTCAGATCGCAACAGCGCCCCACCAAGCTGCGCGAGGCTTGCAGACACAAGGGAAAGCGACGCAAAACATCTTGCTTCTGATTCCAAATTGACGCCATCAAGCAGCAAAGTTGCCACTGTGTTATCATGCATCTTCACCCCTCACGTCTTGGAACGGAGTCCCGCATGGCGAATACTCGTACTGCTGCAAAGAAAAAAGCACCGGCTGCTGTCGAAACCTCAGCCTCGATTGAAGCTCAGATGCAGGCCTTCCTGGACCGTGGTGGCAAGGTGGATGTGATTGAATCCGGTGTCAGCGGCCAGGTCATTGGCGTCAAGCCGACCAAGCCGTCAAACCCTGCTGCCAAGATCTGAGGCTTGCCCATCAAGCCTTGGTGCCCGAACGCGCTGCTCGCCTCTCTCAACTGGCGTCTGCCATCGAGTTACTGACCGGTGAGAGCGTTGTTCATCGCTAGACCTCCAGCCGCTGCCCTGCATCATCAGGTAGCGGCCGGCTTCTTTCTGGGGAGAGGAAAATCACCTCTTGCCTGCCCTTGCCCCTCCCGCCACGGCGACACCCATGCCAGCCTCTACTTCGCGCGACAGCTCCCTCGACTCCCGCCAGCACAGCGAGCATGGCACTCGCGACGCGGATGGGGCACGCACACGCCTGGCCGTCTTCATTGATGTGCAGAACATCTACTACACCACCCGCGATACCTTCGGTCGGCAGTTCGATTATCGCCGCCTGTGGGCAGAGCTCGAGCGCCTCGGCTCGATTCAGCATGCCTACGCCTACGCGATCGACCGTGGCGACCCCAAGCAGCAGCAATTCCAGCAGCGCCTGCGCGAGATAGGCTTCGAGGTCAAACTCAAGCCCTTCATCCAACGCGGCGACGGCTCGGCCAAGGGCGACTGGGATGTCGGCATCACCATCGACGTGATGGAAGCCGCCCCCGAGGTCGATGAGATCATCCTCGCCTCTGGCGATGGCGACTTCGCCCTGCTGCTGGACCATGTCGCCACCCGCCACGCCATCACCACCCGCGTCTATGGCGTCGAAGCCCTCACCGCCCTCGCCCTGATGAAAAGCGCCCATCACTTCCGCGAAGTCGATGCAAGCCTGCTGATGCGCTGATACCGATCGATCGCGTCTCAACCGCGCTCGAATCCTGTCTGTCGCACAAGAAACACCCGCACGCCCTCCACTAAACAAGAGGATGTGCGGGTGTTTTCGTCTGGGCCACCAACGGCTTGCCAGGCATTCAGGCTTTACCGCGAACTTGCCAACTAGCTCTGTGGTGCGGCACTCAGCGTCAATTCGATGGCATCGTGGCGCCAGTGTTCATCATCACAGTCCACCGCGCGGCCATTCTGATCGAAGTTGATGCGAGTGATGCGCTGCGCGGGGCTGCCCTGCGCGGCGTTCAGCGCGGCGGCGGCCTCAGCGTCGAACACCGTGGAAGCCAGCTCGAAGCTGACGCGGCTGACACGAATGGCGTATTCGTGCCGATAGAGATCGGTCAGGGAGTGGGCTCCGAGGTCGAAATCGAGGATGCCCGGGAAGCAGTCACGTCGCAGGTGATGGCAGACATGCAGCACGCGCCGTCCATCGATACGCCGCACGCGAGTGATGCGATAGACCACTGAGCCCTCCGCAATCCCCAGCCGCCGCGCGATCACCGCGTTGGCAGCGACTTCTCCTGCCGCCAGTACCTCGGTGCTGGCCACCCGCTGCTGTGACTCGACCATGTCGCGAAATGGCAGGCACGCCAGCAAGTCATAGCGCAGTCGTGGCGGCGAGACGAACCAGCCCCGCCGATTCTCGCGATAGATACGCCCCTCCGCCTCCAGCTGCAGCAGGGTGTCGCGCAGGGTGACCCGCGTCGTGGCAAAGCGTTCGATCATCTCGCGCTCGGAGGGCAGGCGCTGTGAAGCGCGCAGCGGCGCTGCCTCAAGATGGTTCAGCAGCCTGCTCTTGAGCCCTGCCACGGGGACATCCGCGTCAGGAGTTGCCGATGAAGCGGCGTCACTCTGGGGCTCAAGCGAAGATGAAGGCATGCGAAGTTCCTGAAAGATAACGAAAGACAGCAATTTCTGGCGAGTCACTTGCATGACATCCAGGGCGTCCAGGATGGAAAGGGTCAGAGCGAAGCGATTTCTGTGGTCTAGTTCAGATGCCCCGCAAAGCTCAGTGCGACTTTTCGAGACACGCATGAGGAGAATAGTGGCATTGGCGTGACAACTCGGTGACAGCGCAGGTCTGGCTGCCACGACAGGCCAGTCATCACACGCTGGCTCATGCCTTGCACGCCCATGCCTTGCACACTTATGGCTGTGGAAGATAGCGAGGACTGAAGCCCGCGGCAAGGCGCGGAGAAGGCACGGAGAAGGTATGAAGGAGGCAGAGGCAGAGCCGCCACCCCATGCCATGACAACGACATGTTGACGACACGCAACTGTCACAGGCGAGCGCTAGAGTCGATCGCGCCTTTCGAACTGAACTAGACCACACAGCTCAGCTGTCTCGACACTTGCCTGAGCACTTGGCAGAGCACTGGTCTGATCAAAGATCCGAGAACTGGCCTGAGCAATGACCTGAGCACCCGGACGTGCTCTCAGCGTGTCGACAGGATGCCTGATGCCCGTCACGCCTTACCTTCTGCGCAGCGAATGTTCATCACCTACTGGGGAAATCTCCTTGAAGTCGATTGCCACTACCTCATCCCGCTCCACCGGCCTGCTGGTTTCCACCTGCATGGCCGCCCTGTTGGGCAGTGCCTCCGTCAGTGCCGCCGACATGCCGGCTGACCTTCTCGAGGCCGCTCAGTCCGAAGGCCGTGTCGATAGCGTCGGCATGCCGGACAGCTGGGCCAACTGGAAGGACACCTGGGCAGACCTCGAGTCGAAGTATTCCATCGCGCATAGCGATACCGACATGAGCTCCGCCGAGGAAGTCGCCAAGTTTAAGGCCGAGGGTGAGAACGCCACCGCCGATATCGGTGACGTGGGCTTCGCCTTCGGTCCGATCGCGGTGCAGCAAGGCGTGACCCAAGCCTACAAGACCACGACCTGGGAGCAGATCCCGGAGTGGGCCAAAGACAAGGATGGCCACTGGGTACTGGGCTACACCGGCACCATTTCCTTCATGATCAACAAGACGCTGGTCAGTGAAGATGAGCGCCCGACCTCCTTCGCCGATCTCGCCGAGGGTGATTACAAGGTGTCCGTCGGCGCGGTGGGCAAGGCTTCCCAGGCCAACAACGCCATTCTGGCCGCAGCCTTCGCCAATGGCGGCAAGGAATCCGATCTGACACCGGGCCTGGAAGTCTTCGCGGAACTGGCGCGCCAGGGCCGTCTGTCACTGGCAGAGCCGAGCATCGCCAACCTTGAGAAAGGCGAAGTCGAAGTCGCCCTGCTGTGGGACTTCAATGCCCTGAACTATCGCGATCAGATCAACCGCGACACCTTCGAGGTCGTCATCCCGTCTGATGCCTCCGTCACCTCCGGCTACGCCACCATCATCAACAAGCATGCCGCGCACCCGAATGCCGCCAAGCTGGCCCGTGAGTACATCCTCTCCGATGCCGGTCAGCTGAATCTGGCCAAGGGCTATGCCCGTCCGATCCGCGCCGAGCACCTCACCCTGCCCGAGGATATCGCCGCCAAGCTGCTGCCCAACGAGCAGTACGCCAATGCTCGTCCGGTACAGGACTTCTCGGGTTGGGAAGCCAGTGCCAAACAGCTGCCGCGTCAGTGGCAGTCCCAGGTACTGATCCACCAGCAGTGATCCCCGGCCTCTGCTTCACGCGAGCAGAGCGCGCACCATCCTGACAGACGGCATCGCCTTTGCGGTGCCGTCTTGAGCTTCACGGAGTCACCATGTCTCAGCGTGTCATTCTTGTCGTGCTCGACGGCCTCAACCACGCCGTGGGTCATCATGCCATGGGCTATCTGAGTGCCCTGGTCGAGGCCGGCCGTGGCCAGTATCAATCACTGGACTGCGAGCTGCCGGCCATGTCGCGCCCGCTCTATGAATGCCTGCTGACCGGCGACCTGCCTGTCGACTCAGGTATCGTCAACAACGGTATCGTGCGTCGCTCACGCGGCATCAGCCTGTTCGACCTTGCCAGCCAGCAGGGCAAGCGCACGGCTGCCGCCGCCTATCATTGGGTCAGTGAACTCTATGTCGCGGCCCCCTTCGTGCCGGCCCGCCATCGCTGGCTCGACAATCCGGAATCCGCCATCCAGGCGGGCATCTTCTACTGGCAGGATCATTATCCGGATGACCATCTGTTCAGTGACGCCGAAATGCTGCGCCTGCGTCACGACCCGGATTTCCTGCTGGTGCATAGCATGAACATCGACGATGCCGGCCATCGTCATGGCGGCGACACACCGCAGTATCGCAATGCCGCACGGCATGCCGACATCGCCCTGGCCGACTACCTGCCGGCATGGCTGGAGGCCGGCTATCAGGTGATGGTCACTGCCGATCACGGCATGAATGCCGACCGCTCTCACTCCGGCCTGCTGGAAGAGGAGCGTCGCGTGCCGCTGTGGACCTTCGGCAGCGCCTTCGCCAACGGCGCCGCGACGAACCTCAAGCAACGCGAGCTCTGCGGCACCCTGGCCACACTGCTGGGGCTTGAGCACAGCAAGGCGAGCAATCCGTCGCTGCTGGCGAGTCATGCTGCCACGCGAGGCCTCGAGTGATGTCTGCCGCCTTCAAGCGCCGCCTGACCAGCCCCGTCATGTGGCTACTGCCGTTTGCGCTGATCTTCGGCGCCTTCCAGATCGCGCCGCTGGTGTGGGTGATGATCAGCGCCTTCAAGACCCCCACGGGCTGGGGGCTGGCCAACTTTCACGAGATCGCCTCCTCGGCCTTCTTTCGACAGGCCATCTGGCGCAGCCTCGAGATCTCCTTCATGTCCAGTGTGCTGGGGTTGGCGATCGCCGCCGTGACCTGTCACAGCATGCACCGCTGTGGCCCGCGCCTGACGCGCATGATGATCGCCTTCACCAACATGACCAGCAACTTCGCCGGTGTCCCGCTGGCCTTCGCCTTTATCATCCTGATGGGCGCCAACGGCATGCTGACCCTGATGCTGGAGCGCTTCGGTCTGCTCGAGGACTTCAATCTCTACTCGCGCACCGGCCTGATCGTCATCTACACCTGGTTCCAGATTCCGCTGGGCATCCTGTTGCTGTATCCCGCCTTCAGCACCCTGAAGACGGAGTGGCGTGAAGCCGCCAGCCTGCTGGGCGCCAATCGCCTCGCCTACTGGCAGCACATCGGCCTGCCGGTGCTGTGGCCGTCACTGGCGGGCACGCTCACCGTGCTGTTCGCCAATGCCATGGGCGCCTACGCCACCGTCTATGCGCTGGTGAATACCAGCTACAACCTGATGACCATCCGCATCGCCAATCTGGTCTCCGGCGACCTGTTCCTGCAGCCGGAACTGGCCAGCGCGCTGGCCCTGGTGCTGGTCGTCATCCTCGTCATCGTCACGCTGATTCAGCAATGGCTCATGCGCAGGAGCTACCATGTCACTTCCCGCTGAACTGCCCTATCGCCACGGCAAGCCCTTACTGCCCAGCCTGATGGCGCGCCTGCGCCGCGTGAATATCTACACCTTCATCGTCACCAGTGTCTTCGCACTGCTGGCACTGCCGCTGATCGCGACGCTGTTCTACGCCCTGGCGACACGCTGGGGCGCGAGCCTGACCCCCGATGCCCTGACCGTGAAATGGTTTCTGGAGCTCTGGACCACACCGCGTTTTCTGGCGGCGTTCGGGCGCTCGCTGCTGGTCGCCGTCGGCGCGCTGGCACTGTCGTTGCTACTGATCGTGCCGGTGGTGTTTCTCGCCCACACACGCTATCCGCGCCTGGACAGCGTGATGAATGGGCTGATCCTGCTGCCCTTCGCCGTGCCACCCATCGTGTCATCGGTCGGCCTGCTGCAGCTCTATGCGGGTGGCCCGCTGGCCATCGTCGGCACGCCGTGGATCCTGATCCCCACCTACTTCACCATCGTGCTGCCCTTCATGTACCGCGCCCTGGCCAACAGCCTGCGCGCACTGGACGTGGCGTCCCTGATGGAGGCCGCTCAATTGCTGGGGGCGAGTCCGCTCAAGGCGTTCTTCCTGGTCGTACTGCCCAATATTCGCGTCGGCATCCAGATTGCCGTCTTCCTGGCCTTCTCGTTCCTGGCTGGCGAATTCGTGTTCGCCAACATGCTGGTCGGCACCCGCTTCGAGACCCTGCAGGTCTATCTGAACAATATCCGCGGCGCCAGCGGCCACTTCACCAGCGCCTTGGTCATCACCCTGTTCGTATTCACGCTGATCCTGACCTGGCTCGGCAATCGTCAGCCCGCCGAGCAAGAGATGCCCGCAGATGACCCCGACGAGGCGCTGGCCACCACCATGACCGACGGCTTGCCCGGCCCGGTGCCGAGCGCCGAATCCGAGCCGCGCCACACCCACCACCAGTCGTCAGACTCCGCATCCCGAGGGGACCGCTGATGCTTGCCATCGACACCGCCACCACATTCGATAGCCAGAGCGCCGGCGGCCTTCTGACCAGCGCCCTGCGCGAACGCGCCGCCGACCAGCACTACCTCAAGCTCAATGGCCTGGCCAAGAGCTTCGGCAAGACCCAGGTATTCGCCGAGATAGATGCCGAGATCGCGCGCGGGGAATTCATCACCCTGCTCGGCCCCTCCGGCTGCGGCAAGTCGACCCTGCTGCGCGCCATTGCTGGGCTCAATGATGTCGATGCCGGCCAGATCATCGTCGATGGTCACGACATCACGCCACTGCCGCCGCAGCGTCGCGGCATCGGCATGGTCTTCCAGCACTATGCGCTGTTCCCCAACATGCGCGTGGCGGACAACGTGGCCTTCGGGCTACGCATGAAGAAGGTGCGCCCGGAAGAACGCGAGCGGCGTGTCAGCGAGGTGCTCAGACTGGTGGAGCTGACCGATCAGGCGCAGCGCTTCCCGCATCAACTGTCCGGGGGCCAGCGTCAGCGCGTGGCACTGGCACGCGCGCTGGTGGTCGAGCCGCAGATCCTGCTGCTGGATGAGCCGCTGTCGGCACTCGATGCACGTATCCGTCGCCATCTGCGTGATCAGATCCGCGACATTCAGAAGAGCCTCGGCCTGACCACCCTGTTCGTGACCCACGATCAGGAGGAGGCGCTGCTGCTGTCGGACCGCATCTTCCTGATGCATCAGGGGCGCATCCTGCAACAGGGCAATGCCGAGTCGCTGTATACCCGCCCGGTGGATGCCACGGCGGCAGGCTTCATGGGGCATTACAACCTGATCGGTCGCGAGGTGGCGCGCCCGCTGCTCGGCTACGAAAGCGACAGCCCGCGCGTGGCACTGCGCCCGGAAGCGCTGTATCTGCAACCGGATACCAGCCCCCAGGGACAGCAGGATGAATATGCCAACTTCCCGACCCAGCCCTTGCCGGACAATGCCGGCCCCGGCTGCCCGGGCGTGATCCGCCGCCACCAGCTGCTCGGCAATATCGTGCGCTACGAGGTGGATTGTCAGGGGCTGCGCCTGAATGTCGATGTCCTCAATCGCAGCGCTCGGCAGTTATTGCCGCGCCATCTGCGCGTGGTGCTGCACGCCGATCTGGATGAAGTTCAGGCGCTGGGCGGTAACGAGACCGCCGCCACGTCGCAGGTGTCCCATGGATGACATCACAGGGCTTGCCATCTTCGATCTTGACGACACCTTGCTCGAGGGCGATGCCACGGGGCTTTGGACCGACTGGTTGATCGCAAAGGGCTGGATCGCCGATGGCGAGGAATATCGCGCGATCTGGGCACAACAGATGCTGGACTACGCGGCCGGTCAACTCGACATGGAGGTCCACCTGACCCACCTGCTGGCCCCGCTGGCAGGGCGCGCCGTCAGTGAGGTCGATGCCGAGGTGGCACGCTTTCTCGATGCCGAGCTGATGCCGCGCCTGTATCGTGAGGGGCTGGAGCGAATCCACTGGCACCGCGCGCAGAATCATCAGGTCGTGATCATCTCGGCCTCGACGGCGCATCTGGTCGCCCCCCTCGCCGAGCGCCTGGCGCTGGACGCGGCCCTGGCCACGGCCCTTGAAACCGAGCAAAGCTATTACAACGGGCGGGCCTGTGGCATTCGCACCTTCCGCGAGGGCAAGCTCGCGGCACTCAAGGCGTGGCAGCAGCAACACGCCAGCCACAGCGCCGGGCTGCCCAGCTGGGGCTATTCGGATTCACGCAATGATCTGGCCTTGCTGGAATTCGTCGATCACCCCTTCGCCGTCCATCCGGATCCGACCCTCGCCAGCCTGGCGCAACAGCGCGCTTGGCAGACACTACGCTGGCAATGAAGGAAACCGGGTGAAACCAGGCTGGCAACAAGAGACGCTGGCAACAAGAGACGCTGGGCTGGAATTGAGAGACTGAACTGGAGTCGAGAGTTCCTGCGCTGGAATTGAGAGAAAATCCATAATAGGCGACGCTGGGCATAAAAAAAGGCACTCTATGCCAAAAATGCAAGCATAAAGGAAGCCATGCAATGGCCAAGGTCAGGGTCAGTCGGACCGCACGCGTACCCGATCCCATGCGCGTCAGGCGCTATCTGAAAGCCCCCGAAGTCGGCCCGCGCGTGCTGTTCTTCAGTGGCGGTACCGCGCTGACCGGGGTCTCGCGCACCCTGACCCGCTATACCCACCACAGCATCCATCTGGTGACGCCGTTCGACTCCGGTGGCAGCTCGGCCAAACTGCGCGACGCCTTCTCGATGCCCGCCATCGGCGATCTGCGTTCTCGCCTGATGGCGCTGGCCGATGACAGCGTCCTGGGCCATCCCGATATCTATCGCCTGTTTACCCACCGCCTGCCGCGTGAAGCGCGTCCGGAGATGCTGCACGCCACGCTGCGCGAACTGGCGGCCGGACGTCATCCGTTGACCATGGCGGTCGCGGAACCGATGCGCACCCTGATCTGCCATCAGCTGGGCTTTCTCATCGACGCCATGCCGGAAGGCTTCGATCTGCGCGGCGCCAGCATCGGCAATCTGATCATTGCCGGTGGCTATCTGAACCATCACCAGCAGCTGGATCAGATCATCTTCCTGTTCTCCAAGCTGGTGCACGTGCGCGGCACGGTGCGCGCCGTGGTCAATGCCGATTGCCATCTGGCGGTAACGCTGGAAGATGGCCGCGAGATCATTGGCCAGCACCGCATCACCGGCAAGGAAGTCGCCCCTCTCGATTCACCCATCGCGCGCATGCGTCTGGCCGCGGCAGAGGGCGACCACCATGTCCCCGTGGTACCGGAGCTGCACGCCAACAATCGCCAGTTGATCGAGTCGGCCGAACTGATCTGCTTCCCTCCCGGCAGCTTCTACTCCAGCGTGCTCGCCAATCTGCTGCCCAAGGGCGTCGGGCGCGCGGTGCTGGCCAACCCCTGCCCCAAGGTCTACATCCCCAACTGCTGCCCGGACCCGGAGCAGACCGGCAAGCGCATGGATGAGCTGGTCAGCGTATTGCTCGACACCCTGTGTGCTGACCTCACCGGTAGCATGGAAGACTGTCCCACCGAGAACCTGCTCAACATCGTGCTTCTCGACAGCCAGCGCGGTGACTACCCTGGCGGCCCCTGCATCGAGGCGCTCGAGCGCATGGGCATCACCGTGATCGACACCCGCCTGATCAGCGAGCAGAGCGCGCCCTACTACGACAACGAGCTGCTGGTCACCGCGCTGCTGTCGCTGGTGTGATGCCAACCGCGAGCCGCTCGACATGAAATGTTCGGCATGAGTTGCTCTGCATGAACTGCTCTGCATGAACTGCTCTGCAGAACAAGAACGCCCCCGCCTGCCAACAGCAGACGGGGGCGTTCTTTTGTCAGATACGACGTCGGGGCTTAGATCACGCCACGCACCGCGCCGAGAATCACCATCCCCAGCACCAGCTTCCAGGGTGCCAGCGAGAAACGCGTCAGAGCGATGAAGGCGGCCAGAGCGATCACCAGGTCCGTGCGGCTCAGCACGC
Source organism: Cobetia sp. UCD-24C (assembly GCF_001306765.1). NCBI lineage: Bacteria > Pseudomonadati > Pseudomonadota > Gammaproteobacteria > Oceanospirillales > Halomonadaceae > Cobetia > Cobetia sp. UCD-24C. The sequence goes on along the minus strand of NZ_LJTD01000016.1, from coordinate 4,432 downwards.
TGGTGGTCCACAGCGGGTCATAGAGCGCCATGCCCAGCACGCCCACCACGGCTGCATTGGCACCGGCGAGCGCAGCGCGCGCCCCGGCGCGGGCGCGCAGACGCCCCCACAAAGGCGCCACACCGATCAGCAGCAGAATCCCCGGCAGGAAGATGCTCAACAGCGCAATGACGGCACCGAGCAATGCCGAACCGCCGCCCACCTGCGCCATGCCGGCCCCCAGCCAGGCGGCAAAGGTAAACAGCGGCCCCGGCACTGCCTGGGCGGCGCCATAGCCGGTGAGGAAGGTATCGGCCGCGATCTGGCCCGCCTCGACGGTGGAGGCCTCCAGCAGCGGCAGCACCACATGCCCACCCCCGAACACCAGCGCCCCGGCACGGTAGAAGATATCGACCAGGCTGCCGGAGGCCACCAGCGGCAGGCCGATCAACAGCACGAAGAACGCGATCAGGCAGTAGCGCGCCAGGCGCGTCGAGACCGGCAGTGACAGCCCCGCGGCCTGGGCTTGCTGGCGCACGGATGCCGCCTTGTCATCACGACACAGCAGGCTGCCGAGCACTGCGCCCATCGCGATCACCCCGACCTGCGCCCAGGCGACTTGCGTCCAGGCGCTCTGTGCCAGCGCCAGGCCCAGCATGGCCAACAGCGCCAGACAGGTACGCCGCAAATCCGGGCACAGCTTGCGCGCCATGCCCCAGATCGCCTGGGCGACGACGGCCACCGCCACCAGCTCCAAGCCGTGGATCACCCCAGTGGCCAGCGGCCCTTCGAGGCTGCCCGCCACCAGCGCCAATACCAGCAACGCCAGCGCAGACGGCAAGGTGAAGCCGATCCATGCCAGTATCCCGCCCATCACGCCACCGCCACGCACCATGCCCAGTGCGAAACCGACCTGGCTGCTGGCCGGACCCGGCAGAAACTGACAGAGCGCGACCAGCTCGGCGTAGGCCTTGTCACTCAACCAGCCTCGCCTGCGTACCAGCTCATCGTGGAAGTATCCCAGGTGAGCAATCGGGCCGCCGAAGCTGGTCAGCCCCAAGGTGAGGAAGGTGCGCAGCACTTCACTGCGCCGCGCCTTGTCGCTTGAAAGCGCAGCATCAGGCGTCGCGTGGTCGCGCTCACGCCTTGCAGTTTCATCCGGATGTGACATGACGTTTCTCTTGGAGCGGAAAGGAAAGGATAACGATCAGGAATCCAGCGAGGGGCTTATGTGAGAGCTATACGAAAGAATTTTCACTTGCTGACGCTACGGTGACATCAGGTGAATGCGCAATGTCCTGATTCTCGCCCCTTGCATCACCCACCAGACTATCGCCGCCAGATGACAGGAAGCCCGCCCCATGGTTGGGACGGGCTTCCTACATGAGGGCTTCCTGCATAAGGGCTTAGGCGTCAGATGCCCGGCGAAGGCTTCAGTTGGCCGACGTCTCCTGAGTGGAGGCATGCTGCGTGTCCGAGGGCAATGCGATGGCCATCACCGCGCTCGCCGCCACCAGTGCCGCCGACCACCACAGGCAGGCTTCCAGACCATAGGCCTGATAGAGCCAACCGGACAGCAACGTGCCCAGCAGACGCCCCATGGCGTTGGCCATGTAATAGAAGCCGACATCCATCGACACGCCTTCACTGCGCGCGAAGCGCACGATCAGGTAGCTATGCCAGCTGGAATTGACGGCGAAGATGACGCCGAACACCAGCAGACCGATGATTAACCACTCAAGGGGTGCCAGCCCCAGCAGGATGGCCGCACTGCTGTCGCCACCCAGCTCGGCATCCAGCGACATGCTCGCCATCAGCGCGGGCAACAGCGCCAGCACGCCGGCCAGCAGCACGGTCATCCAGCGCACGCCCGCATCACCGCTCAAGCGACGCGCGATCGGCCCGGTGATGTGCGGGGCCTGGGTCTGCACCCCGCCATAACCGATCACCCACGCAGCCATCAGGATACCGACCGTCCAGAAGTTCCAGCCATGTACCTCGGCCAGATAGACCGGCAAGGCGACCACGAACCAGACATCACGTGCTGCGAACAGGCACATGCGCGCCGCCGACAGCACATTGACCGCCCGCGAGGTCGAGAACATCTCACGAAACGCCGGCTTGCGGCTGGCCTTGCTCTGCCCCAGCGATGCCGAGAGCTTGCGCAGTGACAGCACCAGCACCACGGCCAGCATGAGCCACATGGCCAATACCGTGCCCTGGAAGCCGATGAGACTGAGCGCCGCGCCACCGAGGAAGAAGCCCAGGCCCTTGAGGGCATTCTTGGAACCGGTCAGCAGCGCGACCCAGCGATACAGTGCGCTCTGCGACTGCGCCGCCTGCTGCCCCTTCGGCACCAGCACCTTGATGGCGCTCTTGGCGCTCATCTTGTTGAGGTCCTTGGCGATACCCGACAGCGCCTGGGCGATCATCACCCAGACCACCGTCAGCATGGGCTCCGGCACCAACAGCATGCCGAGTGCCACCAGCTGCATCGCAAGCCCGGCATTCATGGTGCGATTGAGTCCGAGCCTTGCCCCCAGCCAGCCGCCGACCAGGTTGGTGACGACACCAAAGGCCTCGTAGAACAGGAACAGCAGCGCGATATCCAGCGCCGAATAGCCCAGTGAATGGAAATGCAGCACCACCAGCATGCGCAGTGCCCCATCCGTCAGCGTGAAGGCCCAGTAATTCCCCGTCACCAGCAGGTACTGGCGCACCTCATGGGGCAGCTCTCGCAGGCGGGCAAGCATTTCAGCGCTCCTGTGTGCTGGCGTCGGCCAGATCACCCAGGCCCACTTTCAGCGCCAGCTCTGCGGTGCGGTTGGCATACCCCCACTCATTGTCATACCAGGCGTACAGCTTGAGCTGGGTGCCCGCGACGACCATGGTCGAGGGCGCATCGATGATGCTGGAGCGGGAATCGGTACGGAAATCGATCGACACCAGCGGACGTGTCTCGTAGCCCAGCACGCCGGCCAGTTCACCTTCCGCCGCGCTCTGCAGCGCCTGATTGACCTCTTCCACCGTCACTTCGCGGTTGAGCTCGAACACCATGTCAGTCAGGGAGGCATTGGCCAGCGGCACGCGAATGGCGTGGCCGTTCAAGCGGCCTTCCAGCTCCGGGAAGATGGCGCTGATCGCCTTGGCGGAGCCGGTCGTCGTCGGAATCAGGCTCATGCCGCAGGCCCGCGCGCGGCGCAGGTCCTTGTGCGGCGCATCCAGAATCGTCTGGGTATTGGTGATGTCGTGCACGGTGGTCATGGAACCATGACGAATGCCGAACTGCTCCTGAATCACCTTGATCACCGGCGCCAGGCAGTTGGTGGTGCAGCTGGCCGCCGTCACGATGCGATGCTCGTCGGCGTTGTAGAGGTGGTCGTTGACGCCCATGACGATGTTGAGCACGCCCTCTTCCTTGACCGGCGCGGAGACCACGACCCGCGCGACGCCCTGCTCGAGATAGGCGTTCAGCACCTCGGTGCTCTTCTTCTTGCCGGAGGCCTCGATCACCACATCGCAGCCCGACCAGTCGGTATCACCGATCTCACGCTGGCTTGAGAATGCCGTGCGCTGACCATCGAGGGTGATGGAATCCGCGTCGCTGGTGATACCGGCGCCCGGCGACCACTGGCCATGCACGGAATCGAATTCCAGCAGATGAGCGAAGGTCGCGGCATCGCCACCCGGGTCATTGATACGTACCACGTCCAGCGCGATATCCTCGCGCAGCTTCCACAGCGCGCGCAGGGCGAGACGGCCGATGCGCCCGAAGCCGTTGATACCGACGCGCAGGGCCGGCATGCCCTCCGGCACGCTGATGGACGAGGAATAGGACGGAGCGCTATGAGCAGGACACATGGGCATTTCCTTGAGAGTGTTCGAAAAGATTCGGCTAACGTTCTACGGCCTGTGCGCTCAGCAGCAGCGCACAGGGCGGTTGGGCATCGTCTCCAGCCACGCCACCCAGCGCGACACCTCGCGGGCGTTGGCCTGACAGAGAGTCGCGAGAATCTGATGGCACCAGGCCGGCAGGTCAGGTGCCAGGCGGTAGTGCACCCACTGGCCACGCCGCTGACTGGTCAGCAGGCCAGCATCTCTCAGCTGGGCGAGATGCCGCGAGACCTTGGGTTGGGAGATGGGCATGGCGCGCTGCTCCAGCAGCCAGATAAGTTCACAGACACACAACTCTTCCATCTGCGCCAACAGCTGCACGACGGTCAGGCGAGTGTCCTCGGCAAGACACTTGAAGACCTGCAATGGTGTCAGGCAGGCCGCCATGTCTCCCACTCCATCAATAACGTCATTGGTTGACGGTTTCATGGCGATGCCGCGACCTTCGCTCATCTGCTGGAATTCGATTCCGTGCATGGCCAGTGGTCGCCGGGCGCCGGTATCACCAGCGACGCGGATTCCATCACCCTCGATGGTCAGCGCACGGCATTCTCAAGCC
>NZ_LJTD01000015.1:0-56581 GCF_001306765.1 Cobetia sp. UCD-24C | reverse complement strand
GCGCCAGCGCCACCGCCTTGCTCAGGGTGATGTAGTTGCCGACGCCGGGCGCCGAGATGGAACGCTTCCAGCCGTCGGCATTGACGAACACGTCCGGCACGCTGCCGATGATGCGAGCGCCGGTGTCCAGCGCCAGATCATCCGCCATCAGGATCACGAACTGGGTCGCTTCCGCGATGGTGAAGCCACAGTTGCGCGCGAACGGGCGACAGGCCTTCTGGTAATCGCTGTCGGTGAGCACTTCCAGCGCGTCGAGGGCCTTGAGGCTCTCGTCATCGGCCAGGGCGCCCATACTGCGGAAGCCCTCGATGACTTCCGGCGTGATCGGCGCATCGGCGGTGCCGACCATCACCACACGGCGACGGCCGCTGCGGATGTCGTTCAGGCCCAGCTTCAGGTTGTAGAGGAAGCTTGCGCAGGCGCCCATTGCGGCACCGGCGCCGCCGACATTGCCCAGCACGTAGGCATTGAGGAAGTCGGCGGGCATCTGGGCATAGCCCAGCGGCATCTGCTTGGAGGTGGCGCGCTCACCGGCCACGAAGGACTTCATCAGTCCGCCCCAGCCTTCGGCGTCCATCTGGCCGATGGAATTGCCGGCGTAGACGGCAATATCGTCCGGATCGAGGCTGTCGCGCAGCGCATCCCAGTCCAGGCCGCTGTCGCCGAGGCAATCGCTGGCACCGAAGATGGTCATCGACAGGCCGCGCGGGTGATGCACGCTGCGATAGAGCTGCTCCGGCGCGAAGCCGCTGGGCAGCTGGCCCGCGGCGCGCACCAGCGCCTGACGATGATCGGGCAGCAGGACATCGAATTCGCCGGCCGGTACCGTGACTTCGACATGACGGTTGTCCAGCTCGCGGATCTGCCAGTCAGCGGGCGGCTGTTCCGGCAGCTGGCGGCTGCGCAGCGTGAAGGTCAAGTCCTGGCCCAGCGTCAGCTTTGACTGACGATTGGCAGGAATGCCGGTCGCGTTGAAGCGCTCGTCTTCAATGCGACGAATCAGGGTGTGGGACAGCACCTGGTCTGCCAGACGCTCCGCAAGCGCCTGAGCCTCGGCGGGCTGGCCTTCGGCATCGAACCACTGGCCCTGATCATCGCAGCGGGCGAGGTTCATGAGCGACGCGAGACCCAGCAGGGTCTCTTGACGGTCTGTCTCCGGCAGGGAGTCGAGCACCGTGCGTCGGAACGCCTGATGGCCCGAAGTTCTGCCGGCGGCATTGACGCCGCCCATGCCGACGATCACCGGTAAGTGTGACAAGCCGCTTTCCTCGTAAAAATACTGTGAGTCGTTGGTCTGGGCGATACCTCTGCGGATATTCGTCCAAATGATGGGCGGATGATAACACCCCCTCAATACAGGCGTCATGCACCCCCGCCTCTACGCGGGCGCGCCAGCGAGCGCTTGCTGCGAACACTGTGCGATATCTCTGCGCTTAGTGCGAGTTCCACTGGCCTGTTTTTGCGCTCGTCATGGCACGGGATGATCGTGATTAAACGTTTGTTTGATTTTCGAATCGCAAGCTGCCATTCTGTCGTGGCTGTTTGAGTTGGTGTAGGCGCGTGCCGCGAGGCAGGCGCCTTTTTTTGTGCCCAGGCCTTCCTGCGCCGCCGGCCCCGGATGGGCTGTACGCCATATGGCGCAGCCCGATGCAGGCGCATCTGCTAGACTCCGCGCGTGATTTTCCTGCCCGTTGCTATCGGAACTGCTGATGTACGCCAACTCCCGCCAGATCGATTCTCCCCAGACCGGCCCCCACGAGGATATCGAGCGTCGCGTGCGCCGTGCGATGGCGCATCCGCTGCGCAAACCCGTGGCGGAGCATACCCGCGAAGCGTTCCTGCAAGCGCAACAGTGGTTGTCGGCTCAGGCGAAGCCCCTGTGGCTGGACAGTGGCTGCGGCGTCGGGCGATCGACCCGTCAGCTGGCACTGGCGCATCCGGACCATGCCGTCATCGGCGTGGACCGCAGCGAAGACCGTCTCAGCCGCAAGCATGGCGAGTTGCCGGACAACGCCTTGCTGGTGCGCGCAGACCTCGTCGACTTCTGGCGCCTGGCGCTTGCCGCGGGCTGGGCACCTGCGCATCACACCCTGCTGTACCCCAATCCTTATCCCAAGGCGCGTCATCTCAAGATGCGCTGGCAGGGCCACCCGGTATTTCCGATCATCATGGCGCTGGGCGGTCAGCTGGAGCTGCGCACCAACTGGGAGATCTACGCCCGGGAATTCGCCCAGGCCATCGGGCATGCCACCGGTGTCGAGGTGACAGCGCACGCCTTCGAGCCGCAGGGCGATTATCTGACGCACTTCGAGCGCAAGTATCACGAGTCTGGCCAGGCGCTGTGGCGACTCGAATGCCAGCTGGAACACACGCCCGAGCGTTACCCACTGCAGGTCTGACGCGAATCACGCCGGGGGCAGGTTCTGGTTGGCGATAGCGGCGTGGCTGTTGTGGAAGGTGTCGCGCAGTGACTGGCGCAGCCAGCTGGCCGCGGGGCCGCGAGGGCTGTCGCGGCGCGAGATCAGTTCGATATCGATGTCGGCGGTGGCGCCCAGCGCGCTCAAGTCCAGAATCTTCAGGCGCTGCTGGAAGGGCGGGTAGTGGGCGATATGGCGCGGAACCTGCGCCCAGCCCAGCCCGCGCGTCGTCAGCTCAGCCATCGCATAGAAGCTGTTGAGCTGCCAGAAGCGCTGTGAGCGCGGCCCCTCGTGGCCGGGTTCCAGTTGCTGGCGTTGGCCAATCATCAGCTGGCGGTGATCGGCCAGATCGCTATGGGTCGGGCTCTCGAGCTGAGCCAGCGGGTGATCGCGTGCCACGATCAGCACCTGCTCCAGTCGCCCCAGCGCCTCGCGCTCCAGCGCCATGACACCCAGCGGCTGATAGAACAGGATGCCGAGATTGGCCTGGTGCTGCTCCACCCAGCGGGCCACCTCATCCTGCGCGCCATTGAGCAGATTCAGCGTCAGCGTCGGGTATTGCACCGCCATCTTTTCCAACACCGCCATCACCGGCGGCATTTCCACCAGCGCCTCATCGATCGCCAGCGTCAGGCTGGCTTCCAGCCCCTGGCTGAGGGTGCGGGCGCGTGCCTCCAGGCGCTGGCATTGCATCAGCACGCTGTTGGCTTCATGCAGCATGGCCTCGCCCGCGGGCGTCAGCACCGGCGTACGAGGGCGGCGATCGAACAGCTCGCAGCCCAGGTCCAGCTCCAGATTGGCGATGGCGGTGCTGACCGCGGACTGCGCGCGACCCAGACGCCGCGCCGCCGCCGAGAACGAGCCCATCTCCGCCACGCAGCGCAGTGTCTGCAGTTGCTCCAGTGTCCAGTTCATTGCCTCGCCTCGCGCTTTGATCCATCTGAATAATAGATGGATACCAACTTTAAACCATCTTGTATCTCTCTAGAATGCCTCCTCCATCCGCGTCGTTCAGCCCATCCGGCATCACACGCGGTGATCGAGAGGAGGTATGACATGCGTTCCAAGAAAGAACGTCTGGCTCAGGCAGGATTGCTGGAATTGGGCGGCATCCTGCTCGTGGCGCCGCTGTCGGCACTGGTCACGGGGCATGACCTGGCGAGCATGGGCAGCCTGGCGGTGGTGATGTCCACACTGGCGGTGATCTGGAGTACGGTCTGGAACTGGATGTTCGATCGCTGGGTGCCGACCCGCCAGCGCAGCGCGACCCAGCGCATCGCTCAGGCACTCGGCTTCGAGCTCGGCCTGGTACTGGTGACCGTCTTCATCGTGGCCGCCTGGCTTGACCTGGGACTGTGGCAGGCATTGCTGCTGGATCTGGGCTTCGTTGCCTTCTTCCTGGTCTGGGCCATGATCTTCAATCCGCTGTTCGATGCCGTGATGAGTCGTCTGCTGGCGCGCAAGGCCGCGCGTGAGCAGCAGCTGGCCCCCCACAATACGAGGTGATTCGATGAGTTATGTCTTCCTGGCAGTGGCCATACTGGCGGAGGTCATCGCGACCAGCGCGCTCAAGGCCTCCGAGTCATTTTCGCGACTCGGCCCCAGCGTGATCGTGGTGGTGGGCTACGGCATCGCCTTCTATTTCCTGACGCTGGTACTGCGTGATCTGCCGTTGGGCGTGACCTATGCGGTGTGGTCCGGGCTCGGCATCGTGCTGGTCACCGTGTTCGGTGCGGTGGTCTATCGCGAGATGCCAGACCTGCCGGCCATCCTGGGGTTGGCGATGATCGTGGGCGGTGTCGCCGTCCTGCATCTGTTTTCCAGCGCCAGTCCTCATTAAGCTAGGGGCATCACGGCGCCTCCCGGCTGTGACATGGATGCTCACCGACGACGTCACTGGATGCCTCATGCCCCTATTTCGCACTGCACCGACCTCTGCGCGACCCTCCCGGCTGTCTCCCCTGTTGCCCTTGCTGAAGGCAGCGCGCCCCGTAGCAGCGAGCAAGTCGCTGCGTTTCACGCGCTCGCTGCGCCGACTGGCCATGGCGGCCGGTGCGACGCTTGTCGTGGCGGGCCCGGCGCAGGCGGCGGGCTTTGACAACCTGACGCGACTGACTGACAAGGGCTTCATCATCAGCGCCCAGGCGCGCATGCTCGATACCGGCGAGACGCTGGCCTCGGTCAATCCCGACCAGCAACTGACGCCGGCTTCGCTGTCCAAGCTCTATATCGCCGGTGCGGCGCTGGACCGTTTCGGCCCGCAGTATCGTTTCTCCACGCGCCTGCGCAGCACGGGCACGATCAGCGGCGGCGTCTTGACCGGTGACCTGGTGCTCGAGGGCAGCGGCGACCCGGCGCTGACCAGTGAAGAGCTGTGGCGTCTGACCGAGGAGCTGCGCTTTCGGGGCATCCGCCGCGTCGAAGGGCGCCTGTTGATCAGTCAGTGGCGCTTCGGGCCGGTGCCCTGCATCAGTACCGATCGCTGCAATGCCTCGCGGCGTTCCAGCAATGCCTATGATGCGCTGCTGTCGTCCGCGGCCAGCAACTATGCCAGCTGGTGCGTGAAGGTGATGCCGGGCGCGGGCAGTCAGGCGCCGGCGCGACTGGCCAGCTGCGACACCACCCAGCCCACCGAGATCTTCGACAACCAGGTCACCACGGTCGGCGCGGGGGGCAAGAGCGCCATCAATGCCCGGCGCACCACCAGCAACGGTCGCGATACGCTGGTCGTCACCGGCACCATCGCCGCCGACAGCCAGCCGCGCAGTATCTACCGCGCCGTCTCCAATCCTGCGCTGTACACCGGTGAGCTGATGCGCGACATCCTGGCGCGCGCCGGGATCACGGTGACCGGCGGGGTGGACATCACCTCGACGGCGCCGCCCTCCAGCGCCGCGCAGCTCGGTAGCGTCGAAGGCAAGCCGATGCAGGAGTTGCTGACGCGCATGCTCAACTACTCCAACAACTTCATGGCGGACCAGCTGACGCTGGCGCTGGTCGGCGGCAGTCAGGCCACCTTGCGCCAGGGCGGCGCCAAGCTCGAGACCTTCGCCAGCGCGATTCCCGGGCACGGCCCGCTGACGATGTATTCCGGCAGCGGCCTGACCTCCCAGAACCGCACCAGCGTCAGTGGGCTGGTGGCGTTGCTCGACAGCATGTATCACCGCCCGGCGCTGTTCCCCACCTTCGTGGCGGGCCTGCAGGCACCGGTCAATGGCCCGATGCGCTTCATCCGGCGTGGCAGCGAGACCTTCCGCAATCACGTGATGGTCAAGACGGGCACGCTCAACAACCCGGTGCCGGTGCGCGCCATCTCGGGATACTTCCGCACGCAAAGTGGCCGCTGGGGCGCCTTCGCGGTAATGGTCAACGGGCGGGCGGCGGTGCCTTATCTGTCCTGGCCGCAGGTGCTGGATCCGGTCGCCGAGGACCTGACCGCGATGATCGAGCGCAATTGAGCTCCTGATCGCGCGCATGAACACGAAAGCCCCGCCAATCGGCGGGGCTTTCGTGTTCATGGCCTGAGTGACAGACACAAAAAACCCCGCCCGAAGGCGGGGTGGTCCTCCACACGCCCGGCATGGCTGAGGGGAGGGCACTCGGGACGCTCGACAGGGCGCAACGAGATAACAAGAGCATAGCGTTGTGTGACGGCGTTGGCTAACGCCAAAATCGCTATTGCACCGCAACAATCAAGGACTTGAAGCGTTTTTGGCGCTGCGAGGGCAAATTTTCCGTCGCGGTTCGTGCGTCGAGTGTCTTCAGCGCGTCGGGTCGAGCAGCACGCGACCGCTGACGCGTCCGTCGATCATCGCCTCGGCGCGTTCGGCGAGGCCTTCCAGGCCGACCGTCTCGAGCTGCATCTGGGCGTGCATCTCGTCCGGCAGGTCGGCCAGACGCTGCCAGACCTTTTGACGGCGTTCGGCATTGATCATGACGCTATCGACGCCCAGCAACGAGACACCGCGCAGGATGAACGGCATCACGCTGGTGGGCAGGTCGGCGCCCGCCGCGAGGCCCACGGCCGCCACCTTGCCATCGTAATTCATCTGCGCCAGCAGATTGGCCAGCACCTGGCCACCGGCGGTATCCACGGCGCCTGCCCAGCGGCTCTTCTCCAGCGGACGGCCCTTGTCCTCGAAATCACAGCGCAGATGGACCTCGCTCGCGCCCAGTGACTCGAGCCAGTCGCGCTGCTCGGCCTTGCCGCTGACCGCGTGAACCTCGAAGCCTTGCCCGGCCAGCATCTGCACGGCCCAGCTGCCGACCCCACCGGTGGCGCCGGTGACAATCACCGGGCCCTGCTCGGGCGTCAGGCCGGCTTCCTCGAGACGCATCACGCACAGCATGGCGGTCAGGCCGGCGGTGCCGAAGGCCATGGCCTGCTCGGCGCTCAGATTGGCGGGGCGCTTGACCAGCCACTCGGGCTTGACGCGCATGCGCTCGGCCAGGCCGCCCCAATGGCGCTCGCCCACGCCCCAGCCGGTCAGGAGGACCTCATCGCCCGGCTGATAGTCCGGCGAGTCGGAGGCCTCGACGCGCCCCGCGAAATCGATGCCCGGCACGAAGGGCAGCTCGCGAACGATCTTGCCACGGCCGGTGATGGCCAACGCGTCCTTGTAGTTGAGCCCGGAACGCTCGATGGCCACCGTGACAGGCAGGTCAGGTAGCTGATCATCGGAGAGGTCGACGACTCGGGCGCGAGGTGTCTCTTCGTGCAGCATCAGTGCGCGGGACATGGCTGTCTCCTTGTGGATGGCGTGGGTGTTGGCGGTCTTCCTGCTTGAGGGTGTCACGGCGTCTGATCGAGACGCGTCATCTCACAGTGCCTGCAAGCGACGCTGTGGGGAAGCCTCGCGATATCGACATTGGGATGAGACTGACGCAACCGGGGCCAGCCGGAGGTGCGGCCGGCCCCGGTAACAGGAGGCGCTGGCTAGATGAAGCTGCGCACGGTGGCCAACCCGACCAGCGTCATCAGCACCGTGTAGGGCAGCGCCATCCACACCATGCGCCCGTAGGAGAGCCTGACCAGTGGCGCGATGGCGGAGGTGAGCAGAAACAGGAACGCTGCCTGGCCATTGGGGGTCGCAACGCTGGGCAGGTTGGTGCCGGTGTTCACCGCGACCGCCAGCGCATGGAAGTGCTCGCGGCTGATATTGCCGGCCACGAACTCGTTCTTGACCTGGGTGATATACACCGTAGCCACGAAGACATTGTCCGAGATGGCCGAGAGCAGCCCGTTGGCCAGAAACAGCGCACCGGCCTGTTCCTCGATGGGCAGACTCAGTACCCACTGGATGAACGGCTGGAACAGATGCTGCTCGTGGATGACCGCGACGATGGTGAAGAACACCACCAGCAGCGAGGTGAAGGGCAGCGATTCCTGGAAGGCGCGGCCGATCTGATGCTCATCGGTGATGCCGTTGCCGGCGGTGAGCAGGATGATCACCGCCAGTCCGATCAGCCCGACCTCTGCCATGTGCAGTGCCAGCGCCAGGACCAGCAGCACGGCCACCACGGCCTGCACGATCAGCGCGGCGCGCTCCCGCGGCGTGCGCCGTGAATCCTGATGATGATCATAATCCTCGAGAATGCGTCGTACGCTGGCGGGCAGGCGTTGGCCGTAGCCGAACCAGCGGCCACGCTCAAGCAGCACGCACAGGGCGAGGCCGGCGAAGAAGGTCGGCACGGTGACCGGCGCCATGGCGAGGAAGAAGTCGATGAAGTCCCATTCGGCGGCCTTGGCGATCACCAGATTCTGCGGCTCGCCGATCATGGTGCTGACGCCTCCCAGCGCGGTTCCCACCGCGCCATGCATCAGCAGCGAGCGCAGAAAGCCGCGGAAATCCTCGAGGTCTTCGCTGTGCACGGCCTCGACGCTGACATCGTTGGCATGGTCATGCTGGGTATCGAAATGCTTGCCCGAGGCCACCTTGTGGTAGACGGAGTAGAAGCCCACCGCGATGCCGATGATCACCGCCGTCACTGTCAAGGCATCGAGAAAGGCGGACAGCAGGGCGCTGGAGAGACAGAACATCAGCGACAGCCAGGTCTTGGAGCGCACGCCGAGGATGATCTTGGTGAAGGCATACAGCAGCAGCGGCTTCATGAAGTAGATGCCGGCCACCATGAACATCAGCAGCAGGATCACCGGCAGGTTGCGCTCCATCTCCTGCATGATGGCCTCCGGCGAGGCCATGCCGATGACGACGGCCTCCAGTGCCAGCAGACCGCCTGGCTGGAGGGGATAGCACTTGAGCGCCATCGCCAGCGTGAAGATGAATTCCCCCAGCAGCAGCCAGCCGACGATCACGCCACCTTGCGGACCGCTGAACCACAGCAGCAGCGGATTGGTGATCAGAAACAGGCACATCAACTGCTTGTACCAGCGTGGCGACTGGCCGAGGAAGTTGCGCGCCAGTCCGCGGCTGAGCGTCTGGCGTGTGTCGTGTGATAGCGAAGGCATGGGCAGTTCCCGGCGTTGATTTGTTGTTGTTGGAGGACGGGATCGGCAATGCCGCTTCAGCGCGTGCTTTGCTATCATCGCCGCCGTCATCGAGCGCCTGGCGGTATTAGAGCACGCCCGTCGATGAGGTCTCGGGTAGCCTTTGGTCGTGAAAATCGCGCAGGCAGCGCTGCGCTGTCGCTGGCCGGTGTGCTGCGAGCTCTCCCGAGGCGTGTTGCTGGCAGACGTCGTCCGATTGAAAGATCGGCCTTTGCAGCCTCCGTGCTGCTTCTGTACGAGACCCGAAGATGAAATCACGGCATACCGGCTTGACCCACCTCAAGCATTCCGCGCGTTACTCGCTCAAGGGCCTCAAGGCCGCCTGGAGCAACGAAGAGGCCTTCCGCCAGGAGATCGTGCTGTGCGCCTTGCTGCTGCCGTTTGCCTGGTGGATCGGTGATTCGCATGTCGAGTGGCTGCTGCTGGTCGGCTCCACGCTGATCGTGCTGATGGTCGAACTGCTCAACTCGGCGGTGGAATCCGCGATTGACCGCATCGGCCCGGAATTCCATGAACTGTCCGGGCGCGCCAAGGACATGGGCTCGGCGGCGGTGATGATCAGCCTGATCTTCGCCGGGCTGACCTGGGGCACCTTGCTCTACGACAAGCTGTTCGGCTGAGCGACCAAGACCCGACCACATCAATGAAAGGGGCAGCGGGCAGGGCCGTGTCATGTGCCTGCGGCCTCCGTTATGCTGAGGGCTGGATCGAAGGAGACGACCATGCCCCAGCCATCCCCCGCGCAGTTCCGCCCACTGTTGCCCGCTGATTTCCTCGCGCCGTCATCGCTGCTGGCCGAGCAGTCGGCTGACAGCCGTGCCACCCTCGAGAGCGCCTTGTACGCAGCCCAAGAGCGCCTCGAAGAGAGCCTGACTCAGGCTGAGAACCTCAGCGAGATGCGTGGCGATGACAGCTCACCGCTTGCGACCTTTCTGGCTCTTGATGAGCGTCAGCGCAGCCAGCTGGGGCGTCTGATCACGCTGTCCGACTTCGCGCTGGAGACGCTGTGCCGTCGCCCAGAACTGCTGTCCGAGCTGCTCGAGAGTGGCGAGCTGGAGCGCGGCTTGCCGGTCGCCCAGCTCACTGAGCGCCTCGCCGCCGGCCTCGCCAGTGCCGATGATGAGAAGGCGATGCAGCAGGTGCTGCGGCGCTTCCGCCAGCTGCGCATGCTGGGCATCGTGTGGCGCGACCTCAACGGCGCCGACATGTGGCAGACCGCGGCGGCGGTCTCGCACCTCGCCGAAGTCACTCTCGAGGGCGCGCTTGGCTGGCTGGAAGCCTCGCTTGAGCCGCGTTACGGCCGCCCCGCGCCGGACCGCTTCGGCGAGCCGCAGCGGCTGGTGGTGCTCGGCATGGGCAAGCTGGGCGCCGGCGAGCTCAACCTCTCCTCCGATATCGACCTGATCTTCGCCTTCCCCGACAAGGGCGAGACATCTGGCGGCCGCAAGTCATTGGATCATCAGGAATATTTCACGCGTCTCGGCCAGAAACTGATTGCCGCGCTGGACGCGATGACCGCCGATGGCTTCGTGTTCCGCGTCGACATGCGGCTGCGTCCGCTGGGGGACGGCGGGCCACTGGTCGGCAGTTTCTCGATGCTGGCCAGCTACTATCAGGATCAGGGCCGCGAATGGGAGCGTTACGCGATGCTCAAGGCGCGCCCGGTGGCGGGCAGCGTCGCTGCCGGCGAGCGTCTGATCGCGCACCTGCGGCCCTTCGTCTATCGCAAGTATCTGGATTTCGGCGCCATCGAGTCGCTGCGCGAGATGAAGGCGATGATCAATCGCGAGGTCAAGCGGCGCGGGCTGTCCGACAACATCAAGCTCGGCTCCGGCGGCATTCGCGAGGTGGAGTTCGTCGCCCAGGCCTTCCAGCTGATTCGGGGCGGGCGTGAGTCGGAATTGCAGGTCACTTCACTCAAGCAGGCCTTTGCGCGCCTGCCAGCCCTGGGCTTGCTGCCGCAGGCGGTCGTGGATGAGCTGGTGCCGGACTACGTCTTCCTGCGCGATATCGAACACGCTCTGCAGGCACAGGCCGACCGTCAGACCCAGACACTGCCGCTGGACCCGCTGGGCCGCGAGCGCCTCGCGCTGGCCATGAAGCTGCCCGATTGGGAGGCGCTCACCGCGCGGCTGGAAGAGGTGCGTACGCGCATCCGCCATCACTTCGACAACGTGATCGCCGCGCCGGAAGACGACGAGGCCGAGCAGGGCGAAGGCCAGCAGGCGCTGGATGAGTGGCGAGCACTGTGGCGTGGCGAGCTGACGGCCGAGGAGGGCGAGGCTCTGCTCGCCGAGAGTGGCTTCGAGAGTGCAGCCGAGAGCTTCCGGCGTCTCGACAGCCTGCGGCGGTCACGTGCAGTGCAGGGCATGCAGCGCATCGGCTTTGACCGCCTCGATGCGCTGATGCCGCCATTGCTGCAGGCGCTGGGCTCGGCGGCGGGCGACCCCGAGAAGCCCGGCGAGCACGATGCCAGCCGAGTGCTGGAGCGTGTGTTGCCGCTGATTGAGGCGGTATTGCGGCGGACGGCCTATCTGGCGCTGCTGCGCGAGAACCCGGACGCGCTGGCGCAGTTGATGCGCCTGTGTGCGGCCAGCCCGTGGATCGCCGAGCAGCTGGCGCGTTATCCGGTGCTGCTCGACGAGCTGCTGCATCCCCACAACCTCTATTCACCCGCCGACAAGACGCGCCTCGCCGATGAGCTGCGCACCGCGCTGTCGCGCATTCCCGAAGATGATGAAGAGGCGTTGCTCGAGGCCTTGCGGGTGTTCCGTCATGCCCAGGTGCTGCATGTGGCGGCCTCCGATATCGCCGGTGTCCGCCCGCTGATGAAGGTCAGTGACTATCTGACCTTCATCGCCGAGGTGGTGCTGGAACAGGTGCTGGCGATGGCGTGGAAGACCCTGACCCGCAAGCATGGCTTCCCCATCGGGCGCGATGGCCAGCCGATCACCGGCGACAGCCTGAGTGGCAGCTTCGTGATCGTCGGCTACGGCAAGCTGGGTGGCATCGAGCTGGGCTATGGCTCGGACCTGGATCTCGTCTTCCTGCATGATGCGGCCAGCAAGGGCCAGACGGATGGCCCGCGGCCGCTGGACAACCCGCTGTTCTTCACGCGTCTGGGGCAGCGCATCATCCACCTGCTGACGGCGGTGACGCCGGCCGGTGCGCTCTACGAGGTCGACATGCGCCTGCGTCCGTCGGGCAATTCGGGACTGCTGGTCTCGAGTCTGGCGGCCTTCCGGGACTATCAGCTCACGCAAGCCTGGACCTGGGAGCATCAGGCGCTGGTACGCGCGCGGGCCGTGGCGGGAGACCCGGCGCTGGCGCTGGCCTTCGAGGAGGTGCGCCGTGAGGTGCTCGGTCAGCAGCGGGACGAGAAGACGCTGCGCCAGGAGGTGATCGCCATGCGCCACAAGATGCGTGATCACCTGGGCAGCAGCGCCAAGGACCGCGAGGCCGGCCAGTTCCATCTCAAGCAGGACGCCGGCGGCATCGTCGATATCGAGTTTCTCGCCCAGTACTGCGTGCTGGCGCTGAGTCATCAGGTGCCTGCTCTGCTCGAGTGGAGCGACAACATGCGGTTGCTGGAAACCCTCGAGTCCTGCGGACGGCTGCCGGGCGAGCAGGCCGGTGAGCTGCGCGAGGCCTATCTGGCCTATCGCGATGTCAGTCATCGCCTGGCGCTGGAGAAGCACGGCAGCCTGATGCGGCTGGAGCAGCACCCGGTGATTGCCGCCCACCGTGAGCGGGTCATCACCCTCTGGCAGGCACTGCTGGGCGAGGATCAGGTCAGCCACGAGGGAGTTTAACGCCAAATCAATGCTCGCAATCCCCTGTCGCTGTCCCCAAGAAAGGGTGCACCAGACAACGTTGACAGGGGAGGTCAGCATGATGGAGTGGATTGCGAATCACTCGAAAACCATCTCGGCGATAGCCAGTATCGGCTCGTTCTTCATCTGGCTGGTCTATGCGCAGCTGCTGTATCACAACTTCCGTCGCCAGCGTCGCCCGCGAGTGCTGATCAATCGCGGGAAGTCCAAGGGTATCGACAGTCTGTGCATCGTCAGCAACATGAGTGCCGAATCGATCTTCATCGAGCACATCATCGCCAGGCTGGATACCAGTCATGGCAGCTTGCTGATGGATGTCACCGAGTTCGAACGCAGCTATCAGGAAGGTGACGAGCAGGGTAACAATCAGCAGGACGGCGACAGCGAGCAGTCCGCGCAGGAGGCTTCCAGCAGCAGTGAATGGCGTATCTCCGATACCACGCGTCAGGGGCCGCTGGGCTCGGGCGACTTCCTGCATATCGGGACTTTCTCTGAAGTCATCGAGCGCATGGCGCGCCGTAATGGCATCTCGCTCGACGGTCACTGGCCCAGCAATGAGCAGCTGGAATTCCAGCGCCTGACGCTGAGCATCATCGGCATCTATGGCAGTGAGGACCATCCGATCGGCGTCGAGCGTGCCTTCCGCCTGCACGATGCCAATGGAGAATGTGCGCTGGTACCGGAGCGCTGGGATTCCAATCGCCTGTCATCACGCAGGCAGCGTCACAAGTTGCGCAAGCTTTTGAATCGCATCAGTGGGGAGGACATCAGCGAGCAGTCCACCTTCCAGCCCCCGAGTGACGAGGAGTCGCGCAACAAGGCTTGATGAGCGCGGGCGCCTGAGCCCAGGGACGCATGAACCATCGGACAGATGAGTGCCCGGGCGCACGCCAGCGGTGGCTGCACACTGTCAGGGCGACGAGGATGGGGTAGGCTTTCCAAAGCCCTATTCACGGAGAGTCTTCGGATGCAGGAACGCGTCACGCCCTTTCAGCTGTTCATCCTGGTGCTGTCGATCTATGTGATCGGCGCCATGGTGGTGGACCTTGTCTTTGTGTTGTCACCCCAGGTCCAGCGGTTGCTGGAGTACATGGACTACGTGGTCTGCCTGTTCTTCTTCATCGATTTCTGCAAGCGCTTCGCCAGTGCCAAGAGCAAGCGCGAGTACATGAAGTGGGGCTGGATCGACCTGCTGGCCTGTATCCCGGCGGGGCTCTTCCAGGGCGCGAGGCTGTTTCGCGTGGTGCAGGTGCTGCGGGTGCTGCGCGCCATCAAGTCGATGGAAATGATCTGGAAGCTGCTGTTCCGCAACCGAGCCGAGGGGGTCTTCGCCTCGGCGGCCACCGCCACGGTGCTGCTGGTGGTGTTCGGCGCCCTGACCATGCTGATGGTGGAGACACCGAATCCCGACAGCCCCATCAATACCGCCGAGGAGGCGCTGTGGTGGGCGGTGGTGACGGTGACCACCGTCGGTTATGGCGACTACTATCCCATCACGACGCTCGGTCGCGTGGTGGCGGTGCTGCTGATGGTCGGGGGCGTGGGGCTGTTCGGGAGTTTCGCCGCCTATATCAGCTCGATCTTCATCGAGGATGACAGCGAGCAGGAGGCCCGGGCGGCGCGTGCCCAGCGCGACATGACGCGGGCGCTCTATCATCAGATCAGCGAGCTGACGACGGAGGTGCGCGAGCTGCGTGAACGGCTGGACCAGGTCGCGCAGGAGCGGGGTGAGTCGCTGGCTGAGCGCGAGCGCCACCGCGAGGCGCTGCATCGCCAGGTGAATGAGGAGATGGAACAGCGCCTGGGGGATGCCGCTCCGCCAGACAGGGAGGGCCCCGCCGGAGAACGTTGAACCGGCAGGCAGGCAACAAAAAGCCCCTGACACCGTGAGGTGTCAGGGGCTTTTTTCGGACTGTCATCAGGCGTCAGGCAAGCAGGCACAGGCGCTGCGACTGCCGTGCATGACGCAGGCGATGATCAGTCGAAGTTGCGCGAGTAGAAGATCTCGAGCATTTCACGACGCAGACGGCCTTCGATGTTGGTGGCTTCCTCGAAGGTCAGCTCGCGACGCGAGGTGCCGAAGAGGTAGTTGTCCAGTTCGAAGTCCTTGAGCAGCATCTTGGTGTGGAACATGTTCTCTTGATACACGTTCACATCGACCATCTGGTAGGCACGCTTGGTGTCTTCCGCCAGGTAATCCTGGATGGAGGTGATGTCGTGATCGATGAACAGCTTCTTGCCATCCACGTCGCGCGTGAAGCCACGCACGCGGTAGTCCATGGTCACGATATCGGAATCGAAGCTGTGGATCAGATAGTTCAGCGCCTTCAGCGGGCTGATCATGCCACAGGTCGAGACATCGATATCGAGACGGAAGGTGCTGATGCCGTTGTCCGGGTGGGACTCGGGATAGGTGTGCACCGTGACGTGAGACTTGTCCAGATGGCCGACGACCGTTTCCGGCAGCGGGCCCGGGCCCGGCGCGGTCTGGGACACGTCCTGCTCTTCCAGCTCGTGCTCGGCGATCAGGATGGTCACGCTGGCGCCATGCGGCTCATAGTCCTGGCGTGCGATGTTCAGCACGTGGGCACCGATGATGTTGGTGACATCCTTGAGGATCTGGGTAAGACGCTCGGCATTGTAGAGCTCATCGATGTAATCGATATACGCCGTGCGCTGCTCTTCGGTCTGCGCGTAGCAGATGTCGTAGATATTGAAGCTCAACGAACTGGTGAGGTTGTTGAACCCGTGAAGGCGGAGTTGATCGCTCACGTCCAGGCCTCCTTGAGATGGGAGGGTGGTATGACATCCGATGCCTCTATCACGCCCGTGTGGCGTTGCCATCCAGGGGTGAACATCGGGCCGAAGAAGGTGTCCTGCGGCGCTCGTTTCGTGGCCGATGGCCGAGGAGCGACCGGGAAGACAACCGGTTTGAGGGGCGTATTATGCACAGGCAGGGCTGACACGCCAGCGACAATTCCCGCCGATTCTGGCGAGACGTCGTCAGTGGTGCACTCCCTCCCGCCGTCGGCGGGGCCTTGAGCGGCGGGAGGGCGAGGCGTGATCAGGCTGCGATGTCGATGACTTCGTAGGAGTGAGTGATCTCGACACCCCCGGCGCTCAGCATCAGGGAGGCGCTGCAGTACTTCTCGGCGGACAGCTCGACGGCACGCTTGACCTGGGATTCCTTGAGGTTGCGACCGGTGACCACGAACTTGACGTGAATCTTCGTGAACACGCTCGGCACGCTATCGGCGCGCTCGGCGCTCAGTTCGGCGTGACAGTCGGTGACCTGCTGGCGGGCCTTTTCCAGAATCTGGATGACATCGAAGCTGGTGCAGCCGCCCAGACCCATCAACAGCATTTCCATCGGACGCGGACCGGTGTTGCGACCGCCGTTGTCCGGATTACCGTCCATGACCACGCTGTGGCCGCTGCCGGATTCGGCGAGGAACTGGCGACCATCGGTCCATTTGATGCTGGCGTTCATTGCCATGTCGGAACTTCTCCTTCTGATAAGTCGTTGATGCTCCACCGGCCCGGCGCTAGTGGCTATAAAGGCCAGGGGCTACAGGAATAAGGGCGCGGTGAGCACGATGGCGCACAGGGTAGCATTGTCATCGGCGTGCCCGGAGGAACGTCCAGCGCTGAGCTTATATCGCGCTGGCTCAGGTCCTGGCGTGGCTCAGCAGCTCATCCAGCTCGGCCAGACGCTGTGGTGTGCCGACATCGATCCAGGCGCCGCGATGATGCAGGCCGCGCACCTCGCCATGCTGCATGGCGTCACGTAGCAGTGACGCCAGCTTGAAGACGCTGTCGGGGCCCTGGTAGGCCGGCGTCTCGGCGATGGCTCGGCGGATCAGGCGCGGTGACAGCCACGACACGCCGGAGAAGGTCAGGTGGGTGCCGGCCTGCTCTTCCTGCTCATCTTTCTCGTCCTGCTCGTCACTCGCGGCGCCGGCTTCATCCTTCACTATCCCCGCCGGGGTGAGCAGGAAGTCCCCCCCGGGATGATGTGGCGGGTTATCCACCAGCACCAGGCCCGCAAGCGCCTGCGGCTGGTCGGCGAGCGGAGCCAGTGAATGGCTCGCCAGCGCCTGGATGGTCAGCAGCGTGAGGTCGACGTCACACCAGACATCGCCATTGATCAGCAGGAAGGGCGTGTCATCGCCTGCGTCCTGCGTCAGCGCATCGGAGAGTGACAGGGCGCGAGCGATGCCGCCGCCGGTTTCCAGCGGCGTCTCCTCGCGCGAGAAGATCAGCGTCAGGCAGCGCTTGCGGCCCTGCCAGCAAGCCTCGAGCTGGCCCTGGGCATTCGGCTTCGCGGCGAAGTGGCTCAGAATCCTGTCGGCCAGATGGCCGACATTGATGACGACCTTGTCCACATCGATCGCTTCCAGGCGCAGCAGATGGTGCTCCAGCAACGGCAGCCCGGCGACTTCCAGCAACGGCTTGGGGGTGTGGTCGGTCAGCGGGCGCATGCGCGTGCCGAAACCGGCCGCCAGAATCATCGCGCGCATCAGTGGCTCCCTGACTCGTTGTCGGCATTTGCTGCGCTTTCCTTGCTTTCCCCACTTTCCTTGCTTTCCCCACTTGCCGAAGCGCTCTTCGCCGTAGCGGCGGCCGCATTGCGCTGCAGGCGGGCGGCGCGATCGGCGAGGGCTGCCAGCTCATCGTAATCATCGAGGTTGATCTCGGGGCGCTCGCCATTGGCGAGGCGTAGATCGCGCGCCTCGCATTCCTTGGCCAGCCGCAGCGACAGCGCCGGCGTCAGCACCTCATCCAGCCAGTGGGTAAAGGAGATCAGTTCCGGGCAGAAGGCCAGACCTTCGCGCAGGTGGCCGAGGAAGCGCGGCATCAGCGTCAGGTAACGGGGCTTGGCGTCCCGCAGTGTCAGACGCGCGAAGATGCCGAGAATCTTGAGATTGCGCTGCACGCCCATGCGCTCGACGCTCTGGCGGTATTCCAGCGGGCTCGGTGCCGGCAGGCCGGCCGCGGCGTAGCGTGGCAAGGCGGCCAGACGCGCCTGCTCGATCCAGCGCGCCATGGCGGGTTCCGGCCAGCGCCAGTGACGGTCACGCAGCAGCGAGATCAGGTCGTAGTTCTCGGGGCCGCTGACGGCGTCCTGGAAGTCGATGATCCACAGCCGGGGCTGGTGCTGGGATGCCGACTGATGCAGGAACAGGTTCTGGGCATGGAAGTCGCGATGCACGGTCACCACTGGTTGCGCGCTGGCGGCCGCGAGCAATTGCCCCGTCAGCTTGTTCCAGGCGGCGTAGCGGCGGTCATGCGGCATGTCGAGCAGCTGGCCGAGACACCACTCCGGAAACAGCTCCAGTTCGGCGGACAGGCGGGTGTCGTCATAGGCAGGCAGGTTGCCGGACGGCAGCTGATGCAACTGCTCGAGCAGCCCGATGGCTTCGCCATAGTAGTGGTCGGCGTGCTCGGTGCTGGTCAGGGCGGTCATCAGCGGGGTGTCGCCGAGGTCTTCCAGCTCCAGAAAGCCGAGTGCCTCGTCGAAGGCGAAGACCTCGGGCAGCGGCAGGCCGGCGTCACGCCATTGGCGGGCGATGGCGACGAAGCCGTGGCTGTCTTCCTTCTCGGGCGGGGCGTCCATCAGGATGCGCGCCGGCGTGGCCGGGTCGAGCTCCTCGAGGTGCAGGCGGAAATAGCGGCGGAAGCTGGCGTCGTCAGCCACGGCGCTCATGCGCACGGCCTCTGGCGTGAGGTCGTGGCGGGCGGCGGCCCAGGCGTGCAGCGCCTGGCGGCGGGCGTCGGATGTCATGGGGCTTGGGCTCCTGTCGGCGTGTGCGGGGCCGGCTGTCAGTTGACGCCTGTGCCGCGGCCCCGCATGCTGTCGTGTGGTGACGAGAAGGCAGGCGGAACCGGCAAGCAGGAAGGCCGGTTGCTGGGCCTGTATAATACCGATTCCCCCAGCCAAGGACACAGAGCAGCCATGGCCCAGCGCAGCCATTCATCCCATCCGGGCAAGCCGACGACCGCTCCCGGGCGACGTCAGCGTCGCTTCGCGACTCCCTCTCTGTCTGCTCATTCCCGGCAGGCACCGATAGCCCGATTGGGCGATGACCGCCCGGTCTGGCAGCTCAAGCCACTGGTTTTCCGTCTGTTGTGGACCCTGGCGCCTCTGGCCGCCGGCGCCCCTCTGATGGCACAGGCCGCTCCGCCCGAGCCCCTGTCAGCCAGTCAGCTCGACTGGCAGCCCTATGATGAGGTGCCGCAGGGCAAGCTGTGCTCCGGGCGCTATGTCACGCCGGCCTACCGTATCGAGGCGGGCGACACGCCGGAGCAGGTCACGACCTCGGCTGACAAGGCCAACTACGGCAACGATGGTGTCGCCACCCTGATGGGGGAGGTGGTGCTGCGCCGCGGCGATTCCCAGCTGGAATCGCCCGAGGTCAGCGTCAACGAGGCGCGTGACACCGCCACCGCCAAG
This sequence comes from Cobetia sp. UCD-24C, assembly GCF_001306765.1. Taxonomy (NCBI): domain Bacteria; kingdom Pseudomonadati; phylum Pseudomonadota; class Gammaproteobacteria; order Oceanospirillales; family Halomonadaceae; genus Cobetia; species Cobetia sp. UCD-24C. The sequence goes on along the minus strand of NZ_LJTD01000015.1, from coordinate 37,369 downwards.
GGGCCTGTCACCTATCGCCAGCCCGGGGTCCTGCTGCGCGGCGACGACGCGCGGGTCTCGCTCAACAGCGATGCGGCCAGCGTCGACAACGGCCACTACGTCTTTCACGAGCAGCATGTGCGCGGCGACGCGGTGCAGCTGGCGCGTCTCGAGGATGGTCGCTACCGCCTGAAGGATGCCAGCTTCACCTCCTGCGAGCCGGGCAACAGCCTGTGGCGCCTGGTCGGCAGCGACATCACCATCGATCAGGACTCCGGCTGGGGAACGGCCAAGCATGCGCGCATGGAAATGGGCGGGGTGCCGGTCTTCTACTGGCCCTACGTACGCTTCCCGGTCGATGACCGTCGCCACACGGGCCTGCTGTGGCCGCAGTTCAGCTATACCAGCTCCAGCGGCTTCGATTACGCCCAGCCGATCTACCTGAATCTGGCCCCCAATTACGATGCCACCCTCACGCCGCGTTACATCTCCGAGCGTGGCGAGATGCTGGAAGGCGAGTTCCGCTATCTATTGCCGCGTGGCGATGAAGGCAGCATCGAGGGTGCCTGGCTCGCCGATGACGATGGCGGCAGCGACCCCGACGATGACGAGGAAGACCTGATCGGTGAGGACCGCTGGTACATCAACTACCAGCATGCTGGCCGCTATGATGCCCGTACCGACTACCAGTTGAAGTACGGCGCCGCCTCCGATGGCAATTATTTCGACGACTTCGGGCGCAATTTCGGGGAAACGGAAACCGATAGCCTCGAGCGTCTGGCACAGCTCGATTACCACGGCGATGTCTGGGACCTGCAGTTCAAGGCGCAGGGCTACCAGCGCATGGACTACCCGCTGGATAACGATGACAAGCCGTTCTACCGTCTGCCGAGTCTGACCGCGGATGGTCGCTGGAGTCAGTCCAACGGTTTCTACGAAGAGTGGAATTCCAACGCGACCTACTTCTGGCGTGATGTCGATGAGACGGATACCGACATCGACGAAGACCAGGCCGCCAATGGTTCGCGCCTGCGTCTGGCGCCGGCGCTGGGCTGGCGCAGCGATCAGAGCTGGAGCTTCATCGAGCCGCGCGCGCAGCTGGTCAGCCTGTCATACAGCCTGGACTACGGTGATCGCGAGACCGATCGCAGCACCAGTCCATCCGCCACCATCCCGGTGCTGTCACTGGACAGCGGCCTGATCTTCGATCGCGAGACCGAATGGTTCGGCGACGGCTATACCCAGACGCTGGAACCGCGCCTCTATTACGCCTACGTGCCGGAGGTCGACCAGTCCGATCTGCCCGACTTCGACACCTCGGAAGACGCCTTCAGCTGGAATCAGCTGTGGTCGCCGTACCGCTTCAGCGGGGGTGACCGCGTCGGCGATACCAACAAGGTCTCCTATGGCGTCTCGTCACGCTTCATCAGCGATGAAAGCGGCCGTGAACGCCTCAAGCTGGGCGTCGGCCAGTCGAGCTATCTGTCGGACCGCAACATCGACATGGACGGTGATCCGGACAAGACCTCACGCTCCGACTTCGACAGCTACTCCGACTACTATCGTGCGACGCGTGACCGTTCGCCGGTAGTCTTCCAGGCCGATGTGGTGCTCAACGACCAGTGGACCGCCTCCCAGGCCGTGTTCCAGGATTTCGATCGTGGCGTGACCGAAAGTGCCCAGACCTCGCTGCGTTATCGTGCGGAACAGGGCACGGTACTGAACTTTGGCTTCAATCGTGAGATCGAAGGCTTCGTGCCTTACGACGATGAGGACGCGGATGACGTGCTGGGCTATACCCGCAACGAGTGGGATTTCTCCTTCGCGACGCCGATGAGCGAGAGCTGGTCGCTGCTGGGCCGCTACATGTATGACAGCACCAATTCCCGTTCACTGGAGAAGGTGTTGGGCGTGCAGTACAACGATTGCTGCTACGGCGTGCAGGTCACCTGGCGTGAATGGCAGGATGACAACGACACCGCCAACACCATCTCGGATGACGAAGAGAAGAATGGCATCTTCCTGACCTTTGAATTCAAGGGCTTGGGAGGCGTTGGCCAGAGTGCTGACAGCTACCTGGAACAGGCCGTACCGGGCTATCGCAACGCGGGCTTCTGAGTCGCCGCGCCAGGCCGTGAATGACGCCAAGGCGCCGCCGCAGGGCGGCGCCATCAACATTTTTACGCCGAGAGAACATGTGATGCGCAAGACCCTGATTGCCCCGCTGGGGCTGGCATTTGTGCTGGCGAGTCTGCCGGCCGGTGCCGCCGAGTTGCTCGACCGCGTGGTTGCCGTGGTCAACAAGGACGCCATCATGCAAAGCGACATGGAGCAGCGCGTCACCCAGGCGAGTCAGCAGTTGCAGAGCCGTGGCATCAACCTGCCGCCGCGCGACGTGCTGGAGCGTCAGGTTCTTGATCGTATGGTCAACGAGCAGATTCAGCTGCAGCTGGCGGAGCAGGCCAACCTCAGCATCGACGATACCCAGCTCAACGCCACCCTGCGCGGCATCGCCAAGGACAACGGCATGAGCCTGGAAGCCTTCGCGGACAAGCTCGAGCAGGACGGCATGTCGCTGGCCCAGGTGCGCGATCAGGTGCGTCGTGAGCTGCTGGTGCAGCAGATCCAGCAGCGCAGCGTCGCCAGCCGGGTGCGGATCTCCGATCGTGAGATCGATCGCTATCTCAATCAGCAGAATGTCGGCAGCGACGTCCAGTACCATCTGGCCCACCTGCTGGTGGCGCTGCCCCAGGAGCCGACGCCGGACCAGGTCAAGGCCGCGCGCGCCAAGGCCGACAGCCTGCGTCAGCAGATCGAGCAGGGCACCGATTTCGCCCAGCTGGCTGCCGCCGAATCCGCCGGCAGTCAGGCGCTGAGCGGCGGCGATCTCGGCTGGCGTTCCGGCGGTGAGCTGCCGACGGTGTTCGCCGATGTCATCCCGAACATGCAGGCCGGTCAGGTCTCTGAGCCGCTGCGCAGTGCCAGTGGCTATCACCTCGTCAAGCTGATCGAGAAGCGTGGCGCGGGCAAGGCGTTGATCTCCCAGACGCGCGCACGCCACATCCTGATTCAGCCCAACCCGAACCTCAGCGATCAGCAGGCGCTTGAGCGTGCCGAGTCCATTCGCCGCCGTCTGCTGGGGGGCGAGGACTTCGCCGCGCTGGCTCAGGAATTCAGCGACGACAAGGGCAGCTCTCTCAAGGGCGGCGAGCTGGGCTGGGTCAGCCCGGGCCAGACGGTCTCCTCTTTCGAGACGGCCATGAATGGTCTGGACGTGGGCGAGATCAGCCAGCCGGTCAAGAGCCGCTTCGGCTATCACATCATCGAAGTCGAGGAGCGTCGCCAGCAGGATGTGACCAACTCCAGCCAGCGTGACAAGGTGCGCAAGACCCTGTTCCAGCGCAAGCTCAATGATGAGCTCGAAGCCTGGCAGCAGCAGGTGCGTGCCGAGGCCTATGTCGACAACCGTCTCGATGAGCAGTAAGTCCAAGTGGAGCAGCGAGACACCGCCATGAATCGTCGCGAAGAGACTGCGCCCGACATCATCGCCCTGACCGCCGGTGAGCCGGCGGGTATCGGCCCGGAACTGCTGGTCATGCTGGCCGGTCAGGCGGAAGCGTTCCCCGCGCAGCTGGTCGCCGTGGCAGACCCCGCCTTGCTGATCAGTCGTGCCCGCCTGCTGGGTCTGCCGCTGGTGGTGCATGAGCTGTCGCCGGGTGACCCGCTGCCGCCGGCCCGCAATGGTGAGCTGGCCGTGTGGCCGGTGCCGCTGGCAGTGCCCAGCGAGCCGGGCGTGATCGATGCGCGCAATGGCGATCATGTGCTGGCGATGCTGGATGTCGCCATCGCCGCCTGCCAGGCGGGTCATGCCAGTGCGATGGTGACGGCGCCGTTGTCCAAGGCCGCCGTGATCGAGGCCGGGCATGCGGGCTTCACCGGCCACACCGAATACCTGCGCGATGTCTGCGGGGTCGAGGAAGTGGTCATGATGCTGGCGTGCCCCGGGCTGCGGGTGGTGCTGGCCACCACGCACCTGCCGCTGCGCGAGGTGGCCGATGCCATCACGCCCGAGGGCCTGACGCGGGTGATGAAGATCCTCGCCAAGGACCTGACGCGCTACTTCGGCTGTGCCGCACCGCGCATCGCGGTATGCGGGCTCAACCCGCATGCCGGCGAGGGCGGGCACCTGGGGCATGAGGAGATCGAGGTGATCTCCCCGACGCTCGACGCCCTGCGCGCGACCGGCATGCAGCTGGATGGCCCGCTGCCGGCTGATACCCTGTTCACGCCGCGACATCTGGAGGGCGTGGATGCGGTACTGGCGATGTACCACGACCAGGGCCTGCCGGTGCTCAAGTATGCCGGCTTCGGTGAAGCCGCCAACATCACGCTGGGCCTGCCGATCGTGCGTACCTCCGTGGATCACGGCACGGCGCTGGACCTCGCCGGCAGCGGACGTGCCGACGTCGGCAGCCTGTTGCAGGCCGTGCGTGTCGCCATCGAGATGGCAGCCGCCGCGCGAGCCTGAGATAATCCCCGCATCACTCGGGCGTGACCGCATGGCGGCACGTCAGGCGTGTGCCACAGCGTGGCGTCTCGCTACCCCAGTCATTCGACCATCGAGGATGGTCTCGCCGCCCCGGTCTGCCTGTGTCCCTGCAGGCCATGGCGGCGTCTTGTTGTCGGGAATCCCGACGGATTCCCAGGAGGAAGGTCAGTCCCATGTCCCAACATTTCCCCGCGCATCGCGCTCGCAAGCGTTTCGGTCAGAACTTTCTGCAGGACCTTGGCGTCATCTCTCGCATCGTGAATGCCATTCGTCCCGCGGAAGGCGAGCGCCTGGTCGAGATCGGTCCGGGGCAGGGTGCCTTGACCGGCCCGCTGCTGGAAGCGGCAGGCAAGCTGGAAGTCATCGAGCTGGACCGTGACCTCATCCCGGGTCTGCGCGTGCAGTTCTTCAACTACCCGGATTTCGTGATCCACGAAGGCGATGCTCTGCGCTTCGATTTCCCGGAGCTGGTCGGTGATGGCCCGGCACTGCGCGTGGTCGGCAACCTGCCGTACAACATCTCCACCCCGCTGATCTTCCACCTGCTGGAAGCACGCGGCGCGATCTCCGACATGCACTTCATGCTGCAGAAGGAAGTCGTCGAGCGTCTGGCCGCCGAGCCGGGTGGCACCGACTGGGGCCGCCTGTCGGTGATGACCCAGTATTACTGCGCGGTGGAAAATCTGTTCCTGGTGCCGCCGAGCGCCTTCTTCCCTGCGCCGAAGGTGGATTCCGCCATCGTGCGTCTGGTGCCGCACCGTGAACTGCCGCATCCGGCCAAGGACGAGAAGCTGCTCGCTGTCATCGTGCGCGAAGCCTTCTCCCAGCGCCGCAAGACGCTGCGCAACAACTTCAAGGGCCGCATCGATGCCGACCAGCTGACCGCGCTGGGCATCGATCCCTCGCGTCGTCCGCAGACGCTGACCGTCGCTGAGCTGGTGATGATCAGCAACCACCTCAGTGAGCAGGGCATGACGGTGGACAAGGCCGACAAGGCACCGAAGAAGCGTCCACGCAGCAATGTCGGCCACGGTGCGCCGGCAGCCGACAGTGCCAGTGGTAGTGATAGTGATGGGAATAGTGACAGTGGCGAGCGCCTCGATGCCGAGAGCGATGCCAAGGGCGATGCCCGCAACGCCAGCGACCACGACGCATGAGTAGCGTGGCGGACATCCGTATCGACGCCGTACCCGAGTACTGCGCCGACGAGAGTCGTCCGAGCGAGAACCGACACGTGTTCCGCTACACCATCACCGTGCACAACGGGACGGATGAGACCGTGCAGCTGCTGGCGCGCTACTGGAAGATCACCCAGGGCAGCGGCGATGAGCAGGAAGTACGTGGCAAGGGCGTGGTCGGCAAGCAGCCGCTGATCGCGCCCGGCGAGAGCTTTCGCTATACCTCGCGCGCCGTGCTCGACATGCCGGTCGGCGTGATGCAGGGGGCCTATACCTTCTGTGACGCGACCCATGCGCGCACCTTCGAGGTCGCCATCGCACCGTTCCGTCTCGCCGGTCCGCATCAGGTTCACTAGGGTGGCCGCGTGACGCAGCGTTTCGTATTCAAGACAGCAAGTCAGACCGCCACGGCGGTCAGGGAGTGGGCATGACGCAGTGGGCGATTGGCGATTTGCAGGGCTGCCATCAAGAGTTTGAACTTCTCTTGCAGCGCCTCGATTTCACGCCGGGGCGCGATGTGCTGTGGCTGGCGGGAGACCTGGTCAATCGCGGGCCGGGCTCGCTGGAGTGCCTGCGTCTGGTCAAGTCGCTGGGCGATGATGCGCGGGTGGTGCTGGGCAACCATGACCTCCACCTGCTGGCGGTGGCTGAGGGCTTCAGCCGCCACAAGCGCTCCGATACGCTGACGCCGATTCTCGAGGCGCCGGACCGTGAGGAGCTGCTGGACTGGCTGCGTCGTCAGCCGCTGATGGTGGATGCGCTGGTCGGCAATCGCCGCACGGTGATGAGCCATGCCGGCGTGTTGCCGAGCTGGACGCTGGACCAGGCGGCCGGTTATGCCCGTGAAGCGCACGCCGTGCTGGCGGGCGACGACTATCGAGGCTTTCTCGGCGAGATGTACGGCAATACGCCGGACCGCTGGCAGGAGGATCTCGAAGGCACGCCGCGCCTGCGCTGTATCGTCAATGTCTTCACGCGCATGCGCTTTCTGCACAGTGATGGCCGACTGGATTTCGCGGCCAAGGAAGGGCTGGACAGCGCGCCGGAGGGGAGCCGTCCCTGGTTCCAGTACCCGCGTCCCGAAGGGGCCTGGGATGATTCGCCGCGCCTGCTGTTCGGTCACTGGGCTGCTCTGGAAGGCGAGGCGCCGGCGGCGCGTCAGGATGTCGAGGCGCTGGACACCGGCTGCGTGTGGGGCGGTGGCCTGACGGCGCTCAATCTCGAGACGGAAGAGCGCGTCTTCGAGCCGGCGCTGACCTCGCGCTGAGCGCCCTCCCGTCGCCAGTGACAGCAGGTCTGCCGTCGCTGGCGAATGCCTTTCCCTTACTCAACAAGCGGAGTCCGCATGAGTTTCGAACATCTTGATCTCGCAACCCTCAGTGACTGGCGCCAACGCGACCCGTCGCTCGTGGTACTCGATATCCGCGATCCGCTCAGCTTCACGCAGGGGCGTATCCCGGGCAGCCGTCATCTGGACAACGCCAGTGCCGGTGCCATTCTGGAAGACACCCCGCGCGACAAGCCGCTGGTGGTGGTCTGCTATCACGGCCATTCCAGTCAGCAGGCCGCCGCCTGGCTGGCGGGTCAGGGCTTCGAGAAGGTCTATTCCCTCGATGGTGGCTTTACCCAGTACCAACTGACACATGGCGATGACGTCGAGAGCGGTAGCTGACGCCGTCTGCACGTGGCTGCCATCACTGGCCTTACTTCCTCGCTTTCCTCATTCAGCTTTGTATCTCGTGCCGCAGGGCAAGGACATTCGCATGACTCAGACGACGCCTTCTTCACTGACCGATTCGCGTGACCGCCTGTTGAGCGGGCTTGAGGTCTATCGCGTGGGCGGCGCGGTGCGTGATGCGCACCTGGGTTGGCCGTGGCACGAGTGTGACTTCGTGGTGGTGGGCGCGACGGTGGAAGACATGCAGGCGCGTGGCTTCCGACCGGTCGGGCGGGACTTCCCGGTCTTTCTGCATCCGCAGACCCAGGAGGAGTACGCGCTGGCGCGTACCGAGCGCAAGTCAGGCCACGGGTATGTCGGCTTCAGCGTGCATGCCAGTCCCGATGTGACGCTGGAAGAGGACCTCATTCGTCGCGATCTGACCATCAATGCCATGGCCGAACCGCTCGACAGCACGCCGGGGCAGGGCGAGGTGATCGACCCCTACGGTGGCCTGGCGGATCTCGAGGCGCGCGTGTTGCGTCATGTCTCGAGCGCCTTCAGCGAAGACCCGCTGCGCGTATTGCGCGTGGCACGCTTTCTGGCGCGCTATCAGGGGCTCGGCTTCACGGTCGCGGAGGAGACACGGCAGATGATGGTCGCCATGGTCGAGAGCGGCGAGGTCTCGCATCTGGTGGCCGAGCGGGTCTGGAAGGAGACCGAGAAGGCGCTGGGCGAGGCCAGTCCCGAGGCCTACTTCCAGCTGCTCGATGAGCTTGGGGCGCTGGCGGTGCTGATGCCGCCGCTGACCCGCGATGCCGAACAGCTCACAGCGGCGCTGGCGCGTCTGGACCGCCTGCCGCGTCAGCTGGTCGATGAGGCGGAGATGGTCTGCTGGCGCATGGCGCGCCTGGTGGAGCACCTGTCACGCGACGAGATCGATGCCCTGGCGCAGGACTTGCGCCTGCCCAGCGCCGTGCGTGACGCCGCCCAGCAGGCACGTCTGTGCCGGGAATTGAACGAGGCCTCGCGGCGGGAAGGTGGCGTGAGCGCAGCCGATCTCAAGGCCTGGCTGGATGGTGTCGATGCCTGGCGGCGTGGCGAGCGCCAGCCGGTGCTGGTGGCCCTGCTGGCCGTCGAAGACAAGGGCCTGGCGCGGCTGGGCAATGCCGTCTGGCAAGCCGCGACGGCGGTGTCGCCGCAGTCTCTGGTCGAACAGGGCCTGAAAGGGGCGGAGATCGGGCGTGCGCTCAGTGAGCAACGCCAGCAGGCCATCGAGCAGGCGCTGAGCGAATGGCAGGCCATGCCGGAAGTGCACGCGCCTCATTGCGGCTGCGGACACAGTCACTGAGCACCTGCTCTGAGCAAATGACCCGAGCATATGATCCCGCAAGCCCCGGCCCTGTGCCGGGGCTTTTGCGTCTTGGCCGCAGGAAGGGGGCTCTGTGAGGCGTAGCGTGCGTTTGAGCAGAGCGTGTTTTTCATGAGCAGTGCGCTGCGTGCGAGCAGAGCATGCTTACAGGCGCGGCTCGCTGCCATCGCTCAGGCGGCGTAGATTCAGCGCATGACGAATCACGATCAGACTGGCGAAGACCAGAATCACGCCGCTCATCTGCGGCGCCAGCCACAGGCTGAACAGGGGTGCCGCCAGTCCGGCCACCAGCGAGGCGATGGCCGCCGTACGCAGTCGCCAGGCCAGCCCGACCCACAGCGCGGCGCAGCTCAAGGCGACGCCCGGCGCCAGCATCAGCAGCACGCCAAAGGCAGCGGCCACGGCCTTGCCGCCGCGATGGCCACGGTGCCACAGCGGCAGGCTGTGGCCGATCAGCACGGCCAGCCCGATCAATCCCAGTGCCCAGGGCGGCAGCGAGAGCGCCAGCCCCAGCCAGAGTGCCGGCATACCCTTGGCGGCATCGAAGACCAGCACCAGGGCGGCGGGCAGTGCGCCATGCAGCCGCAGCACATTGGAGAAGCCCGGATTGAAGGACCCCGCCAGGCGTGGGTCGGCCAGCCCCAGTCGCTGACAGATCCACACCGCGCCCAGCACCGAACCGCTGGCATAGGCCACGGCCATCAGCAGGCTCAACTGTTGCCAGGCGGCCAGTTGCGCGGCCCACTCGATCAGGCCCGTCAGCATGATGTCGACTCGCTGCGTGCCCGAGGTGTCGCACACAGGCAGGGAGATAGGGGCAGGCAGCTTGGCCAAGCAGGGGCCGGGTGCAGTAGAATCAGTCGCATGATGGCGGGGCCTTGGGCGTCGTTTTTATTCGTTCATTCGACAAGCATAGAGGTAACGCCGTGGATCGTGTGCTGATCGAGGCTCTGGCCGTGGAAACCGTGATTGGTGTCTATGACTGGGAGCGTACCATTCGCCAGCGTCTGGTGATGGATCTGGAAATGGCCACGGATATTCGTGCCGCAGCTGCCGACGATGACCTGACGCACACCCTGGACTACGCCGCCATCAGCGCGCGCATCCAGACCTTCGCCGAAGAAAGCCACTTCGAGCTGGTGGAAACCTTCGCCGAGCGCCTGGCAGCGCTGCTGCGTGAAGAGTTCGGCATTCCCTGGCTGACCATGACGGTGCGCAAGCCGGGCGCCGTGCCGGAAGCCGCCGCCGTTGGCGTGCGCATCGTGCGCGGCAGCCTCGAGACCGTCTCGGATGCGCCGGCATGAGTCTGGTACTGATCTCCATCGGTAGCAATATCGAGCGCGAGCATCATGTGCGGGTCTGCCTGGATGCGCTGGAGGCGACCTTCGGCAACCTGACGTTGTCCTCCGTCTACGAGAGCGAGCCGGTGGGCTTCGTCGACGGGCGCAACTTCCTCAACCTGGTCGCAGGTTTCGAGAGCGACTGGAGCGTCGGCGAATTGCAGGCCTGGTGCAAGCAGCTCGAGCTGGCCAATGGTCGCCTCAAGAACAGCGCCAAGTTCAGTCCGCGTACCCTGGATCTGGACCTGCTGACCGTCGGTACCCTGACCGGGGAGATCGATGGCGTGATGCTGCCGCGCGATGAGGTCGATCGCAATGCCTTCGTGCTGCTGCCGCTGGCCGAGTCGTTCGGCGAAGAGCGCCACCCCGTCACCGGCGAGGATTACGCTTCGCTGTGGAAGGCCTTCGTGGCCGCCGGGCGCGCCGAACAGCAGCCGCTATGGCCGGTGGACTTCAGCTGGCGCTGTCGCATGATCTCGCGCGCCGATGCCACGGTCTGACGCTGCTCTCTGATGTCTCGGTCTGATACCATCAGGCAGCACGTCGCTGGTGTCAGTGTCCGGCGGTGAGCATGACTGGCCCCTCAACAACAACGCCCTGCCGATTCTCATCGGCAGGACGTTGTTGTCTGGTAGGGTACCGGCGTCTGACAGGGCTCAGTCCTGCGCTGTGCTCGGGGCCGCCAGGCTGTCCAGCGGCCAGCGCGGCACGGCCTTCATCGGGCCGGTGTCCTGCTCGCCGGCATTCAGGCGCTGCGCGCCCACGTAGGCGATCATCGCGCCGTTGTCGGTGCAGAAGCGGCCACGCGGGTAGTAGGCGCGGGCATTGCGCTTGGTCAGCTCATGGCTCAGACGCTCACGCAGGCGGGTGTTGGCACTCACGCCACCGGCGACGACCAGACGCTTGAGGCCGGTCTGGTCCAGTGCGCGACGACACTTGATGACCAGAGTGTCGACCACGGCTTCCTCGAAGGCGCGTGCGATATCGGCGCAGTGCTGCTCATCCAGGTCATCCGCAGCCTTGGCCTTCTTGAGCGTGACCATGGTGTGGGTCTTGAGGCCGGAGAAGCTGAAGTCGAGGCCCGGGCGATCCGTCATCGGGCGCGGGAAGCGATAGCGTTTGGGGTCGCCCTGTTCGGCCAGCTTCGCGACCTGCGGGCCACCGGGGTAGGGCAGTTCCAGCATCTTGGCGGCCTTGTCGAAGGCTTCGCCGGCGGCGTCATCCACGGACTCGCCGAGCAGCTCGTATTCGCCCAGTCCGCGCACCGCGACCAGCTGGGTGTGTCCGCCGGAGACCAGCAGCGCCACGAAGGGGAATTCGGGCGCGTCGTCTTCCAGCATCGGCGCCAGCAGGTGGCCTTCCATGTGGTGGACGCCGAGCACCGGCACTCCCCATGCCTTGGCGAGGCCATGTGCGGTGGACGCGCCGACCATCAGCGCGCCGACCAGGCCCGGGCCTGCGGTATAGGTGATGGCATCGATGTCAGCGGCCTTCAGCTGCGCCTCATCCATCACCTGCTGGATCAGCGGCAGCAGCTTGCGAGTGTGATCACGCGACGCCAGTTCCGGCACCACGCCGCCGAACTCGGCGTGCATGGCGATCTGGCTGTAGAGGGCATCTGCAAGCAGGCCCTGGTCCGTGTCGTAGATGGCGACGCCGGTCTCGTCGCAGGAAGTCTCGATGCCGAGCACACGCATGGCTGACTCTCAGGAAATATCAGAAGTAGAGGACGGCACGGCCAGCGAGGCTGCCTGAGCGAGCCCGAGAGGCGTGTGTGCCGTGAATGCGCGACATTCTACTGGCTGAGAGCACGGGTGTCGCGCCAGCTGGCGTTGAGGCAGAGAGGATTTCCGGTTTCCGCGTTTGCAAAGCCGGGGGCGGGTGTCTAGAATATGGCACTCTGCAAGACTGGGTCGTGCATCCGACCACCCCGCAAAAGCTCCCCGAATCATGATTCCAGCCAGCGACGGCTACCCTCACCGGTGGTGTCGCAGGCGACTGATTGATGCTGGATCGACCTGCAGGTGGCGGTTTACCGTCGCTGGCTGGTAGCTCCTGAGGAGTGGCTGCACCGGATGTGCGTTCAAACCGAACTCATGATCTCAAGGTAGGTGAGTGTTTAATGCCTTCAGTTAAAGTACGTGACAACGAGCCGTTCGACGTCGCCCTGCGCCGTTTCAAGCGCTCCTGCGAAAAAGCCGGTGTTCTTTCCGAAGTGCGTCGTCGTGAGCACTACGAGAAGCCGACAGCTGTTCGCAAGCGTCAGCAGGCGGCCGCTGTAAAGCGCCACGCCAAGAAGGTTCAGCGTGAGCGCAAGCGTTTCGAGCGTCTCTACTGATCCGTACTTTTGGGGAGTGATAGTCTGCTCTCTGGAAGGACACCAAGCGGCTGCCTCACGGTGGCCGCTTGTTTTTGTCTCTAGTGGTCCGTTTGTTCTCGAGCCGTGTGCCGTTGCCTGGCACATGTCGCTAACTCGAGGAATGGCCTGACCCGAAGGTAGCCGCTCACTTTGCTGAGTCGTCACTATCTTGCGGTCAGTCCGTTTTTCCACGACTTCTGGCGAATCATGGCTGGTCTTATCCCCCAAGGCTTTATTGACGATCTGCTGGCCCGCACCGACGTGGTCGAGGTGGTGGGTGAGCGCGTCCAGCTGAAGAAGGCCGGCAAGAGCTATGTCGGCCTCTGCCCGTTCCATCAGGAAAACTCTCCCTCGTTCAATGTCATCCCGGACAAGCAGTTCTATCACTGCTTCGGGTGCGGGGCGAGCGGCAGTGCCCTCAAGTTCCTGATGGAGTTCGATCGCTTGCCGTTCCCCGAGGCCGTGGAGCAGCTGGCCTCGCGGCTGGCGCTTGAAGTGCCGCGCGAAGGCGGCAACCAGAGTCCGCACGAGCGCCGTGAGCGCCAGCGTCGCGAGCAGGCCCGCGAAGAGGGCGTCAATCTGCTCGAGGCGGCCGCGGACTTCTATCGTCAGCGCCTGACGGAACCGGCCGCGCAGCCGGCACGTGAGTATCTGGAAGGCCGTGGTCTGTCGCGTGAGGTCATGCGTGACTTCGGCATCGGCTTCGCGCCGGAAGGCTGGGAGCACCTCAAGCATCACCTGAGCAAGCTGGGTGTCAGCGAGGATGTGCAGATCGAATACGGTCTGCTGATCCATCACGAGGAAAGCGGTCGCCGCTATGACCGCTTCCGCGATCGCGTGATGTTCCCGATCCGTGACTGGAAAGGCCGCACCATCGCCTTCGGCGGTCGCGTGATGGGCGACGCCAAGCCCAAATACCTGAATTCTCCCGAGACTCCCGTCTTCCACAAGGGACGCGAGCTCTACGGTCTGTTTGAAGCCCGTGAGGCGAATCGCAAGCTGGAACGCATGCTGATCGTCGAAGGCTACATGGACGTGGTGGCGCTGGCGCAGTACGGCATTCGCAATGCCTGCGCGACCCTGGGCACCGCGACCAGTGAGGAGCACCTCAAGCGCCTCTATCGCCTGGTCGATGAAGTGGTGTTCTGCTTCGATGGCGACAAGGCCGGCCGCCAGGCGGCGCGCCGCGCGCTGGAGACCGTGCTCGAGGTCATGATCGATGGGCGTCAGGCGCGCTTCCTGTTCCTGCCGGAAGGCGAGGACCCGGATTCCCTGGTGCGCAGTGAGGGTCAGGAGGCATTCGAGAAGCGTGTCACCTGCGCCTCCGGGCTCTCCGAGTTCCTGTTCGAGCAGGCCGCGGAAGGGCGTGACCTCAAGCGCATGGAGCAGCTCGAGCGGTTCGTGACCCAGGCGCTGGAGTGGATCTCGCGCGTGCCCGAAGGCGTGCTGCGCTCGCTTTTGCTCAAGGAACTTGAGCGGCGCAGTGGTCTGGAGCGTGAGCGGCTGGATGCCATGCTGGTGGAGCGCGCCGCGGCGCGTGAAGCCCAGCAGGCACGGCTGCGTCAGCACCAGCAACTACGTCAGCAACCGCAACAACGTCAGCAACCGCAGCGTTCGCAACAGCAGCAACGTCAGCCCGGCGCGACACATTCGGCACCGCGTTCAACGCCCGCTGCCAGTTCTCAGGACGGCGCGACGCTGAGTGACGCGCAGGATGAGTGGTCGTCGCTGGAGGCGATGGCAGATGCCGGCTTCGGCGACAGCGAGCCCGATGACTGGCAGCCGGATGACTGGCAGTCGCATGGCGAGATGCCTGCGGGCCAAGGCGCTCAAGCCGCGCGTGCGACGCCGGCCAGGTCTCAGAAGCGCACCTCGGTCAGCATGCTGACGCGCCTGTTGCATCTTCTGGTGCACGAGCCGCAGCTGGTCGCCGAGCTGCCTGACTCCAATGAGTGGATCGAAGGAGCGGGCGAGCCGGTCGACAGTGAGGATGCGCAGCTGTTGAACGACGTGGTGCGTCTCTTGAAGGCGGGGCAGTATCGTTCGCCACAGGTGCTGTTGGCGCACTTCCTCGGTACCGCGCAGGGACCGAGGCTTGAGCAGCTGGCAGCCCGTGAATTGCTGATTCCGCGTGACGTGCGCAGCGAAGAGCTGAAGGGGCTGGTGGAGCATTGCCAGCATCAGCAGGCGCGCACCACGCCGGAAGCGGAATATCAGGCCTTGCTGGCCAAGGAAAAGCGTGGCGAGAAGTTGTCGGCAGAAGAGAAGCAGCGGCTGATGGCCCTGCTGATGGAGCTGGCAACACGGCGCTGACGCAGTCTCGGTGCAAGGAAGGCCGACAATGGTGGAAATGCCGTGAGAGCTGAGGCGATGGCGCAGGAAAATACGCCCATGGCCTTGAAAGACGCACTCATGCCCACTATTTAATGAGGTAGCTCCCGATGCGGACTGCCGCAACGTAACCGATAACGCTAACACACCTGGATGGTCCGGCAAATACGCCGCTGGCAGCATCTCCTGATGGCACGCTATACTGGTGCGCTTGATGCTCTCTTCGTCCCTATACCGGCGCCATGCTCACTCGCTGAGCCGCGTCGCGTCCAGGTGCTTCATTCTTCTTCGTCGAGATAGGGGTTCTATGGCTGGTAATGCGCAGCAGCAGTCGCGTCTCAAGGAGTTGATCGCGCGCGGCAAGGAACAGGGTTACCTGACCTATGCCGAGGTCAACGATCACCTGCCCGAGGATATCGCTGATCCCGAACAGGTGGAAGACATCATCAGCATGATCAACGATATGGGCATCAAGGTCGCGGAAGAAGCGCCCGATGCCGATACCTTGATGATGTCTGATTCCTCCACTGACGAGTCTGCCGCCGAAGAGGCCGTTGCCGCCCTCGCCGCGGTGGAAAGCGATGTGGGACGCACCACCGACCCCGTCCGCATGTACATGCGTGAGATGGGCACCGTGGAACTCCTGACCCGCGAAGGCGAAATCAAGATCGCCAAGCGGATCGAGGAGGGCACGCGTGAGGTGATGTCGTCGCTGGCATTCTTGCCGGGGGCAGTCGACTCCATCCTGGAAGCCTACGACGGCACTCTGGGCGAAGACGGCGGACGTCTGTCCGATCTCTTCTCCGGTTTCATCGACCCTGACGAAGGCGTGCCGGGTGTCGCTGAAGTCGAAGTCGAGGAAGTCGAAGAGATTCCCGAGGGCGAAGAGTCCGAAGGCGACGAAGACGAAGACGACGATTCCGCCTCTGAAGGTGGCCCGGACCCCGAGCTGGCCCGCGTCCGCTTCGAGCAGATCCGTGAACAGAACGAGGCGACCAAGGCCGCCATCGAGAAGTACGGTTCCGGCTCTGCCGAGGCGAAAGCCGAGCAGGACCGTCTTGCCGAGCTGTTCTCGCCGATCAAGCTGGTGCCCAAGCACTTCGAGCGTCTGGTCGGTCAGGTTCGCGTGTCCGTCGAGCAGGTGCGCGAGCAGGAAAAGGTCATCCTGCAGATCTTCGTCAAGCGCGGCAAGGTGCCTCGCAAGAGCTTCATCAAGGCCTTCCCGGGCCACGAGTCCGACATGGACTGGTTCGACAGCTTCATCGGTGGCAGCAAGAAGTACGCCGACAAGCTCGAGCCGTTCCGTGCCGACGTGCTGCGTGCCCAGCGCAAGATCGCCTTCGAGCAGGACATGGTCCAGCTGCCGGTCAGCGAGCTGAAGGAAGTGAACCGTCGCCTGTCGATCGGTGAAGCCAAGGCGCGTCGTGCCAAGAAGGAAATGGTCGAGGCCAACCTGCGTCTGGTCATCTCCATCGCCAAGAAGTACACCAACCGTGGTCTGCAGTTCCTGGATCTCATCCAGGAAGGCAACATCGGTCTGATGAAGGCCGTGGACAAGTTCGAGTACCGTCGTGGTTACAAGTTCTCGACCTACGCCACCTGGTGGATCCGTCAGGCGATCACTCGCTCCATCGCGGACCAGGCGCGCACCATCCGTATTCCGGTGCACATGATCGAGACCATCAACAAGCTGAACCGTGTCTCGCGTCAGATGCTGCAGGAAATGGGTCGCGAGCCGACGCCGGAAGAGCTGGGCGAACGTCTCGAGATGCCGGAAGACAAGGTGCGTCGCGTGCTCAAGATCGCCAAGGAGCCCATCTCCATGGAGACGCCGATCGGTGACGATGATGATTCGCACCTGGGTGACTTCATCGAGGACGGCACCATGGTCTCGCCGATCGACTCCGCCACCGGCGAAGGTCTGATCGAAGCGACCCGCGGTATCCTGTCCGGCCTGACCGCACGTGAAGCCAAGGTGCTGCGCATGCGCTTCGGTATCGACATGAACACCGACCATACCCTCGAGGAAGTCGGCAAGCAGTTCGATGTCACCCGTGAGCGTATCCGTCAGATCGAAGCGAAAGCGCTGCGCAAGCTGCGTCACCCGTCACGCTCCGAGTCACTGCGTTCCTTCATGGAAGAGTGATCTGAAGCGCTCGGGGCCACACCTCGACTGCTGGCCTCGCTGACAAGACAACGCCCGCCCCCATGCGAATGGGGGTGGGCGTTGTCGTTTGTGGGCTTTACGTTACGGGTCTTTCTCTACGGGATGTGTCGCCTTCAGGCTTTTCTTTACGGACCTTGCCACCTTCGAACTGCGTCGTTAAAGGTCTGCGTGATGTGCCCTGTGGGGCTATCAGGCGCCGTGGCGCAGCTGGTGAGACGAAGGCGTTGCCGCCACGCTGAAGACGACACGGCCCTTGATGCACTGACGGGAGACTGGCCCCATCTGCTCGCTGCTCAAGCCGTCGGGGTGCTCGCCGCGTAGCCACAGGCGGCCGTTGTCGTCGATGCGATGCAGGCGCTTGACCAGCTGGCCGAGCCTGGGATGTTCCACCACGACGGTGGCGCCGGGCGTCAATCGCCAGCGACTGGGCCAGCGCATGCTGATGATGAGGCTGTGCTGCGGGAGACTGGGGGCAAGACTATGACCGTGCAAGCGGTAGCTACTGAACCAGCGCATGTGAGGCTCCTTGAGAATGAGGGCATGACACGGTCAAGATCCTGTCGGTGCTTTCCTGTGGCAGTGGCGATAGTTGAATTGTATCCACTGCTTAGTAAAATATAATCATTCTCATTTGATGTCCAGCCGTTTTCTGTCAGCGCCTCGCGCAATGGCTATCGAGAGACGGCTGTCTAGCGCAGCCTGTCGAGAGAAGGCTGTCGAGCAGAGACTGTTGAGCAAAGCCTGTTGAGAGTAGAAACGAAAAAAAGCCGCGGCTCTGGTGAGCAGCGGCTTTTGGGAGAGTCACGGGTCTGTCTGTCTCTTGCGCTTCGTGCTGTGCTTCATGTCACGTCACTTCGCGTTGTTTCATGGGGCAGGGCGAAGTGACGGTCGTGCGACAGGTCTTGCGTGCAGCTCGGCAAGAGGGTTTTGCTGTCGGGCTCAGTCGTTGGCGTTGAGCTCACGCAGCAGGGCGCGGCGCTGGCGGCCCATGCGGATCGCCAGCAGCACGATCTCGATCACGGCGATGGCCATCAGGGTGTAGCCGAACAGTTCGGTGACTTCCTCGGCGGCATTCTTGACCGAACGCAGGTAGGAGTCCCCCATCAGGGTTTCCCAGAATTCCGAGCGACCGTAGAGGCGTGAGAAGACGTAGGTCGCCAGGAAGCCGGCGCCGAACAGGCCGAACGCGAAGCTGCGTCCGAAGTGCTCGAACTCGGCAATGAAGCGGCTGCGGTTGCGCCATACGCCGATGATGACCGGGATCGCGACCACGCTGACCAGGAACTGCCAGCTGCCATCGCCGATCATGCCGTCGAGCAGGGCGTCCTGTTCACGGATCAGGGACGCCGCGAACAGGCCGAACAGCAGCAGGCTGATGGTGCGCAGGTCCGGCAGGCGTGAATGCACCAGCCACATGGTGGCTGCGCTCAAGGCCAACAGAGTGCTCTGCATGTGTTCTGTCCAGCTGGCTTCGCTGAAGCCGACATCCCCGAAGTGGTGGGCATCATGCATGACCAGCGACATCATCGCGGCCACCAGCGGCGCATAGATGGCCAGGCGCAGGCAGGCTTGCATGAAGAGCGAAGTGGGCTTGCGCCCATACAGCGGCTGTTCGGCGCTGATGGGGAGCGGGACAGCGTTATGGTGCTGGGTATGCGAAGTCAGGCGAGACAAGGGACTCTCCGGACAGTCCATGGACTGCCTGTCAGGGTGAGGGTGTTGTTTGCCTGCTCATTATAACGATGCAAAGGTGCTCAGTTAATATTCTGGTAAGAAAACTGTGAGATTCCATTTCAGCATCGATGTTGCGCCGAGCGGAAATGTTCGTCAGCTCTGACGTAACCGATCACGCTCGGCTTCCTCGACGATCCAGTCATGCACGGCCTGGATGCGGCCATCATCCAGGGTGCCGTGGGGATGGACGATGACGTAGCGCTTGCCGGTCAGTACCCGCTGCGCGAAGGGCGCGATCAGCGTGCCGCGCGACAGCTCGTCGGTGATCAGCGTGCGCCTTGCCATCGCGACTCCCATGCCGGCGATGGCAGCCTCCATCGATAGGTGGTTGCGGTTGAAGGTATAGCCACGCTGAACGTTGATCTCAGGCGCGCCGATGCTGGCCAGATAGAATTCCCACTCGGCGTGGTCGTGACTGCCGCGCCAGGCGGTGATGTCGTGCAGCAGCGGATACCAGGCGAGGTCCTCTGCGCTGCGCAGCGGCGGGCGGCCGCGCATCAGGCCGGGATGGCAGACGGGGAAGATCTCCTCCTCCATCAGGTCGGTGACCTGCATACCCGGGTAGTGGCCGTCGTTGAGGTCGACCGCCAGCTCGAAATCGCCCTCGCGCAGCGGTGAGTCACTGTCCTCGGCGCGCACGTGCAGCTCGATATCCGGAAAGCGTGCCTGCAGGCGCGGCAGTCGGGGCGCCAGCCATTTGGAGAGGAATGACGGCACCGAACGCAACCTGAGTACACCGCTCATCAAGCCGCTGCGCAGCCGTTTGACCTCCAGTCCCACCGCGCTATAGGACTGCTCCACCACGCGCGCCAGTCGCGCGCCTTCCCCTGTCAGCTCGAGTCCGCGTGAACGACGCAGAAACAGCTTGAAGCCCAGCCGCTCCTCCAGCTGCTTGATCTGCTGACTCACCGCGCCGGTGGTGACGTGCAGTTCTTCTGCCGCACGCGTGAAGGAGCCATGACGTGCGGCGCAGGCGAATACCTGCAGCCAGGCATGGGTCTGACCATTCAGGTGGCGCAGGCTCGGTGTGGTGGCGGGCGTGCCGGTCGCCGTCGGCGGCGCGGCGGGGCCAGTACCAGGAGTGTTGTCGAGGGAAGACGTCATGGGCGGGTCTCATGCAAGTGCTGGAGGCAGATAGTGAGGGAGAAGCCGCGATGGCCAGATGAAGATGGCAGTGATAGCTAAAGGCATCAGGGCACAAGGTGGCGCGAAGAGCATAGTTTACGCCGTTTTTGATGCATGGGGTTTAGTCAGGCTAAACCCACGACCAATTTTTATGGTTTGTCGCGTCCCGCCCCCATCCATCATCATTGCCTCATCCACTGGCAGGCGCTCAGGCGCGGCGAGTTTCCGAGATGAGGTGTTGTCATGTCCATCAGTGTATTTGATCTCTTCAAGGTCGGTGTCGGCCCCTCCAGCTCGCACACCGTCGGCCCGATGCGTGCTGCCGCGCAGTTCGTCGAGACCCTGCGCTCGCGCGACCAGCTGGAGCGCGTGGCGCGAATCGAGGTGCAATTGCATGGTTCGCTGTCTGCCACCGGCGTAGGCCACGGTACCGACAAGGCGACCATCCTCGGCCTGATGGGCGAGCTGCCGGAAACGATAGACCCTGCGATCATCGACCCCTGCATCGAAGAGCTGCTGGAGTCCCAGACACTGCTGCTCGACAACCGCATCGCGGTGCCCTTCGTGTGGGTACGTGACATGCAGTGGCACGATGCGCCGCTACCGTATCACCCCAATGCCATGCGTCTGATCGCCTACGGACATCGCGATGAGCTGTATCGCAATGTCTATTACTCGGTGGGCGGCGGTTTCGTGGTCGACGAAGTCGAGGCCGCGCGTGACCCGCTGCTGGAAGACGAAAGCCTGCGTCTGCCATATGAATTCAACACCGCCAATGAGCTGCTGGCGCTGTGTCGCATGCACAAGATGCGCATCAGCGAGCTGATGATGGCCAACGAATGTGCGCTGCGCAGTGAGACCCAGGTGCGGCGTGGGCTATGGCGTATCTGGGAAGTGATGAACGAGTGCATCGACAACGGCCTGACGCATGAAGGCGTGCTGCCCGGCGGGCTCAACGTCAAGCGCCGTGCCAAGCGTCTGCATGCGCGTCTGCTGGATGTGGAATCCAGCAAGTCGATCATCACCTCGACCTTCTCGGCGATGGACTGGGTCAACCTGTTCGCGCTGGCGGTCAATGAAGAGAACGCGGCCGGCGGCCGCATGGTGACGGCGCCGACCAATGGCGCGGCCGGCATCATTCCGGCGGTGCTCAGCTATTACATGAAATTCCAGGAAGATGCTCGCGAGGAGGACGTGGTCGATTTCCTGCTCACGGCAGCCTCGGTGGGCATCCTGTGCAAGAAGAACGCCTCCATCTCCGGCGCGGAAGTCGGCTGCCAAGGCGAGGTGGGCTCCGCCTGCGCCATGGCGGCCGCCGGGCTTGCCGAGCTGATGGGCGCGACGCCGGAGCAGGTCGAGAACGCGGCGGAAATCGGTCTCGAGCACAACCTGGGGCTGACCTGTGACCCGATCGGCGGCCTGGTGCAGATTCCCTGCATCGAGCGCAATGCGATTGCCTCGGTCAAGGCGATCAATGCCGCCCAGATGGCGATGTGTGGCGATGGCGATCACTTCGTCTCGCTGGACAAGGCGATCCGCACCATGCGTGACACCGGCCGCGACATGCAGGACAAGTACAAGGAGACCTCCAAGGGCGGTCTCGCGGTCAACGCCATCGAATGCTGATACGACCGCTAGCCACTGGCAGGTTCCCTGACCTGGACTGGATTGAGTCTGCGTGACTTGAACCGGCGCGATGTGAATCTGTGTAATGTGAGCCTGAGTCGAACTGCCATGACTTTCCGCCGGAGGCCAGCCGCCTCCGGCCAAACCCGTTGTCTCTTGTCAGGTACATGATCTCCGGCCAGAGGTCATGATCTCGGCAACCCTCGTTGACGCCTCTTCGGCGCGGTATTCCGCGACGGACAGGCGTCTTTTTTATGGCGGAAATAGCGCTCATCTCGACGGTTCGGCTCGGGCTGGTGGGGGAATCTGCCAGCCTTGAGATGTCTCGGGAGGGCTGCGTTGTAAAGAAGTCGCTGATATATCGGCTATTGGTCGAGTGAGCGCGCTTGCCGCTGGCAGCGCGCCTCTCGCTATTCTAGTTTACGTTAACGTCAGTTGCGCCGATCGCAACGATGGCGCATATCAAGGGCCTGTGGATAGCGCCTGTTGATGCTGCGTATCGATGACGAACCGCGATGTTGCGGGCATCCACGCTGACGAACAGCCCTCATGTCTCTTGGAAGACACAGACCACCGGCTTGCCGGTCAGGACGGAGTACTGACATGCCATCACCGCCCATTCAGGGGCCGCGTGCCAGCGGGGGCGCATCAGCGACAGCCCCGATTCTCGAGACGCGTGGCTTGAGCAAGGATTTTCGGGGTTTCACGGCCGTCGATGACGTCAATCTCCAGGTGCAGGAAGGGCATATCCATGCCCTCATCGGCCCCAATGGCGCCGGCAAGACGACAGTCTTCAATCTGCTGACGCGCTTTCTACCGGCCACCCGCGGCGAGATTCTCTATCGCGGCAAATCCATCACTCGCATGAAGTCGCATGAGATCGCGCGCCTTGGGTTGGTGCGCTCCTTCCAGATATCGGCAGTGTTTTCCCAGATGACGGTGCTCGAGAACGTGCGGGTCGCCCTGCAACGCCCCCAGGGCACCTCGTTTCATTTCTGGAAGCCGGAACGCAGCCTCGACAGCCTGAACGAGCAGGCACTGCATCTCCTGGAGCAGGTAGGGCTGCGCGATGACGCCCACCGTGTGACCGCCAGTCTGCCCTATGGCCGCAAGCGCGCGCTGGAGCTGGCGACCACGCTGGCGCTTGAGCCCACGCTGATGCTGCTGGACGAGCCGACCCAGGGCATGGGCGCCGAGGATGTGGACCGCGTGGTCGAGCTGATTCGTGTCGCGGCGCGGGGCCGTACGGTGCTGATGGTCGAGCACAATCTGAGCGTGGTCAGTCGTCTGTGCGATCGCATCAGCGTGCTGGCGCGCGGCCGGGTGCTGGCGGAAGGCGACTACGCCAGTGTGTCGGCCAATCCCGAGGTGCGTGAAGCGTATCTGGGCAGTGAAGCGCCCGAGTCCACGGCGGATGAGCACAAGGAGGTTTCATGACGGTGGTTATGGAGCAGGCGACGGACAGGCAAGCCTCGGCGGCCGACTCGCCGCTGGGGGAAGAGCAGCTCTGCCTGCGCGAGCTGAACGCCTGGTATGGCGAGTCCCATGTGCTGCATGGCGTCAACATGACGGTGCGGCGCGGTGAGCTGGTGACCTTGCTGGGGCGCAACGGGGCCGGACGCAGCAGCACGCTGCGCGCGATCATGAACATGGTCGGCCGGCGCAGCGGCGACATCCTCATCAAGGGGCAGGACAGCATGGGGTTGGCGCCGCATCGCATCGCTCATCTCGGTGTCGGCTTCTGCCCCGAGGAGCGTGGCATCTTCGCCAGCCTGAGCGTCGAGGAGAATCTGCTGCTGCCACCGCTGGTCAGGAGCACAGGACAT
Organism: Cobetia sp. UCD-24C; assembly: GCF_001306765.1. Taxonomy (NCBI): domain Bacteria; kingdom Pseudomonadati; phylum Pseudomonadota; class Gammaproteobacteria; order Oceanospirillales; family Halomonadaceae; genus Cobetia; species Cobetia sp. UCD-24C. Next base: position 14,126 of record NZ_LJTD01000015.1, on the reverse strand, counting down.
GACCAGGGCCGGAGCCAGAGCCGGAGCCAGGGCATGTCGCTGGATGAGCTCTATGCGCTGTTCCCCAATCTGCATGAGCGGCGCACCAGTCAGGGCACGCGCCTCTCCGGTGGCGAGCAGCAGATGCTGGCGCTGGCGCGCATCCTGCGCACCGGGGCGGACCTGCTGCTGCTGGATGAGATCACCGAGGGTCTGGCGCCGGTCATCAACCAGAAGCTGGCCGAAGTGCTGATGATGCTGAAGGCGCGCGGCATGACCATCGTGCTGGTGGAGCAGAACTTCCGCTTTGCCGCACCGCTGGCCGACCGTCATTACCTGATGGAGCACGGCACCATTCTGGAAGAGATCAGCGCGGCCGAATTGCCGGCCCGCCACGAATATCTGCACAAGGTACTGGGGGTCTGAGCTCCCGCTCGGGCTGAGCTGCACAGGGCTGGCCGCCATGCACAGCCTTGCACTCGCCAATCTGAAGTCCGTACGTCTCGCCACAACAATCACAATATTGCCGGGTAATCCGGTCTGGAGATGTCATGCACGCCACCGCTTCATCCAACGCCACTGCTACATCCAACGCCACCGTTTCATGCAACACCACTCCTGTCGCATCACCGTTGTCACGCCGCATCACGGCGGCCACACGCCGGCGCCTGTTGCCGCTGTCCGCGCTCATGATGGGGTCACTGCTGTCGGCGGGAATCGCGCAGGCCGATATCAGCGATGGCGTGATCAAGATCGGCTATCTGGCCGACATGTCGGGCACCTATCGTGACCTGGCAGGCCCAGGCGGCCTCGATGCGCTCAAGATGGCCGTCGAGGACTTCGGCGGCAGCGTCAACGGCATGCCGATCGAGGTATTGAGTGCCGACGACCGCAACAGCGCCGATGTCGGTGCCAATACGGTGCGCGGCTGGATCGATCAGCAGAATGTCGACATGGTCGCCGGGCTGGTGGCCTCATCGGTGAGCATCGCGGTGACGCGGATTCTCGCCGAACAGGACACGCTGGGTATCGTTTCCGGCTCGGCGGCTTCCAGCATCACCAATGAGCATTGCACGCCCAATCATGTCCACTGGGTGTATGACACCTATCCGCTGGCGCACGGCACGGCCAAGGCGATCGTCGATGAAGGCGGCGACAGCTGGTTCCTTCTGACCGCGGATTACGCCTTCGGTCATGCCCTGGAAGGCGATGTGGAAAAGGTGGTGAGCGAGAATGGCGGCACCATCGTCGGCAAGGTGCGCCATCCGTTCCCGACCAGTGATTTCTCCTCCTACATCCTGCAGGCGCAGGGCTCCGGGGCCAAGATCGTCGGGCTGGCCAATGCCGGGTCGGACACCGTCAATGCGCTGACTACGGCGAGCCAGTTCGGCGTGGTGCAGGCCGGGCAGTCGCTGGCGGGGCTGCTGATCTTCCTCAACGACGTGCATGCCCTGGGGCTTGAGGTGGCGCAGGGGCTGCAGCTCACCACCGGCTGGTACTGGGATCTCAATGACGAGACACGCGCCTGGTCCCAGCGCTATCACGAACGCAATGAGCGCATGCCGACCATGGTGCAGGCTGGCATCTACTCCAGCACCCTGCATTATCTGAATGCGGTCGCGGCCACCGGCAGCGATGACACCGCCGCCGTGCGCGCCAGAATGGGCGAGACGCCGGTCAACGACATGTTCGCCAACAACGGCACCATCCGTGCCGATGGGCGCATGGTGCACGACATGTATCTGGTCAAGGTCAAGGCGCCCTCCGAGTCCCAAGGCGAGTGGGATGTCTATGACGTGATCCGCACCATTCCCGGCGCTGAAGCCTACCGACCGCTGGCGGACAGCCAGTGCGAGCTGGTCAAGGGCTGAAGCCGAACGTCAGTCGAGTCGCTGAGGCGTATGGCATGGCGCTGCCTGTCGGGTGATCGGCAGCGCCGAGCGGCTGACGCGAATGGGCGCTGAAAAGGAATGTGCGGATGACCATGATTTTTGGAATACCCCTGATGGTGCTGTTCGGTCAGCTGATGCTGGGGCTGATCAACGGTGCCTTCTATGCATTGTTGAGCCTTGGACTGGCGGTGATCTTCGGTCTGTTGCGCATCATCAACTTCGCGCATGGTGCCCAGTACATGCTGGGCGCCTTCGCGGCGCTGCTGGGAGCGCAATATCTGGGGCTCAACTACTGGACGGCGTTGATCGTGGTGCCGCTGGTGGTGGGTGCCCTGGGCATCGTGGTCGAGCGCCTGCTGCTGCGGCGCATCCAGCATCTTGATCACCTCTATGGCCTGTTGCTGACCTTCGGGCTGGCGCTGATCTTCGAGGGCACGCTGGTGAATCTGTTCGGTGTCTCGGGGTCGAGCTATCCGATCCCCGAGGCGCTGAGTGGCGGCTTCAAGCTAAGCTTCATGTTCCTGCCCACCTACCGCGCCTGGGTGCTGGTGGCGGCGTTGGTGGTCTGCTTCGGAGTCTGGTTCCTGATCGAGCGCACGCGCCTCGGTGCCTATCTGCGCGCGGGAACCGAGAACCCGGAGCTGGTGCAGGCCTTCGGCATCAATGTGCCCTTGATGGTGTCATTGACCTACGGGCTCGGCGTGGCGCTTGCCGCCTTCGCCGGCGTGCTGGCCGCGCCCCTGTATCCCGTCTCGCCGACCATGGGCTCGAGCCTGCTGATCGTGGTGTTCGCGGTGGTGGTCATCGGCGGGATGGGCTCGATTCTCGGCGCCATCCTCACCGGTCTCGCGATGGGGCTGATCGAGGGGCTGACCAAGGTGTTCTATCCCGAGGCTGCCAATACCGTGATCTTCGTGGTGATGGTGATGGTGTTGATGCTTCGCCCTGCCGGGCTGTTCGGAAAGGAGGCCTGACATGGCTGTACTGCAACAGGATCACCAGGCCGCGCGTGCAGGCAGCGCGCCGCGCAGAATCACCCCGCTGGGCGTGCTGTATCTCGTGCTCTTCCTGCTCGGATTGCTGGCACCCTGGGTCGCCTATCCCGTCTTTCTGATGAAGATTCTGTGCTTTGCGCTGTTCGCCAGCGCCTTCAATCTGCTGCTCGGCTTCGTGGGGCTGCTGTCCTTCGGGCATGCCGCCTTCCTGGCCACGGGCGCCTATATCACCGGCTTCTTGCTCGCGGAATACCCGGGCCTGAGTCCGGCGCTGGGCATCGTGGCCGGCACGCTCGGCGCGGTAGTGCTGGGGACGCTTTTCGGGGCGCTGGCCATCCGGCGACAGGGCATCTACTTCGCGATGATCACGCTGGCCCTGGCTCAGATGATGTTCTTCTTCTTCATCCAGGCGCCTTTCACCCATGGAGAAGATGGCCTGCATGGCGTGCCGCGCGGTGAGCTGTTCGGCGTGTTCGACCTGGCGAACAACCACACCCTTTATTACTTCGTGTTCGCGATCTTCGTGGCGGCCTTTGCCCTGATCCGGCGCGTGGTGCATTCCCCCTTCGGTCAGGTGCTGAAGGCCATCCGCGAGAATGAACCGCGTGCCATCTCGTTGGGCTATCACACCGATGCCTACAAGCTGGTGGCCTTCGTGCTGTCGGCGGGGCTGGCGGGCCTGGCGGGAGCGACCAAGACGCTGGTGTTCCAGCTCGCCTCGCTGGGTGATGCCAGCTGGCACATGTCGGGGGAGGTGATCCTGATGACATTGCTGGGCGGCGTCGGCACGCTGCTCGGGCCACTGGTGGGATCCGGGCTGGTCATCGGGCTGCAGCATCAGTTGGCGCAGTCCGCGCTGGGGGATTGGGTCAGCGTGATTCTGGGCGCCATCTTCGTGGTCTGCGTGCTCAGCTTCCGCAGCGGCATCATCGGGGAATGCCAGCGCTGGATCGCGCGTCGTCAGCAGCGGGAAGAAAAATGAGTGGCGAGAAGCGAGAGGGGGGGGGGAAGCAAGACAGTGTGAGTGGCCCATCGTGCTCTGAAGCAAAGACATCAATGACTTGTCGCTGTCTGCAGGCATAAAAAAAGTCCACCCCAAATAGGGTGGACTTAAATGCCATTGTATATCGAGGGGGATACGCCGGTCCCGGATCCTCGACTCAGCAATGAGCACGCCATGCGAGATAGCCGCCATTTGCCATCTCGCTGTATAGATTGCATGCCCGATGCCAGCTTTTCAGTATCATCAATAAAAACAATGGCTTGAGATGTTGATGCCTGTTTGTGGGCTGCCAGGTGCCGGTCAGATGACTCGAGGCGTGCGCGCTGCTGGGCGATTCATGGTGCGTTGCAGCATGGTTGTGCACCAAATATGTGCCGTTTTTCGAGCATATGCGTACGTCATCAATAACTTATGTGGCTTGCGGGTGTGGCTTGCGGGTGTGGATAGCGGGTGTGGCTAGCAGACATCGTCTGCCCGCTAGCACTGTATCTGTACCTCGCCGCCTGCCAGACGCACAGGCCACACCGTCAATGCGAGTGTGTCGTCGTCCAGGCATTGGCCATCACTGAGTCGATAGCGCTGCTTGTAGAGTGGCGAGATCACCAGTGGCTCTCCGGCGTGATCACCCAGCAGGCCACGGGCAATCACGTTGGCGCCTGACACCGGGTCATGATGGTCGATGGCGAACAGCGTGAGGTCATTGCTGTCGACTGTGGCCGGCAGCGTGAACAGGGCGATCTGGCTGGCCTGGCCGTCCGCCTCAAGCCAGGCGGCCACGCCGGAGCCCGGCACCAGGTCCTCGCGCTGGCAGAGTGTTACCCAGCGCAGCGGCGTCTGTGCCGTGGCAGAGGTGTCCTGTGTTGCAGAGGACGGGCTGGAGAGCGGATCGGTAGATGTCGTGGCGAGTGCAGGCGATGTCATGAGCGTACCTCCGTGGCCAGGTGGGGCGTTGACAGAGGTTGATGTTCTGCCACTGCTTCGTGGGCGCCACCGTCGCTGGTGATCAGATTGCCACTGGTTAGTTCATCGCGGCTGGCGGGGCGAATCTGGTCACGTTCGACGATATTGACCACGTCAGGGTCCGGGCGCTGGTCATTCACATAGCTGCGGAAGCGCTTGAGCTTCTCGGGGCTCTTGAGCGCATTGGCCCATTCGCATTCATAGCGGTCCACCACCTGCTGCATCTGCTCTTCGAGGGTCTCGCCGAGCCCCAGGCTGTCCTCGAGAATCACCTCTTTCAGATAGTCGAGGCCGCCTTCGAGGCCCTCGCGCCAGACGGAGGTGCGCTGCAGGCGGTCGGCGGTGCGGATGTAGAACATCAGGAAGCGGTCGATGGTGCGAATCAGGCTCTCGTCATCCAGGTCGGTCGCGAACAGCTCGGCATGACGCGGGCGCATGCCGCCGTTGCCGCAGACGTAGAGGTTCCAGCCGTTCTCGGTGGCGATCACGCCGACATCCTTGCTCTGGGCCTCGGCGCATTCACGGGTACAGCCAGAAACGGCGAACTTGAGCTTGTGCGGTGAACGCAGGCCCTTATAGCGGTCTTCCAGCGTCAGCGCCATCGCCATGCTGTCCTGCACGCCATAGCGACACCAGGTGCTGCCGATGCAGGATTTCACCGTGCGGGTGGACTTGCCGTAGGCGTGACCGGTCTCGAAGCCGGCGGCGATCAGCTCGCTCCAGATATCCGGCAGTTCATGCAGCTGGGCACCGAAGAGGTCGATGCGCTGACCGCCGGTGATCTTGGTATAGAGGTTGTAGCGCTTGCCGATCTCGCCGATGGCGATCAGCTTGTCCGGCGTGATCTCGCCGCCGGGGATGCGTGGCACAACGGAATAGGTGCCGTTCTTCTGCATGTTGGCCATGAAGGTGTCATTGGTGTCCTGCAGCGGAATGTGCGAGGACTCGGTGATCGGCGCGTTCCAGCACGAGGCCAGAATCGAGCCCACCGCCGGCTTGCAGATCTCGCAGCCCAGGGCATCCGGATGGCGGCCGTGGCTGGCCATCAGCTCGGCGAAGGTCTCGATGCCTTCGACGCGCACCAGCGAGTAGAGCTCCTGACGCGTGTGCGCGAAGTGCTCGCACAGTGAGCGATCGACCTCGACGCCACGACTTTCCAGCTCGGCATCCACTACCTTCTTGAGCAGCGCCGCACAGCCTCCGCAACCGGTGCTGGCCTTGGTGCAGGCCTTGATGGCGCCCAGGTCACTGTTGCCGGCATCGATGGCGCTGCAGACATCGCCCTTGGAGACGTTGTGGCAGGAGCACAGCGTGGCGCTGTCGGGCAGGGCATCCGCGCCCAGCGTGATGGCTTCGCCACTGGCATCCGGCAGGATGAGTGCCGCTGGGTCCTTGGGTGCCGTGATGCCATTGGTGACGTACTGCAGCAGGGTGTCGTAGCGCGAGTTGTCACCGATCAGCACCGCGCCCAGCACCTGCTTGCGGTCCTGCGAGACGATCAGGCGGCGATAGACACCGTCGGCCTCGTCACAGTAGCGATAGCTGATCGCGCCCTCGGTCTTGCCGTGGGCGTCACCGATGGAGCCGACATCCACGCCCAGCAGCTTGAGCTTGGTGGACATGTCGGCGCCCTGGAAGCGGAAGCTCTCCTGAGAGGCGCTTGCCACATCGTCAGCGCTGGCGGCCAGCAGGGACGCCACGCCGCGGGCCATCTGATAGCCCGGCGCGACCAGCCCGAAGATGCGCGATTGCCACAGGGCGCACTCGCCGATGGCGAAGATTTCCGGGTCCGAGGTGCGGCATTCGTCATCGATGATGATGCCGCCGCGCTCGCCGATCTCGAGGCTGGCGCTGCGTGCCAGGGTGTCCTGAGGACGGATGCCGGCGGAGAACACGATCAGGTCGGTCTCCAGATACTCGCCATCGGAGAAGTTCATTCGCCACTGATGGTGCTCGCCGGGCACGATGTCGGTGGTGGCGCGATTGAGGTGCACCCCCACGCCCAGCGCAGTGATGTGTTGCTTGAGCGCAAGGCCGCCATCCTCATCCAGCTGCACCGGCATCAGGCGTGGCGCGAATTCGGCGACATGCGCTTCCAGGCCGAGTGACTTGAGGGCATTGGCGGCTTCCAGCCCCAGCAGGCCACCGCCGACCACCACGCCATGTGTCTTGCCATCGGCGGCAGCGCGAATCTGATCAAGATCCTCCAAGGTGCGGTAGACCAGACGATTGCTGGCGGCGGCCTCGCTTCCCGGCTCACCAAGGCCCTGGATGGGCGGCACGAAGGGGGTCGAGCCGGTCGCCAGCACCAGGCTGTCGTAGGGGTAGCGCCCGCGCGTGGTGATGACATGGCCGCCATCGCGATCGATGGCGGTGACACACTCGTCGAGGTGCAGGGTGACGCCCGCCTTGCGGTAGTCATCGGCGGTGCCGAGCGCGAGAGATTCGGCATCACGACCGGTGAAATACTCCGAGAGATGCACGCGGTCGTAGGCGATGTGGCGTTCTTCGCCGAAGACATGAATCTGGTAGTGCGCGGTGGCACCCAGTGCGATCAGCTGCTCGACGCAGTGATGGCCAACCATGCCATTGCCGATGATGATCAGGTGTTTCATGCGGCCTCCTCGAAGGTGTCAGGGGTGTTGTCGGTCTTGTCGGTCTTGTTTGTGGTGTCGCGATCACGATGCTGGTCTGTCATGTCTTGAGTGCCCGGCTTGCCACTGGGGTCATCGGGCGCCGTCGGCGGGCCGTCCTGGGTCAGTCCTGCCAGGGCTTCTGCCGGCATCAGCAGGAGGTCTTCGCGAATCCGGGCCAGTGGCGTGCCGGCCTTGAGCGCTTCGAACAGGGCGTTGCCGGCACTGACGTCGCCGTAGAGCACCACGCCGACCAGGCGCTCCTCGCGCAGCAGCAGTCGGCGGTAGTCGCCCAGGGCGTGGTCCTGATAGATCAGCACCTCGTCATTCGGCTGGGGGGCAAGCTCGCCGCAGCTGTAAAGGTCGATGCCGCTGACCTTCAGACGCGTCGCCAGTGGCGCATTGCGATAGGGCGGAGTCGGTTGCGCGAGAAGCTGGCGGGCGAGCACTTCGATCTGCGCCCAGATGGGCTCGATCAGGCCGAAGGTCTCGCCAGCCACCTCACAGCATTCGCCCAGCGCGTGAATGTGCGGATCGCTCGTGAGCAGGTGGCCATCGACCTGGATGGCGCGCTGACAGGCCAGCCCCGCAGCACGCGCAAGCTCGATTTCGGGGCGGATGCCGGTGGCGGCGATGGTCAGTCCGGCGCGCAGTTCGCGGCCATCCGTGAGGCGTACGCCGGTGATACGGCCCGCCGGGGACTCGAGCCACTCTTCGAGGTGCGCGCCAGTGATGATGTCGAGGCCACGCTCGCGAAGTTCCTGCTCCAGCAGCCCGGCCGCGACCTCATCCAGCTGACGGTTCATCAGGCGCTCGCTGCGCTGCAGCAGCGTCACCTCAAGGCCACCCTTGCGCAGGCCCTCGGCGGCCTCGAGCCCGAGCAGACCGCCACCGATGACCAGTGCGCCGGCGCCCGCCTGCCGTCCGGCAAGGCAGGCGGCCTGCATCTGCTCGACATCCTTCAGATCGCGAAAGCCCATCAGTCCCGGCGGCCAGTCATTGGCGGACGACGCCTTTGGCAGGTGAGCGGGAAGAGGCAGGGGCAGCGCCGGGCGTGAGCCGGTCGCGATCACCAGCCGCTGATAGGGGATGCGGCCGCCGCTGGCGGTCTCGACACAGCGGGCGGCGCGATCGATCTGGCTGACGGGGTCGCCGCTGATTCGTGTGATGCCGTGCCGCGAGAACCAGTCGGCCTGCTGGCTGATCAGGCCTTCGGTTCGTGTCTCGCCTGCCAATAGCGGCGAGAGCTGAATGCGGTTGTAGGGGAGGTGGGGCTCCTCGCCGATCACCGTGACCGGCCAGGGCAGCTGCTGATCAGGGCTCAGCGAGACCAGCTGTTCCAACAGCTTCTGCGCCGCCATGCCGTGGCCGATGATGACCAGTGCTGGCGTAGGCTCGCGGGTGGTAGATGACGGATGCATTCTGCCTCCTTGCGCTGACGTTCTGGACGCATAAAAAAAGCGCCTGCTTGCCGCCGTGATGATCACGACGTCAAGCAGGCGCCTTTGCCTGGAAGATGAGGGCTAAGCATTGGATAGCGAGTTGCAGTGTCAGGTGACGATGTCGCTGTCACCCGCAACTGCGGCAGGTCTGGCGGACCGTTGGCTGCTGCATGTCACTCATCGGAGTGATGTACTGCGAGACCTGCGATTCGGGGTCGTCATTGACCCAACCTGCCGATACTCAGGCGAATTCGGTGCCGCTTCAGAGAAAGTCGCTATTTTTCATTAACTTGCAGTTGCAGAGGCTTGAGGCGAGGTCCTGGCATGGTCGAGCCGGTCGCGGTTGTGGGAGACATCAAGGCAGGGATTGGTGCAGTCGCATGCGCTGATGCACATGGCTGGTGCGTCAGCGATGACTGGCGCTGGCCGTCTCGCGCTGTTCGGCTCCTGCTTCGGTAGTTTATGACGGACAAGTGATTGTTATTTATGGTGATTGGTCAGGGTTGGCCTGTTAAGTGCGTCTGTCAGGTCATGGGTGTGATACCTGATTGAGGGTTCGCGACTCCGCAAGCTTCACTGTTGCGAGACTCGCGAACCGGCCAACGGCGGCTCTTCAATCATGCACGCCATGTCGACGTCTCGAAGACGAGATTGCGCACCCATCGACATGACGAGACCGTATCCACCGTCAGTTTTCCTTGTCAGTCTGCAGGGCAGACCAGGACTGACAACGACAGGCAAAGGCGCCTGATGACCGCACATTACGTGGCGGGTCATCAGGCGCCTTTTTTCATGCTTACTGCACCAGGGAGTGATGTCGATGCAGGCCAGCAAGCCCCAGAGCACAAGTGAGTCTTCCCCCTGTAGCGCCTCGACGACCTGCCCGTATTGCGGTGTCGGGTGTGGCGTATCACTTGAGCTGGAAACCCGGGTGCAGGAAGGCGGAGAGCTCAAGCGCAGGATCACCGCCGTCAGCGGCGACAACGACCATCCGGCCAATTACGGGCGTCTGTGCGTCAAGGGGTCTGCGCTTGCCGAGACACTGTCATCCAGCGGCCGTCTGACGCGGCCTCAGATACGCGATGCCGCAGGCGTGCTGCGAGAGGTGAGCTGGGATACGGCGCTGGACTTGATCGCCGCTCGCTTCGGTGAGCTGCGCAGCACCCATGGTGGGGACAGCATCGCCGCCTATCTGTCGGGGCAGCTGTTGACCGAGGACTATTACCTCGCCAACAAGCTGTTCAAGGGCTTCATCGGCACACCGCACCTGGATACCAATTCGCGGCTGTGCATGGCCTCGGCGGTCGTGGCGCACAAGCGTGCCTTCGGGGCAGACGCCGTGCCTTGCAGCTACGAGGATCTCGAGCGTGCCGAGCTGGTGGTGCTGGTCGGCAGCAATCTGGCCTGGAATCACCCGGTGCTGTTCCAGCGCCTCAAGCAGGCGCGTATCGACAATCCCTTGCTGCGTATCGTGGTGATCGACCCGCGCCTGACCGACAGCTGCGAGATCGCGGACTTGTACCTGGGCATTCGCCCCGGCAGCGACGCGCGCCTCTTCAATGGCTTGCTGGCCTATATGGCCGAGCGCGGACGCACCGATCGCCTCTACCTGGAGGCCCACACCCAGGGTTTCGATGCGGCGCTCAAGCAGGCGAAGCGTGACGACTGCTCGCTTTCCGCGATCGCGCGGGATTGCGATATCGATGTGGAGCGTCTCGAGACCTTCTATTACTGGTTCGCCACCCAGCTGCACGTGGTCACGCTGTTCTCCCAGGGCGTGAATCAATCGACCAGTGGCACCGCCAAGGGCAATGCGATCATCAATTGCCATCTGGCGGGCGGCAAGATCGGGCTGCCGGGCGCGGGGCCGTTCTCCATCACCGGGCAGCCCAATGCGATGGGCGGCCGCGAAGTCGGTGGGCTGGCGAACCAGCTGGCGGCACATATGGATTACGACACGCCGGGTGCGCGGGCGCTGGTCAGCGAGTTCTGGAAGGCACCGAACCTGCCCGAGGGGCCTGGTCACAAGGCGGTCGAGCTGTTCGCGGCGCTGGGGCGTGGCGAGATCAAGGCGCTGTGGATCATGGCGACCAACCCGGCGGTGAGCCTGCCGGATAGCGCACGAGTGCGTGCGGCGCTGGCGGCCTGCCCGCTGGTGATCGTCTCCGAGTGCATGGCCGACAGCGACACCCTGGCGTACGCCGATGTGGTGCTGCCGGCCAGCAGCTGGAGCGAGAAGGATGGCACCGTCACCAACTCCGAGCGCCGCATCTCGCGTCAGCGTGGCCTGCTCGCTCCGCCGGGCGAGGCGCGTCATGACTGGTGGCAGCTGGCGGAGGTCGGCAAGCGCATGGGCTATCTGGAAGCTTTCGACTACTCGGGGCCCCACGCGATCTTTCGTGAGCACGCCCGCCTCTCGGGGTTTCGCAATTCTGCGCCGCGTCTCAAGGCTGGTCGCAAGCCATCGGCGACTTCCTCGGTCAAGCGGCTGTTCAACATCGCGCCGTTGGCGGAGCTGAATCGCGCGGGTTACGACGCGCTCAAGCCGATCCAGTGGCCGGTGCGCCGTGGAGACAAGGGCGAGCTGATAGGCACGCCGCGCCTGTTCGAGGATGCCACCTTCAACACCCCCAATGGGCGCGCCCGCCTGGTGCCCGTGGTACCGCAATTGCCGCAACAGGCGCTGAGCGATGCGGCGCCGCTGCGCCTCAATACCGGGCGTATCCGTGATCAGTGGCACACCATGACGCGCACCGCGCGCAGTGCTCGCCTGATGAATCATCGTGCCGAGCCTTTCGTGGAGCTTCATCCGCAGGATGCGGCAGCTCGTGATTTGCAGGATGGCGGTCTCGCGCAGCTCAAGGGGCGTGATGAGCAGGGCGGGCTGCGTGGAGATTATCGGGCTCGCATCCGCATCAGCAGTGGTCAGCGTCGCGGGGAGGTGTTCATTCCGATGCACTGGAGCGACCACTTCGCGAGTCATGCCCGAGCCGGTGCGCTGCTGGCGGGGCTCGTCGATCCCTTCTCCGGACAGCCGGAATCCAAGCATGGCGCGGTTGAGGTCGCGCCATTGCCGTGCGAGTGGCAGGCCACCTTGTTGATCGCCCCCTCCATCCTGGCCGGGCGTAAGGATCTGGCGGATGCCGTGGCCCAGCTCGATGGACGCTACTGGGCGCGTATTCCGCAATCGGCATTGGTGCGCTATCAGCTGGCAGGTCAGGGTCAGCCGGATTGGCAGCATTGGTGCGAAAGCCATCTGGGTGTCTCGGCGGGGCTCTGGGCGCAGGACGCCGCCCAGGGCGGCATCAGCGCAGCGGGCTTTCGTGATGGACGCCTTGTCTGGTGGCTGAAGGTGATGCCGGGTGACGCACACCTCGATCGCCAACCCAATATCGCCTGGCTGGGCGAGTGCTTCGCATCAGAGCAGCTCTCCGCGCATGAGCGGCGCAGCCTGCTGGCCGGCCGTCTCTCCGGGCAGGCGGATGTCGGGGCGATGGTCTGCGCCTGCCATCAGGTCGGCGAACTGACCATTCGTCAGGCCATCCAGTCCGGTGACGGTACCGTGGAAGCCTTGGGCGCTCGACTGGCCTGCGGCACTCGCTGCGGTTCCTGCCTGCCTGAACTCAAACGTCTTGTGGAAGAGGAGCGATCCGATGAGCGGACTGATTCGTTGGAAATGGCGTGACCTGATGTCGGTATCCAGCAGTGCAGAGTCTCTCGGGATTCTCATGGCACGGCTGACCGACGGCCTGATGTCGCGGCGCGAGTGGCGTGACGAGAATCGGCAGGCGCCAGCGCGCAGCGATGCCAACGGGATTTCTCCCGCCTGGGAAGCGTTTCTTCCAGGCCAGGTCGCGCTGGTGGGCGCGGGGCCGGGGGATCCGGACCTGATGACGCTCAAGGCTTGGCGAATGCTGAATGCTGCGGATGCGGTGGTCTATGACCGCCTGGTCGGCGATGAGATTCTCGCTCAGCTACCGGTTCACTGTGAGCGCTATTACGTCGGCAAGGCCTGCGGCAATCATAGTGTGCCGCAGGATGAGATCGGCGCGCTGATGGTGCGCCTGGCAGGGGAGGGCATGCGGGTCGTGCGCCTCAAGGGCGGTGACCCCGGTGTCTTCGGCCGCATGGGGGAAGAGATCGCGGCCCTCGATGATGCCGCTATCACGCGTCATATCGTGCCTGGCATCACCGCGGCTTCCGGTGCGGCCGCTGCCCTGGGAATGCCATTGACGGACAGGGCGCATGCACAGCGTCTGCGTTTCGTGACCGCTCAGCTCTGCAGCAAGAGCGAGCAGCCTGAATGGCAGCAGCTGGCGCGTCGCGATGAAACACTTCTCTTCTATATGGGGCTCAATCGTCTCGAGGTGATCTGTGATGAGTTGCAGCGTCATGGGCTGCCGGCGGACTGGCCGATGATGCTGGTCGCCAATGCCAGCCTTCCCGAGCAGCAGGCTCTTCACGGTTCGCTCGGCAATATGGTGAGTCGTCTGGCCGAGCATCCATTGCCGACACCCTGCCTGATCATCGTGGGCAGTGTCTGTCAGATGGCGGCGGGGCGAGAGAGTGCGCTGGCCGATGCCGTCGCGCATGCAGCGGCTCACGTGTCTTGCAGGGAAGCTTTTGAAGAAGCTTGTTGAGGGGGATGGAAAATGCGCTTGATGGGGCGGCGCTGGAAGCGCCGGTAGAAAGCTGACTATATAGAGGGCTCTCCATGTGGTGCCCTTCGAGTTGTCACTCTGATGGCATTAGAGAAACGCATGGGCCCGCTTTGCACTCTTTTGGGCATTGCTGCCAAAAAGCCCTTGCCCTCACGCCGGTTCGTGCGTAAAGTACGCATCCGCTGCCGGGGACGCATGGCGTTACCAGCGGTGAAAGAGGTTTGCAGGTGATTGTTTTGCTTGATGTTTTTGAAGCCCGCTTCGACATCATCGATTGACAATCCCGGGCGATTCGCTAGAATACGCCGCACTACTTACGGAACAGGTGATCGGGCAGCGCTCCTCACCACTTGATGATGCTTAGAGGCAGTCGACTGACTCATCATCAAGTGCTTGACTTCTCAAGCGTTCCAGGTAAAATATGCCTCCTCGCTTAACAGCGACGCTCTTTAAAAATTTGATCAGGTAATTCGTGTGAGCGCTTGCCGATGAGTGGTGACAAGGTCACCAAATATCGGAGCAAGCCTCTCACGAGAAGTTTGACTCTGAACCAAGTTTGGT
>NZ_LJTD01000014.1:0-166444 GCF_001306765.1 Cobetia sp. UCD-24C | reverse complement strand
CCCTCTCCCGACCCCCTCTCACCGGCACCTGACGTATGACGAAGCAAGTTGCCTGCCAGCCGGCTGAAGCGCGGTGACATACGAAATATCATATATGTGTTTTTCCATATATCAAGTGACACATGCATGACAGTTGGATGACAGTCGGTGCGTGAATCGATGGCAGCGATGGAGAGCGAATGAAGGTTGAATGGAGGGTGAATGAAGCGCGATCTGAGTGTCGCTTGGCTCGGTGTACCAGCGGGTAGGCGGTCACACCATCGCCACTGTTGCGCAAACGGCACGCATATGTTGCCTGGCCTCAAAAGCGAATGCGCTTGCGAACAAAAGTCGAGCAGCGTTAGTGTGTGCCCATCAAGCACACCAAGTGCCCTTTTGAATTACGCATCCCTCGTGATGCACAGGAGAGACAAATGGCGGATTTCGCACAAGTCGTCGATAGCAACTACACCCAGGAAGTCATCGAGAGCGAGCAGCCGGTGCTGGTCAAGTTCTGGGCACCGTGGTGCGGCCCGTGCAAGATGCTCGACCCGATCGTCGAATCCATCGCCGAAGAACAGGGTGATGCCCTCAAGGTCGTCGCCATCAATGTCGATGATGCACCGGACCTCGCCGCCCAGAATGGCGTCCGCGGCCTGCCGACCATCGCGCTGTTCAAGTCCGGCGAGAAGCTCGAAGCCCTGACCGGCGTCCAGCCGAAGGAAAACTTCGATGCCATGATCTCGCGTCACGCCTGATCGAATCGGCCTCTGGCCGCAAGGCACTGACGCTGAAATGATAAACGCCCTCCATGAGGGCGTTTTTTTGGTCTGCACGGTGCTTTAGGTTACTCTATGCCCATGATTTTTCAGGCAATTATCGTCATCGAGAAATCCCTGCCTTCAAGTTTTCGCTCATCGCGACAGTAACACCAGCATTACCACGACAAGGAAACATTGATGCCTGACCCCGTCCGTTCGACCCGACATCTGGGCATGGTCGCCCTGCTTACCGGCCTGCTGACGGGCTGCGCCAACGGCCATACGACCCTGCCGGCCACTACCTCAGCGCTCAAGGCCGGGCCTGCCTACGGTGAAATGCGCTCGGTCGCCGTCATGCAGATTCGCCCCGGCAATGTGGCGGTGACGCCTAATGGACAGGTCTTCGCCACCATCCACCCGATGGATGGGGATCACGACGTGCAGCTGGTCGAGATCACCGGCCAGAACAGCTATCGCGCCTGGCCCTCCCCCGCCTTGCAGACACATGCCGGCCGCTACAGCGACGCCACCATCGATTCCCCGCTGGGCATCTATCAGGATGGCCAGGGCGGTCTATGGATCACCGACATGGGGCTGCATCTGGGCAAGACCCGCCTGTGGGGCTTCGATATTGCCTCGGGCAAGCTGATCACCAAGCTGACTCTGCCTGCGAATATCGCCCCCGAGGGCAGCTTCGTGCAGGACCTGGCAGTGGACCGCAGCCGTGGCGTGGCCTATCTGGCAGACATCGCCAATCCGGGCTTGATTACCGTTGACCTGGAGAGCGGCGAGGCCACCCGCTTCAGCGAGCACCCGGCGCTTGAGGCAGAACCCGGTGCCACGCTCAAGATCGATGGCAGGGACGTCCAGTTCAATGGCAAGCCTGCCAAGGTCGGCGTCGATCCGATCACCCTGTCCGGCGATGGCGAGACTGTCTTCTTCGGCGCCATGACCGGTCACAGCTGGTACAGCGTACCGGCCAGACTGCTGCGCGAAGGCGCCGATTACGCCACCATTGCCGCCGCCATCACCCGCGTCGGCGACAAGCCCGTTTCCGACGGCGCAGATACCGCCGGGGGCATCCACTACTTCACCAACCTCAATCAGCATGGGCTGGATGTACTGGGCGCCGATGGCAAACTGACGCCGCTGGTGCGCGATGAGCGTCTCGACTGGCCGGATGGCGTGCGCATGGCAGCCGACGGCTGGCTCTATGTCACCGTCAACCAGCTCGACAGCACGCCGCCCTTCAATGACGGCAAGGACAGCGGCCAGGCGCCGTACCGTATCTTCAAGGTCTGGCCGGTCGATAATTGAGTCGATAATTGAGACGGCTATAAAGAGGTCCATCGAGTCGACCCTCCGAACGACAACGCCCGCATTCCTTGGTCAGGAGTGCGGGCGTTGTCGTTTCTCCCCCCTGTTGAAACCCTGCTGGACACTTGCAGGAGGACTGAACAATACTGACGACAAACAAACGTTTGAATTTGCACTGATCAGCATCGTGTCAAGCCAGCCCAGTGACAAGCCCAGCCCAAAATAAAAAGAGACCAGATCGCCATGACCGAACGCTTGCCGGATACCTGCCCCACCACTGCCAGTGCGCTTTCAACAGCGCCACAGAATCACGACACGGCACAACACCCCGCCCGCTCAAATGGTGAACACGAGTGCGAGATTGCGGCGGCAGACGGCTATCCCCTCGCGGCGAGCGTGCATGAGCCTGACCTGCATCCCGCCAGCGTAAAGGGCGTCGTCCTTCTCCACCCCGCCACTGGCGTGCCGCAGTCCATCTATCGCGCCTTCGCGCAGGCGCTGGCCAGCCGCGGCTTCCATGTGGTGCGCTACGACTATCGCGGCATCGGCCGCTCGGCGCCTCACACACTCCGTGGCTTAGCCGCCAGCATGTCCACCTGGATCGATCAGGATGTCGAGGGCGTGACCCACTGGGCCGCACAGCGCTGGTCAGAGTTGCCGCTTCTGGCAGTGGGCCACAGCATCGGTGGTCACGCCGTGGGCTTGAGTGACTCGAGTCGCCTGCTGAGTGCCGCGGCGCTGGTCGCCTCCCACGCAGGCTGCCTGCATTTCATCAAGCCGCTTGGCGAGCGCCTGCGGGTCACGGCCCTGCTCAAGGTGATCGGTCCACTGACGTCGCACACCCTTGGCTATGTGCCGGGGCGGCGGCTCGGCATCGGCGAAAATCTGCCCCGCGGCGTCGCCCTTGAGTGGAGTCGCTGGACCAGCCTGCCACGCTACTTCTTCGATGATCCCTCCATGCACGCAGAACGCCGTTTCGCCAGAGTCACCCAGCCATTGCTGGTATTGGGCTTTGACGATGATCCCTGGGCGACGGCCCCCGGCATTGATCTGCTGACCGGCTATTTCACGCAAGCAACATTGGAGCGCCATCAGATCGACCCTCGCCAACACGCTACGGGGCCCATCGGGCATATGGGGTTCTTTCGCCGCCAGCATCGTGACAGCCACTGGCCGCTGGTGATCGACTGGCTGGAACGCCAGGCAGCCGCCGCTCGGAAGGAATGAAGCCGCCAATACGAGTTCCATGGCCGCAATACGCAAGACGGCAGCCCGAGGGCTGCCGCTGTATTTTTCACTGAACTTCTTAACCCCCTAGCCATTACTAATGAGAATGCTCTCCCTCCAGTAGAGATAAGGGGCTAGATCATGTAAGGAGTAGAGTATTTTCATGCTACCACCATCTATCCAAGCTCTAGACTATCCCGTTCATAGGGGCAGGAATGCAATCAAAAATCATAATAAAAGCTGATTACGATCTTCATTAATTAGTCGAAGCACATTCTTTAGTATAACATGATGGACTGAAGAAAATTTTATCGCCATAGTGGAACCTGTACGGCTTATAAATGGAAGCCAGTGAGCTCTTGTTATGTTTCCATCTGCACTCGGTCGAGTAAAACCAGCATCTCATGACAATATCCGACCCTCATCTAAAACTAGTAAAAAGCGCTAACTCACAACTCAGCACATTTAAACAAAATATGGGAGCCAAAGATGAAAATTCTAGATAACGAAAGGTCATATATTGAGACTGCATTAGCTAACCTTAGCATCCAAACGAATAAAGCTATTAATGAGAAATGCTTCAAAGGCTTTGTAGTTATGCTCCCTGACTCAGATGAATATCTTGCTATACATGAGAAGAAATCGAGTAACACAGCCTACAAATGGGTTACAAGCCAACCAAGCTCAGCTGTGATATATCAGCGTTTAATTAAGGCGCGCCGTGTTGCGCAGGATAAAGAGGGTGCTATCGTTGCTATGATTTTTGAGGACACACAGCAGATTTACGTAGTCGAAACTTAAATAATTTTCTAGTATAGCCACGCAAGCAAAAAACCAAGAAAACTAGCCCAGCTTTAAGACACTAACATGATTCAACAATTTCATTTATGTGTCAATATACAATAAGTATAAACCAAAAGATATATCGTAATAACTGAGGAGCTTATCAATAGTGGATTTCTTAGAAGATTATATGAATATTAACGACAATGCTTGTTTTTTATGTGGGTCAATACACCAAAGTCAGATCACAAAAGAACATGTATTTCCAAAGTGGATGCTAACCAAATATAATATATGGGACAAAAAACTTCAATTACTTAATGGTACCTTATTACCCTACAGGCAGCTACTGGTGCCATGCTGCAAAAATTGTAATAGTGGCGCTTTAGCAACATTAGAAAGAGAGATTTCTGTAAGCATCGAAGAAGGTTATAAATCAGCAAGCAACCTAAATCATTATCAATGGTACTTATGGGTTGGAAAAATATTCTATGGTATTCTTAGAAAAGAAGTAACCCTCTTGAAAGATAGAGCTAAATTAGACTCTGGCACCATCATAAGCAATGAGTTACTGAGAGCGTACTCTGAACTTCATTATTTCCTTCAAGGAGTACTAGGTAGGCATGAATTTAACAACATACTTCCATATAGCGTATTAATCGTTAACGTACATGGTGAAGACTTCTTTTTTAGAGATAACCTCTACCCAGGTGCATGCCTTTTAAAGATAGGCACCATAGGCTTAATAGTTACATTCTTTGATGGAGAGAACGTAAGTAAATTTCTAAACGGTTTGATTAAAAAGATACGCAAAGAAAAACTCAATGAAATACAATTTTGTGAGTTATATGTAAGGTGCTTGGACATATCGGCAAGAAGCTCGCCGCTAAAATATATGCATACGAAATCTATTGATGACAGCATGAATCTCACTTACATCTTTGAATCTCCTTATGTTTCAGAATTCAATGCAAGCAACTATTTATGTGTAATGAATGATGTTTTTAAAAGCCTGCCTTACTATAATGAAGAGTTCTTTAAAACCTTACCAAAGGACATGATCCCAAGCTATATATTCAATGACAAAGGGGGGTTCAACAGCAACAACCCACTACTATAAAACTCAATCAACAATTAATTAACCAAGAGTTAAGTACCGAAAAATCATCGACCAAGAAATAAAGCTTTAGAGGTATACTATTGAACCCTTTAGCCACTTGCCTTTACTATTAAAATCTTTAGGATAACCATATCTAGACCTATCAGAAAAATCAATTAACACCTGCTAACATTATTGCTGGCATTTTTAATTTACCTTTTGCGGTCATAACAACAAGCATGCCATATCCTTTCAATCGGAAATAATGATGAACAAGATAAATACCAATCTAGTTACCAGATCATGACATTCACGAGAGTCAGTCCAAGGACCGGCCACTCACAGCGTCAGGCGGGTGGCGAGAAACTCGACGAAGGCGCTGATACGCGGCGACAGCGTACTGTTGCGGTAATAGACCGCCTGGATCTGCTCGCGGGGATTGGGACTCTGGATCTGGCCGGGCAACACTTCCACCAGAGCGCCGGTCTTGAGGTCATTGCCCAGCATGAAGCGCGAGATCAGCGCGATACCATGCCCCGCCAGACACAGCTGACGCATGACTTCGCCACTGGTGGTCGGCAGATGAGGTGTCGTGTCAAAGCCCTGTGCGGAACCCTTGAGCGGCCAGCGATTGAGACGACTGGGGGGCAGGAACCCCAGCAGCTGATGGGTCTGCAGCGCGGCAACACTGGACGGCACACCATGCTCGGCCAGATAGGCAGGGCTTGCGACCAGATGCAGCGTGGAGCGCCCCAGCACCTTGGCGTGCAGCGTGGAGTCATCCAGCTCGCCGATGCGGATGGCCACATCGGTACGCTGTTCCAGCAGGTTGATGATGTCATCGGCCGCTGACAGCTCCAGCGCGATGCCGGGATAGCTGCGGGAGAACTCCGCGACCAGCGGTACCAGCTGATGCAGCACGAAGGGGCTCGCGGCATCGACACGCAGCCTCCCGCTGGGCTGAGCGCGCTGCTGCAACAGGGCCTCTTCGGCACTGCCGAGCAGCAACAAGCCCTCACGTACGCGCTCGACGAAGCCGCGCCCCTCATCGGTCAGTGCCACGCTGCGTGTGGTGCGATTCAACAGCGGCGTTTCCAGCTCACCCTCCAGGCGCTGGATGGCCCGCGATACCTTGGCCACCGGAATGTTCAACCGATTGGCGGCGGCGCTGAAGCCCCCGCTATCCACCACGGCCAGTAGCAACTCGAGGTCATCCGAACGGCTGCGCATGCTGTGATCTCCTTGAAAGTGCAAGATGCATGGTCCCATGCATCTTTGCAGAAATCACAATAATCATCCGCATCATGATCGCTTCTGCAATATGGCTTGCCGATCAAATCACTCAGCAAAAGGATGTCACCTAGAGCCCACCACGGCGGCGTTCGCCGGGGCGCAGCATCCTGACCCGTGCCTTGGGGGTGCGCCGCGGCAATGTCGGAGGCGCCGGCGGTGTCTCCAGCTGACCCGAGGGCGAAACATCACTGGCACCGATCGAGCCGCCCAGCGTCGTCGCGAATTCCGAGCGCTGACGAGATCTGCCATCTGGCGCGGCGTGCACGCCCTCGCGACTCTCCCCGCCCGTGCCCGCTGCCCCCGACGGGGCCTGATCATGCCTCTGACCACTGTCTTGCGAAGCCAGCGGGGGGGGCGGAATGATCACCCAGGCAAAGGTCGGCAAGGTCAGATGCCAATAGATCGCCGGCAGGCGAATCGCCAGTATCAGCAAGATGGCAGCGCCAGTGGCCCACGCCAGGCCAACACCCGCCTCGAGAAGCGCGATATAGAGAATGCCACCCGCCAGCGATGCCGAGGCATAGATTTCCTGACGCAACACCATCGGCACACGACGTGCGAGCACATCGCGGATCATGCCACCCGCCACGCCGCTCATGGTGCCCATCAAGACGGCCACGATGCCATCCACGCCCAGCATGCGCGCTTTGTGTGCGCCCAACACCGTAAACAGCGCCAACCCGAAGGCATCGGTGACCGGCAGAAAAACCCGCGTCAGGCGGTGGATATAATGAAAGCCGAGCGTCGCCACCATTACCGTCAACAGGATGACCCACAGATAGATCGGCTGCTCGACCCAGAACACCGGGCCGATTCCCAGCACGAGATCACGCAGCGTACCGCCGCCGATACCAGTCACCGCGCCCAGCACCAGCATGCCGATCGGGTCCATGCGTGAACGGCACGCCACGACGACACCGGTCAGGGCAAAGATCATTACACCGGCCAGATCGAGCCAGGTTATCCAGTTCATTCTCGTGAAGCCTCCTGCAGTGCGCTGGCGTGCGCATGAAACAATGGCGTGTATGCTTGTCGCGAACCCTGATGGCACCCTCTGCCAAGTCGTCTGCTGCGATGGCGTTTCGGCGCAGCGGCGCGATAATACTCCCTTTTGCGGCTCTTTTTGCGTCCTCAACATCGTCCGTGCCGCCTTGAAGGAGCGCAGGATGATGACCCGCCTCAGGGCGTGGCCTGACCACGGCGAGCAGTCGCGCTGGGCGGCTCACCGAATCGTTGGCGATAGGCACGCGAGAAGTGCGCCAGATGCGTGAATCCGACGCCGAGGGCCGCCTGGGAGACGCTGCGACTGCTGTCGGCCAATACGCACCGTGCATGATCCAGGCGCATGCCGAGATAGCGCTGCTTGGGCGTTTCCTCAAAATGCGCCATGAACAGACGCGTCAACTGGCGCTGGGATTGGCCGACCAGACGGCAGATGTCGGGGATCGAGAGCACCTGGGCAAGATTGGCCTCCATCACGGCCAGCGCCTTGACCACACTGCGTGGCAGCGAATCGTCTCGAGTGCTGACAGCAGCAGGCGACGCCATATGCCCGCGCTGATGCACCAGCTGCCGCCCGACGGCGTCCGCCAGCGACGGTCCGTACAGAAACTCGATCCACGCCAGCATCATGTCGATACTGGCCGCGCCGCCAGAGCCCGTCAGCCGCTCGCCCTGCCATTCATAGTCGGCCTGACTGATCTCGAGTTGAGGAAATTCCTCGCGAAAGGCCGGCACGCTCTCCCAGTGCAGGGCGACCCGATGACCGGCGAGCACACCGGCGCGCGCCAGAATGAAGGGGGCGGTATCCAAGCCTCCCAACCAGGCGCCGTGGGCTGCCAGATGGCGAATCACGCCACGCGCCTGGCTGCCGACGCTGACTTCCGGCCCGTAGGATGACACCACCATCAAGCGCGTCTGCGCCCCACTCTGGCCACCCGACTGCGTCTCATTGACCAGAGACGACAAGGCGCTATCAACATCGATGCGCACGCCATTGCTGGCCACGACAGCCTCGCCATCACTTGACAGCAGACGCCAGGCGAACAGCGGCCGTCCGAAGCGATTGGCAACCCGTAGCGGTTCCAGCAGGCAGAACAACGTCAACATCGAGAAGCGCGGCACCAACCAGACATTCAGCGTGTGCTCGGCAGCCCCCGGCGCCAGCAGCGGCGGTGAATCCGGGCGCGGATACGGCGCAGAGAGAGGCTCCGACGCCGACGCTAGAGGAGGCATGCGGGATGGCGCGGGCTGTTCAGCAGCTTCTGAGGCTTCAGACGGTTCTGACAATTCAGACCGTACTGAAAGCCCAGAGGATTCAGAGGGGACGGGCTGCGGTTCAGACATGAGGCAAATTTCATCAACCTGTGGCCATTTGCCTCAACCTTACCCGTGTCAGGCACGGGAGGTAAGTGGCACAGGGTTGAGACAGGTCACACCGGCTGAAACATGATGCTGCACCCCGCTCACAGGCAGGGTGCAGCATCAGGCGTTGGATCATTCCCCATCACTATCGCGAGATGCAGTTGTGAGATGCAGTTGCGATGCTCAGTCGTGCTTCTCTGCTGCGGCCTCAGTCGTGATCCCGGGTGTTGATCATCGCGCCGAGTGATTCGAGGCCTCGAGGCCGACTGAGCGAGGCAATACCTGTTCAGTCTCGCTGCCGTCTGGCTTGGGAGGCGCAACCTCCTGCTTCTTACGCGCGGATTGCAACAGGATGACGCCTACCAGAATGATCGCCATTGCCATCAGGTCGAGTCCGCGTATGGGCTCCCCTATCAGCAGCACTCCGATGATGACGGCGACCACCGGGGGCAGGTAGGTCACGCCAGAGGCCTTGATCGCGCCAAGTTCGCCGACGATGAAGTAATAAAGCACATAGGCTACGCCGGTTCCCAACACCCCGAGGCCGATTACCAGCCCGGTCAAGGCAACACCGTCGTTGCTCAGCGCCAGGATACCCTCAAGATCGATGACAGCGAGCAGCAGCAGAGTGGCAATCCCCGTCTGATAGGTAGCCAGGGCCAGCGAAGGAATCGCCAACGGCATCACGAAGCGCTTGGCATAGACGAATGACAAGCCGACACACATCGCGCCGCCGAGCATGGCGGCCACGCCCGCCAGCGAGACGTCTGCCTGCAAGCCCTGCCATGGGCGGGCAATCAGCGCGATACCGATGATGCCGAGCAAGGTGGCGGTGATCGAACGTGCATTGATCGGCTCGTTGCGCAGGAACAAGGCCGCCGCCACGAAGGTGAAGAGCGGGATGGCGCCACTGAGCATGCCCGCGACACTCGACAGCAATACCGAACTGCCATAGGCGAATGCCAGGTAGTACAGCGCCGTCGCCAGCAGGGCCATGACAACGAAGTGGTGCAGATGGCGCCAGTGCGCCCGGTGTAGAACGCCCTGGCAGGCAGCATAGAGGGCCAGGGGGATGAAGCCTGCCACGACACGCAGCAGGGTCACCTGACCCGGGGTGATCCACTCCGCCGCCCATTTCATGAACAGGAAGTTGCTGCCCCAGATGGTACCGAGCGCCAGAAAGGCAAGATGTGCCGAGAATCGTGAGCGAGGCATGGAGTACTCCTTGTGGCGAGGATACTTGGGGAGCCAACCACATGGCGCCCTTAGCGATAGCGCCGTATGAGGCCGATAGCGCCATGTGGGACCGATAACGCCATGTTTGGCCGATAGCGCCATGTTCGGCTGTGCTCCGCGTCGCGACAAGCGGGCATTATTTGCATTACCCTGTAGAAAATCTTCACTCTCGTGCCATTAGGCAACACACGCGGTGCGCCGGCTTCCCGCTCAGATAGCGTGCTGGCGCCGGAGGGGCATCGTCGCCCTCGGCCGGCCAAGCGCCCATGGCGCTTAACATGAGCATGCCTCTGAGCATGAGCAAGATATGCGCCTGAACATGAGCACGCCCCTGAACGTGAGCAAGAACATGAGCAAGAACCTGAACACGAAACTGCGCCTGGGCGCGCTGCCGGCCTTTGATGCGGCAGCGCGCCATCTCAACTTTCGCCGCGCGGCGCAAGAGTTGTCGCTCACCCAGAGCGCCGTGGCGCAGCGTGTACGCGAGCTGGAAACACAGCTTGGAGTAAAGCTTTTCCATCGTCTCCCGCGTGGTCTGGCATTGACTCACGCAGGCCAGCGCTTTCATGAGCAGATCGCCCTGGCGCTGGGCAACATCGACAAGGCCGTGCGCGATGCCAGCCATGACCCCGCTGACACCACCCTGTCATTGAGCGTACCGCCCTCCTTTGCCGCCAAGTGGCTGATGCCCCGTCTGGCAAGCTTTCGCCACGCACATCCCGAATGGCAACTGCGGGTACACGCAAGCGAGGGACTTTCGAATCTGCATCAGGACGGGATCGATCTCGCCATTCGTCAGGGCTATGGCCAGCATGACGCCGGACTCAAGGCGATATGGTTGACGGGGCTTGAGCGTATCGCCGTCTGCAGTCCCGGCTATCGGGAACATCTGGGCGAACGGCTGGATAGGCTCGATATGCGCGGGTGCGTATTGATCGAGGACAGCCATCAGGGGTGGCATACCTTTGCGGCGCACTTCTCGGGGCTTGAGAAGGCCGATCGCCTCTGGGTCAATCACACCAGTCTCGCGATCGATGCCGCTCTGGCGGATCAGGGTATCGCACTGACACCGCGCCTGATGGCGGCGGAAGGCATCGCGAAGGGGCAACTGGTCACTCTGTGTGGCCTGCCGGATCAGGGCCAGGGATTCTATCTGGTCTACCCCGGCGCACGGGCGCATCAGGCAGAGCAGATCATGCTGCCGTGGCTTCGCCAGCAGCTGGGGCTGTCACACGAGACGTGAGCGCACGCCCCCTTGGGCTCTTGTCCCAGACACCGTGACACCACCACGACGACACCCCGACGCTAGCCGGCGAAGGCTCGGCCCAGCGCCTGCTGATCCTGCTGAGCAAACAGCTCGCAGCGATCTCGTCCCGAGGCCTTGGCACGATAAAGCGCCTCATCCGCCTGCTTGAGGATGGTCTCGAAGCTGCAGCCCTGGCCGGAGCCGGCGGCAGAGACCCCGATGCTGATGGTGGCGATGCCATGGCGTGAACTCCCCCCATGCGGTAGCGCCAGGTCGCGAACATGGCGGCGAATCTCTTCTGCGCGCGCCAATGCCTGTTGCGGCGTACAGGATGGCAGCAGCACCACGAACTCCTCGCCCCCGAAACGCGCCACGATATCGACATCGGGGTGCACGCTTTCAAAGATGGCCGTCGCGATACGCTTGAGGCACAGGTCCCCTTTCACGTGGCCGTAGTGGTCGTTGTAGGCCTTGAAATGGTCGACATCGATCATGGCCACGCCGTATTGAAGCCGACTGTCGACCTGCTTGCCGAGCAGGGAGCTCACGAGGCTGTCGAAGTGGCGCCGGTTATAGACTTCGGTCAAGGGATCGATCGAGGCCAGGCGTCGGAACTCTTCATTCTTCTCGGTGAACTCCTCGACCCTGAGCTGCTCTCGCAGCAACAACAGGTAGGAAAGGCGCTCGGCCTTTTCGCTGCGCAGATTGGAAATGATCGAAAACAGCGTGATGGACAGAAACACCATCAACGCCATGAAACCCGCCGAGGCATAGGGCGCAGGATGGGCATTGACCAGATACAGCATCACGCCGAAATGGAAGGCCGAAGAGCACAGGGCATACCAGAAGCGCAGCTGAAACAGGACATTGCCCACCAGCACGATAAGGCCGAGTGCGAACAGGTCGAGGAAGGAATGTGGCGAGACTGACAACTGGATCAAGAGGGCCGTGAAGATCATCGCGAAGCACACCAGCGCAGTCATCAACATCTCACGCAGTACCGGCGAGACACCCCGCTTGAGCATGTAGATGCAGATCAGGGCGATGGGCGTCATGACCCCGACGCGAATGACGATGGCCTCCAGCATGTGGTCTGGGCGAAAGCGCCAGTCATTGAGCAGAAACAGCACATAGATACTGATCGCCACCGCGCCCATGCAGGCAAGCTTGTGGCTGCGCGCGACATGGATATCGTGCTCGAAGCGCGCTTCTATCTCGGCCGGGAAATGCACTCCCAGACCGCCCTCACGCTGTATCTGTCTGTCCACCTGCACCATCAGATCATTCATTCACGTCCCCTCCCTTGAGGACAGCCAATCAATGATCTCACTCTATACAAGGCGACACGGATCAATAAGCGCTCGGGCGCAAACGTGACAATCGTTCACAACCTTGTCAAACGCTTGTCCAAATTTCAGACAACTGTTTGGTCGAGCCAAACGCTCGACTTTCAGAGCGGAGTGACGCCCCCTACATTACTCCGCCATGACCTCTCTTGCTGCCTATCAGCGCTTGAGACTCCAGGGGGCGGCGATGCGGAAGAAGCGCAACGTCACCGCCTCATCCACCGGCCGGGTCAGCAATGATACCAGCACGAAGACCGGCAGGTTGAGCATCAGCCCCCAGAAACCGGCATGCAGGCCCAGCGGATGCGGCCATACGACGGTAAACAGCACCGTGACCATAAAGCCAGCGCTGATGCCGCTGATGACACCTGCCGCCGAGGCACGCGGCCAGAAGAACATGCCCAGAAATGCCGGCAAGACCTGAGAGGCAAAGCCCAGCCCGATCAAGAGGATCATCACCAGATTGCCCGGCTCCCAGATCGCCAGGGGTGCCACGATCAGGAACATCACCGGGAAGATCAGCCAGCGCGCCAGCTTGCCAGCGCGTTGGTCATCAAGCTTGAGGCCCGGCTGCAGCACATCACGACTCAGGCTCAGGGCCACCGAGTGAATGAAGGGCTCGCTTGAGGACATCGAGGCCGCCAGCGTGCCCGCGCCCAACAGGCCCACCAGCCAGACCGGCATGTTGGCCATCGCGTATTCGAGCACCACGGTGTCGGCGCGCGCAAGCTCCGGCAGGCTGTAGATACCGATGAAGCCGACCACCACCAGCGGCAGGATCACCACATAATAGGTCGGCAGCCAGCTGGCACTGCGGCGGATGGTGCCGGCGGAGGCGGCGCTCATCCATTGGGTCCAAACCGGCGGCATGAAGGACAGCATCGAGACGATGATCGAGGTGGTCCAGAAGCTGAAGCTCATGTCGCCGCCGGCGCCGGGCAGACGCAGATACTCCGGATGGCTGGCCTCAAGACGCGTGAAAACGCCACTGAAGCCCCATTCGCCGGTGGAGAGATAGGCCGCCCACAGGCCGATTGCCCAGGCAACGACCAGCATCAGCACGCCCTGGAAGGCATTGGTGCGCCCGATGGCGCGCTGGCCGCTGACGAACAGATAGACGGCGATCGCGCTGAGCACCAGCAACACGCCAGCCCAGAGCGGAATGCGCCCGCCGCTCATCACCAGCAGGATGTAGGCCGAGCCGATGGTCTGCAGGACCGCATAGGCGATGGAGGCAATCGACATCACCAGCGCCGACAGCGCGCCAAGCAGAGGGCTCTGATAGCGGTCCGCGATCGCGCTTGCCTGGGTGACATGCCCGAACTGCTCGCCGAACTTCCACACCTTGGGGCCGAAGTACCAGGCCACCAGCGCCAGATAGGCCAGATAGATGGCGACATAGAACACCGGCACGCCCTTGCTGTAGGCCCAGCCCGGCGCACCCATGAAGGTGTAGGCACTGACGCTGCCGGCGGCGATCAACAGATAGAGCGTCACGGGCCCCATCGAGCGGCCGGCGACTCCCCACTGCTCCAGCGTGTCCATGCGGCGGCCACCCCGCGCGCCGAGACCGATGGCCATGGCGAGGACGACATACCCCAGGGTGACCAGCAAGGGCACGCTGTCATGCACGGACGAAAAGGCATGCGGATCAATCACGCGGTGCCTCCGTCTCTTTCGCCAGCGGCCGCTTTTGACAGCGGGTCTGCGCCGTGGCGACGGCGCAACAGGCAATTGCCCAGCAACATCGCGCCACTGCAGGCGAAGATGATCAGGTAACTCCAGATGATCAAGGACGGCATGCCCCACAACAGGGTCTGCTGGTTGATCCAGCCGATCACCGGCCAGATACCCATCACGACCAGCAGCAGGAAGATCACCAGCAGGCTCCAGCCCCGCCAGGTCGAGGGCACGACGAGGCGCGGCAAGGAACAGGGAGTCTCTGCAGCCCGGGCATCAGGCTGAGAGGTAGACGGGGTGTCAGGCGCGGCCAAGACGATCTCCGATGTGAACAGGGAGTGAATGAAAATTCTCGGCGCGCAGTGTAGCCGCTGCGCCCCGCCCTGTGGAGTCACCCTGGTGAATCCCGCTGTTGAGTCGCCCTGTCGAGTCGCCCTGTCGAGTCGCCCTGTTGAATGACGCTGTTGAGTCACCCTGTGGCGCCATGTGACACGAGTTCGAGATGGCGACACGAGCTGACAGGGACAGGCGCTGCAAGGATGGGAGAAAGACGCCATCACCGAACATATTTACGAAAACTGCAAAAGTCTTTCATCATTTCGTGCGTTTATCACAAAGGTATCTCACGGCAGACTGCACAGCATCCAAGACCCACCCATTGCTGATGGAGAACTGCCATGCCCCTTGCCCTGCTGGCGCTGACATTGAGCGCCTTTGCCATCGGGACCACCGAGTTCGTTATCGTCGGACTGGTACCCACCATCGCTCAGGACCTGAGCGTCTCTCTGCCTTCCGCTGGCCTGCTGGTCAGCCTGTATGCCGTCGGTGTCGCCATCGGCGCCCCCGTGCTGACCGCCATGACCGGCCGCTTCAATCGCAAGCTGGTACTGCTGGGACTGATGGCGCTGTTCATCGCCGGCAACCTGCTGGCCTGGCAGGCACCCAGCTATAGCTCGCTGATCACGGCGCGCATCCTGACTGGCCTGGCCCACGGGGTCTTCTTCTCCATCGGCTCCACCATCGCGACAAGCCTGGTGAGCAAGGACAAGGAAGCCAGTGCGATCGCCATCATGTTTACCGGCCTGACCGTGGCACTGGTCACCGGCGTGCCGCTGGGCACCTGGATCGGTCAGCACTTCGGCTGGCGCGCCACCTTCCTTGTGGTCTCGGTCCTCGGCGTACTGGCATTGATCGGCAGCGCCATCCTGGTGCCCAACAATCTCAAGAAGAGCGTACCGGCCACCTTCGCCCAACAGCTCAAGGTTCTGACCCATCCGCGCCTGCTGCTGGTCTACCTGATCACCATTCTCGGCTACGGCGGCACCTTCACGGCCTTCACCTACTTGGCCCCGCTGCTGCAGGACGTCAGTGGCTTCAATGAAGGCGCCATCAGTCTGATCATGCTGGTCTACGGTATCTCGGTCGCCATCGGCAACATCCAGGGCGGCAAGCTGGCCGACCGCATGGGTCCGATCCGCGCCCTGACCCTGATTTTCGGTGGCCTGATCGTCATCCTCGGCGTGCTGACCTTCACTGCCGCCAACCCGATCACCGCCGTGATCACCATCCTGATCTGGGGTGCCTTCGCCTTCGGCAACGTGCCGGGCCTGCAGGTCTACGTCGTGCAGCAGGCCGAACGCTTCGTGCCGCAGGCCGTTGATGTGGCCTCCGGCCTCAACATCGCCGCCTTCAACATCGGCATCGCGCTGGGCTCCATCGTCGGTGGCCAGGTGGTCTCCGGGATGGCACTGACCGACACCGCCTGGATCGGCGCGCTGATCGTCACCGCCGCCCTGCTGCTGACCCTGCTGGCCGGTCGCCTCGACAAGCGTCACGCGTCTTCCATCGCGACCGCCTGATCCGCCGCGAAGCCTCCCGCCATCACGACGTGCCCCCGATTCCGACAGCTCAGCCTGCTGGCTCGGGGGCACCGTCGTCTACTCACCTGCTTGCTGAAGGAGTCCACCATGATCTCCCCGTCCCGTCCGCTGGATCGCCTCACCCAAGGCCCCCTGACCCTGGGCGTCGAACTGCCCCTCGACAATGACTGGGTCCGCACTGACAGAGCCCCCTCCACGCCCTTCGGCGTGCCTGACATGCGCGCCCATGCCGAGCTGATCGGCCAGGTCGACAGGCTCGGCTTCCGCGCCGCCTGGTTGCGTGACGTGCCACTGTTCGACCCCGCCTTCGGCGATGCCGGTCAGGTCTTCGAGCTGTTCACCTACCTGGGCTATCTGGCCAGTCACACCGACAACCTGCTGCTGGGCACTGCCGCCGCGGTGCTGCCGCTGCGCCAGCCGTGGCTGGTGAGAAAGGCCGCCGCCAGCGTGCAGGCCCTGAGCGAAGACCGTCTGCTGCTTGGCGTCGCCAGTGGCGACCGACCAGCGGAATACCCGCTGTTCGGCGAGGAGTTCGCGACCCGTGGTGCCGCCTTCCGTCACGCGGTGGACATCATCAAGGGCCAGGCGGACGACGCCCTGAGCGAAGGCCAGGCCATCCTGCCTGCCGCGACGCGTCCGCCGCTGTTGAGCGCCGGGCTCTCCCAACAGACGCCCGAGTGGATCGGTCGCGAGATGGACGGCTGGCTGGCCTACCCGGGCACGCCGGAGGATCACATCCGTCGCGTGGCGCTCTGGCGTCAGGTCGCCGGCGACAAGCCCTACGTCAGTTTCATCCACCTCAATCTGGAAGAGGATCCGCACGCCCCGGTGCGTCGTCATCGCTTCGGGTTGTCGAGTGGCCGCCTTGCCCTCATGGAAGAACTGTCGGCCATGCAGGATGCCGGGGTGAATCACATCGGCTTCCACCTGCGTCGCAATCGCCGCCCGCTCACGGAAACCCTCGAGGAACTGGGCCGTGAGGTGCTGCCGCACTTCTCATGAGGGCGCAAGGGTTGCACTGATCTGCCCGGCTGGCTGAGCGCACTGGCAAGCCGGGCGGGTCGCGCGACCTGCCCCCGCCATGGCGGAAAGGATTCACCGTTCACGCTGCAAGGAGATCCCATGTCAGATTCTACAGAGACCACCACCCAGCAAGACATCAGTCACAGCGCCACCCGGGCACCCGCCTGGGTATGGCAAGGCCCGGGCGAGCCTGAGGCGCTCGAGCAGTCAGAGGTGGACATCGGCGCCCCGGGAGACGACGAGGTACTGGTCGCCACGCGTGCCATCGGCCTCAATCCCGTCGACTGGAAGTTCATGGCGATGGACAGCGAGCTGTGGCAAGCCGGCCAGATTCCCGGCGTCGATGCCTCCGGCGAGGTGATCGCCTGCGGTGCCAATGTCCGCCACGTATCGCCGGGCGATCGCATCGCGGTCCACACCACCCTGGCGGGGCCGGGCACCTTCAGCAAACGCCTGCGTGTCCCGGCGCGCGCCGTGATGCGCCTGCCCGTCACCCTGGGCTTCAATGACGCCGCCGCCTTCCCGTGCCCGGCACTGACCGCCTGGCTTGCCATCGACAAGCTGCCCGTCAAGGCCGGGCGACGCCTGCTGATCACCGGCGCCTCCGGCAGCGTGGGCCGCTGGTTGATCCAGCTGGCCAGACAGCGCAACTTCCACGTCATTGGCGTTGCCTCCGAGAAGCGCCACGCGGACCTCAAGGCGCTGGGCGCCGACGAGACGCTTGCGGACGCCGAGCAGCTGGACGCGCCGGTCTTCGCCGTGATCGATACCGTCAATGGTGATCACGCCCACAAGATGACCCGCCATCTGGGGGCCAATGGCCATATCGTATGCATCCAGGACCGCCTGGAGCAGGCGGCCGCGCCGGCCTTCGATCGCGCCATCTCGCAGCACGAAGTCGCGCTGGGTGCGCTGCACTGGGCGGGCGACGACGAAGACTGGGCACGTCTGGTCGAGGCGGGTGAAGGTCTGCTCGAAGCGATCGCCGATGGCTCCATGAACCAGCCGGCGCCCTGCATCGAGCCGTTCACGGCGCTGCCGGCCTGCCTCGCCGAACTGAAGAGTGGTGAGCGTCGCGCCCTGAAATTCGTGATCACGGCCAACGAATGAGCCGCATGGCGGGCGGCGCAGGATTGTTGCGCAACCGGCACATGACTGATGCGTAGGCACGCCATTGTCGCGCCAGTTTCACAGCCCCAGTAAACACGACACAACACATGGAAACGTCCCCGCCGCATCCGGCGAGAACGTCAACAGGAGTTACCGCATGTCGACTACCCTACCGAATCCCGGCTTTGGCACCTTCCGTCTGGAAGGCGACACCCTGCGTGAGAGCATGAAGGCGGCGCTGGACGCCGGTTATCGTCATTTCGATACCGCCCAGTTCTACGGCAACGAAGCTGAAGTGGGACAGGTGCTCGCCGACAGCGGCATCCCGCGCAGTGAGCTGTTCGTCACCACCAAGATCTGGTACGACCGTCTCCAGCCCGGTGATCTTGAGAAGAGCGTCGAGGAAAGCCTCGAGAAGCTCCAGATGGACTACGTCGACCTGCTGTTGATCCACTGGCCGTCACCCAATGACGAAGTCGCCATGGAGGACTACCTGCCGGCGCTCGCCAAGATGAAGGCCGAGGAGAAGACGCGCCATATCGGCATCTCCAACTTCACCTGCGAGCAGATGGAACGCGCCGTCGGCATTCTGGGGCGTGATGAGCTGCTGACTAATCAGGTCGAGGTGCATCCCTTCCTGCAGAACCGCAAGGTGCTCGACAAGTGTCAGGAGCTGGGGCTGGAAGTCAGCGCCTTCATGCCGCTGGCCGTCGGCAAGGTGATGGATGACGAGACCCTCAAGATCATCGCGGACCGCCACGGTGTCAGCCCGGCGCAGATCGCTCTGGCGTGGCTGAAGATGCAGGACATCGTGACCTTCCCGTCCTCCACCAAGCCGAAGAACATCCGCAGCAACATCGAGGCCTTCTCGCTGACGCTGACCGGCGAGGACATGGCCAAGATCGCCGAGCTGGATCGCGGCGAGCGTATCGCCAACCCGGATATCGCCCCCGACTGGGACTGATGGACTGAGCCCAACTGACTGAGCCTGATCGAAGGTCCGGTGACAAGAAAGCCTCCCGGGCACCCTGCCCGGGAGGCTTTTTCGCATTTCTACCCTGCCATGATTTGATCCCGATGGATGCTCAGCGATCCAGCCAGCAGACGCGGGTCACAGCCTCGGTGCCGGGACGTGGTGCCGCGAGATCATGCTCATGCAGCAGATAGATCACCGTCCTGCCCGCCAGCCAGTCAGCAAGTCCCTGCGCGACGCGTTGCGCTGTCGTGGCATCCAGCCCCGAGAAGGGCTCATCCAGCAGCACGAGGCCGGGATTGGTCAGCGCCAGGCGCGCCAGACTGATGCGCCGTGCCTGGCCACCCGACACCTGACGACCGCCCTCACCGACGCGTGTCGCCAGCCCCTGCGGCAGGCTCGCGACCCAGTCGGCGAGATCCACTGCGGCCAGCACCCGCCATAGCGCGGCATCCTCGGCGTCGGCGGCCCCCAGTCGCAGGTTGTCAGCCAGACTGGCATCGAACAGATCGACCTGCTGGGTGAGGCAGCCGACGCCATCGGCAATCGCCAGAGGCGCGTAGTGATGCACCTCACGGCCATTGAGCAACACTCGCCCGCTCTGCTCTTCACCTAGTCTGCTCTGCAGGCCGCGTGAGGTCAGGCTGGTCTGCCCGGTCAGCAGCGCCGCCAGCGTCGATTTTCCAGCGCCGGAGGCGCCACAGATCGCGACCTGCTCACCGGCCTCGACAGTGAGCGATACATTTGAAAATGCAGCGAACAAGGCGCTCGGATAGCGGTAGCTGACCTGCTCCAGCGTCACGCTGATCGGCCCTGCTGACAGGCGAGCATCGCCATGCATGACACCCGCGGCGTGCTCGATATCATTGAGGCGCTCCGCGGCGCCAAGCGTCGCCCCGGCCTGGCTGAAGGCCGCCGGTAGCCCCGCCAGTCCCTCACCCAGCGCCATCGCCGCAAGCGGCAACATCACCATCATCGGGCCGCTGAGCTGGCCATCGCGCAATGCGAGCATGCCCATCGCCAGCAACAGCAACCAGGCAAGCCCGATCACCAGCACGGCCAGCGCATTGCCGACGGCACTGATGACCGCCAGCCGCCATTGGTCCGCCAGCAGACGCGCTTCCACCGCCTCAAGCTGCTTACGCACATGGCCAAGCGCCGCGTAGGCCTCGAGTTCGGCATGCCCGCGCAGCGCCTCCATCAGGCTGGAGCGCAATGTCTCCAGAGTGGTCACGCGCCGGCGGCTGGCCACCAGGCCCCAGCGCGCCTGCCCGAGTGTCAGCCACGCCCAGCCAGTCAACAGCAAGAGCGCCAGCCACGGCGTCGCGCCCGGTAGCCACACCAGCGTGATGCCAAGCAGCGCCACGATCAGCAGCAAGGCCATCACCGGAGGCGCCGCCAGACGCAGATAGAGCGCATCGAGGGTGTCGATATCCGCGGTCAGACGATTGAGCCAGTCACTGGAACGCCGGGCTGCCAGCCGCGCGGGGTCCATGCTGACCAGCGAGGCAAAGGCACTGCCGCGCAGGCTGGCCAGCAGTCGCAGGATGGTGTCGTGATTGTAGAGACGCTCCAGATAGCGCGAGACGGTGCGCGAGACGGCAAACAGGCGAATCGCGCTGCCCGGCGTGTAGACATCCAGCACGGCGACGGCACCGGCAGCCAGCGCCGCCCCCGTCAGGGCCGATGCCGTGATGAACCACCCCGAGACCGCCAGCAGTCCGAGTGCCGACAGCGCGGTCATTGTCATCAGCACCACGCCCAGCAGCAGTCGGCGCCGATAGCGCTCATGCACTCGCCACCATGGCGCCAGCGCGGCCAGTGCCTCGCGCGTCGAGGGAGTGGAGCCAGGACCGAGAGTGCGAGCGGGTTCGATCATGATGCGCCCTCCCCAGAATCCTGTGTCTCTCCAATGGTGCCAACGACCCCATCGCGGGTCAGGCACAGCTGACGCGTCGCCATGGCCCTCAAGGCCGGATGGTGGGTGGCGATGACCAGCGTGCGGCCTTCTTCGGCCAACGCCTGGAAACCGGCGATCAGGCGCTGTTCGGTGTCGGCGTCCAGACTGGCGGTCGGCTCGTCGAGCAACACCAGCGGCGCATCGCTCAAGAAGGCCCGCGCCAACGCCAGACGCTGAGCCTGGCCGCCGGACAGCCCACGCCCTCCTTCGCCCAACGGGCTGGCGATGCCCTGTGGCAAGGCGGCCAGCACCTCGGCAAGGCCGGCGCGCGTCAGCGCCTGCGCGATGTCGTCATCACTGGCGTCTGGCGCGGTGATACGCAGGTTGTCGGCCAGACTGCCCTGCATCAGCAGCGGGCGTTGATCCATCCAGGCAAGGCCAGTGGTATCTCGGCGTAGGCATTGGCCTTCATCGGGTGCCACGAATCCCGCCATAAGTTGCAACAGCGATGACTTGCCGGCCCCGGACGGGCCGCTGATCACCAGCACCTCGTGGGCCTTCAAGGTGAGATCCAGCGGGCCAAGCACCCTGCCCCGTCCGGGATGCATCAACGTGACGGCCTCCAGTTGCAACATCACATCGTTGGGCAGCGAGACACTGTCCGACGCCGTCGTGGAGGCCTGACGCGCCGACGCGACGGGCGTATCGAGCAGCTCCAGCAGCGAGTCTGCGGCAGCCGAGGCCGAGGCGCGATCATGATAGTGCTGAGACAGGGTGCGCAGCGGCTGGAAGAACTCCGGTGCCAGCAGTAGGATCAGCAGCCCGCTGAACAGGGTCAGCGACTGGGCGGGCCCGAAGGGAATATCGCCCAGCAGACCGAAGCCGATATAGATCGCGACCACCGCGATCGACACCGACGAGAAGAACTCCAGTACCGCTGATGAGAGGAAGGCAAGGCGCAGCGTGCGCAGACTGCGGCGGCGATAATCATCGGCGACCAGCGTGACCTCGCGCGTGGCCTGCTCGCCCAGGCCGAACAGGCGCAGCGTGGTGATCCCGCGGACGCGATCGACGAAGTGGCGCGACAGGCGCGCGACCGCGACGAACTGCTCGCGATTGAGCGACTCGGCCCCCATGCCGACCAGCGCCATGAACAGCGGAATCAGCGGCGCGGTAAGCGCGAGCAGAATCGCCGCCAGCCAGTCCTGACTGACCACGATGGCCAGAATAACCAGCGGGCTGATCAGCACCAGGCGCAGCTGCACGTAGAAACGCGCGAAGTAGCCTTCCAGCGCCTCGACCTGCTCGACCCAGCGCTGGGCCATATCGGCGCCATGAAACTGCGCGGCGCGCACCGGGCCCAGTGCCTGCAGGTGATCCAGCACCTCTCGACGCACCCGCTGGCGCAGGCGCTGGCTGGCCTTCTGGGCGCATAGCTCCTGCGCGGCACTCAGCAAGGCGCGCACCGCCAGCAGCGCGATCAGCCCCGTGAACGGCCACCACAGGCGGGCCAACGCCTCGGGCTGCTCGATCACCTGGGTGACCAGCCAGGCCAGCAGCACCAGTTGCGCAACCGTTGCCAGCCCCGCCAGTGCGCCGCACAGCGCCGCCATAGCCAACAGGCGACGCTCGCGCGTCGCCTGTTGGGTGAGCCACTTGCCGGCAGCCTTGCGTCTGGCCTTGTCGCGCTCCTTGCCAGCGGCGCTGGTCGGGGCGTTCTGCGCTGCCCCCTGCGCTGCCCCTTGCGTGAGATCAGTGATAGCCACCGTCCTGCACCTTGCCGCGGAAGACCCAGTAGCTCCAGGCGGTATAGCCCAGCACGATGGGAATCACGAACAGTACGCCGATCAGCAGGAACAGCTGCGCGCCCGGGTCTGACGCCGCATCCCAGATGGTGATGTCCGGCGGCACCAGATACGGCCACTTGCTGAAGATCAGCCCCAGATAGGTGAACAGGAACAGCCCCAGAGTCGCGACGAAGGGCTGGCCCTCCAGACGCTTGCTGACGGCACGCCAGATGAAGGCCGCACAGCACAGTGCCAGCACCGGGAAGACCCAGAACATGCCGATATGATTGAACCAGCGCTCGCGCACGTATTCATCGACGAACGGGGTGTAGAGGCTGATGACCCCGAAGCCGACCAGCACGGCAATCAACAGCTTGGGCGTGATGCGATAGGCCCATGCCTGAACCTCGCCCTCACTCTTCAGAATGGTCCAGGTGGCCCCCAGCAGAGCGTAGCCCGCCACCAGCGCGAGCCCGGTGATCACCGTGAAGGGGGTCAGCCAGTCAAAGGCACCGCCGACATAGATATGGCCTTCGGTGGCAAAGCCCTGGATATAGGCACCGACCACCACGCCCTGACAGAAGGTCGCCACGTAGGAACCGCCACTGAAGGCGACGTTCCACCAATGCCGATTGCGCGTGGACTTGAAGCGGAATTCAAACGCGATACCCCGGAAGATCAGCCCGGCCAGCATCAGGAAGACCCCCAGATACAGCGCCGGCAGCAGAATGGAGTACACCGCCGGAAACGCCGCCAGCAAGCCGGCCCCGCCCAGCACCAGCCAGGTTTCATTGCCGTCCCAGACGGGCGCGACCGAATTCATCATCACGTCACGGGCGTGTTCATCCGGGGCGAAGGGATAGAGGATGCCGACCCCGAGATCGAAGCCATCCATCAGGATGTACATCATGATGCCGAAGCCGATGATCAGCGCCCAGATCATGGTCAGATTGATCAGTTCCATGTGCTCAACTCCTTACCGTACGGCTGGCATCATCATCGAGACTCTCGTGCGCGGCGGACAGCGGGCGCATCGCGGTTTCGACATCGTCATGCGGCAGCTCGGGCTGCATGCCGCCACGGATGACGCGCGTCAGGTAGTAGCTGCCGGTCACGAAGACCACCAGATAGACCAGGAAGTAGCCGATCAGCGTGGCCAGCACCATCCAGCCGGTCAGTGACGGCGTGACAGCCTCCTGCTGGGTCATCATCTCGTAGACCAGCCACGGAGAGCGCCCGGCCTCGGTGACGAACCAGCCGGCCAGCACGGCGAAGAATGGCGCGATCGACATCAGACGCAGCGTCTGCAGGAAGGGGCGCGAGCGATAGAGCTTGCCATCGCGACGCAGGAACAGGCCGATGAACGCCACCGCGATCATCACCAGCCCCACCGCCACCATCACGCGGAACGACCAGAACACGAACCACACCGGCGGCTGCATGTCGGGCTCGACCTCCTTGAGGCCCGGCACCACGCCATCGGGGTCATGGGTCAGGATCAGGCTGGCCAGCTTCGGGATCGCGATCTCGAAGTGGTTCATCTGGGCCTCCTTGTCCGGCCAGGCGAACAGCAGCAAGGGCGCGCCCGACTGGGTCTCCCAGTTGCCTTCCATCGCCGCGACCTTGGTCGGCTGGTGCTCCAGCGTGTTGATGCCGTGCATGTCACCCACCACCGCCTGCGCCGGCGCCAGCACCAGCAGCAGCCACATGCACATGGACAGCGCGCGCTTGTTGGCCTCGACATCACGCCCGATCAGCAGATACCAGGCGCTCACCCCGGCTACCACGAAGCCGCCGGTCAAGAACGAGGCGATCGCCATGTGCGTGAAGCGATACGGGAAGGAGGCATTGAAGATGGCCGCGCTCCAGTCATTCACGAAGAAGTGGCCATCAATGAAGTCGACGCCCGCCGGTGTCTGCATCCAGCTGTTGGAGGACAGGATCCAGAAGGAGGAGATGAAGGTGCCCAATGACACCATCAGTGCCGCGAACAGGTGGACGCCTTCCGGCACCTTGCCACGCCCGAACAACAGCACGCCGAGGAAGCCGGCTTCGAGGAAGAAGGCAGTCACCACCTCATAGCTGAGCATCGGGCCGATGAAGTTGGAGGTGGCATAACTGAAGTTGCTCCAGTTGGTGCCGAACTGGAAGGCCATCACGATGCCGGAGACCACGCCCATCGCGAAGACCACGGCGAATACCTTTACCCAGAACGCCGCAAGACGTTCCCAGGCGGCATTGCCTGTCTTGTAGAAAAGGCCATGCAACAAGGCCACATAGGATGCCAGACCGATGGTAAACACCGGAAAGACGGCATGAAAGGACACGACAAATCCGAACTGTATGCGTGACAGGATCACGGGATCCAGTTCCATGGGCGACTCCTCAGGACTCCAGGGGTTGCACTCTGTTCATCCCGTTATGGGACGCACAGTCGCAGCGGTATCACGGTCAGGCCCGTGACGACAAGGCATACCACCAAACTCCATCGAT
The DNA here is from genome assembly GCF_001306765.1 of Cobetia sp. UCD-24C. NCBI lineage: Bacteria > Pseudomonadati > Pseudomonadota > Gammaproteobacteria > Oceanospirillales > Halomonadaceae > Cobetia > Cobetia sp. UCD-24C. The sequence continues at coordinate 140,947 of NZ_LJTD01000014.1, read as the reverse complement.
CATGGCAGTCATCTTTCTACCAGCTGACCCAAAGAGCATAGAAAACATCAGGCTATCGTGCACGATGACGCTTTGCCGCAGGCCCACCCATCCGATCAATCTCCATGTTGGTGATCAATCAGGCCCGCCATATTGCATGACAGCATCCACGTATTTTCCACTCGGCATGCTCAGGCTTGCCATCTATATTTCGCCGCACATCCGCCTTTATTGACGTACATCAAGATAACCACGCGTCGAGCCTCGAATACGACCAATGCCAGGGGCCGTCGGACGCGGTTTATCTTGAATTCTGTCGTGCTGCGTACCTTGAGCCAGCCAGGAATGTGCGCCCTGATGGCGGCAAAAAGACAAGGCGCGCCCCTTTTCGAGAACGCGCCCAGTTGTCTCCTTCTTTCCTTTTCTTCACCCTCTTGTCTCTCTTGTCTCCCTGCTCTCTCTGCTCTCTCCGCTCTCTCCGCTCTCTTGTCTCACTTCGCTCTTCTTTGTGCCTTTTCCTTGTGGCTCTGCCCTTTCACGTCAGGAACTCACCGTACGACACAGCAGTCGCGCCCCTGATGCTTGGCGTCATAGAGCGCCGCGTCCGCCGCACGTACCAGATCGGTCAGATTGGTGTGCTGCTCGGCCTTGTAGCTCACCGCCCCGACGCTGACGGTCAGTACTTTCGCCACGGAGCTATCGGGGTGGATCAGTTTGAGCGCACGCACCTTGCGGCGGATGCGTTCGGCGCAGGCCCGCAATTGCCGCTCGGTCACTGACTCCAGCAGGACCAGGAATTCCTCGCCGCCATAGCGCACCACCATGCCCGGTTGCGGGCCGATGGCAGCCTGAAGCGCCTCGGCAACCTGCTGCAGGCAATGATCCCCTTCTACATGTCCATGATGGTCGTTGTAGGTCTTGAAGTGATCGACATCCACCATCAGGATCGCCAGCCCGTCTTCACGGATCAGGTCCGCCCAGCGCTGGGCCAGATCACGTTCGAGGTGACGCCGGTTGTAGACGCCCGTCAGCGCATCGCAGTTGGCCTCTCGGGTAAGACGTTGACCGGCAGCGCGCTTCTCCTCCAGCAACAGTCGCTCACGCTGGCGCAGCAACCACACCTGACGCTGATTGTGCTCGAGCTGATGGTTGGCCAATAGCGAGAGCCCCGTGGTGCTGACGAAGATCACCATCGCCAGCAGCTCCAGCCCCTCCTGACCGGCAGGTTCCAACACGATCACCCCGGCCATGATGAGCGTGCAGGTCAGCGACGCCGTCAGTGCCTGGGGGAAGCGCAGCCGAAAGAGAATGTTGCCGACCATCGGAAAGAAGCCGAACAACAGCGTATCGACATGCGAAAGCTCGGTGCGCGACAGCTGCAACAGGATGGCGCTGACCAGCATGGTGTTGATCACCAGCGCGGTCATCAGCCATTCCTTGAGCCGCATGGAAGACGCGCGCTGCACCAGCGGCAGCACCAGCATGGCCACCACGCAGACACCGCCCAGCCGCAGCATGGCGGCCAGTGCCAGGTCCTCACTGCGATGAATGGTGTCACTGATCAGGAAGGTGGCATACATCACGAAGGCGAAGATGCCGGAATACAGCAAGCCGCGCGTGCGCGAGACGCGCGTCTCTTCCACATACCGGGTCTCGAGGGCGTCGGGGAACATGAGCCGCCAGCGTGACGCGCCGCGACCGTCGATCAGCCCCTCGACGACACCGCGCTCGGCGGCCACCGCCGCCGGCATCATCGCCTCGCCGGCGCCGGGGAGTCGCTTTTGACTTCTCATGACAGGCCCGCCCCGCCCATCGGCGGCCTGTGATCAGGCAACTCAGCCTTCTGTTCATCGTACTGCGCATTCTGCCGCTCACCCTGCTGCGCAGCCTGCCGCTCATCATGAAGGTCATCGTGAAGGCCATCACGCAGGTCATCACTGGCCTGGGCGCGCACCTTGCCACTACCGTTGCCACGTTGCACGCAGGTACGGTTGCGGCCATGGCGCTTGGCACGATAGAGCCCCTTGTCGGCCTGATCGACCCAGCGGCTGAGCAGCGTCTCGACCGCCATGTCACGCGTCATCTCATCTTCCATCCCCTCGCCCTCAAGCAGGCGCGACAAGGGGATGACGCAAAGCCCCACACTCAGGGTGACGACGCCGAGTTCCGACTCGCGGTGAGGCAGCTTGAGCGACTTGATGGCATAGCGCATCGCCTCGGCCAGGCTGCGCGCATGCTCGAGATCCCGCACGGCCACCAGGGCGGTAAATTCCTCGCCACCGAAGCGGACGACGCTGGCCAACGCAGCCTCGTCCCCCTCGAGAGCACCGGCGATGCCAGCACCTTTTTCCCTGTTCAATGTTCCCTGCAAGGCCTGGGCGATCTGATACAGGCAGTTGTCACCCGCGACATGCCCGTAGTGATCATTGAAGGCCTTGAAGTGATCGACATCCATCATCATCAGCGCCAGACATGGCAATGGTGGCACCGGATGGGACGCTGACACGCCGTTCTTCGCCTGCTGAGCATCGCCATGGTGCTGCTTGAGCACCTCGATGAGATGACGGCGGTTGTAGAGCTGGGTCAGCGGATCGAGACAGGCCATTTCCTGCAGCTCGGCATTGCGTGACTCCACATCCTGCAGGCGCAGTTGATCGATGGAGGTCATCAGATAGGCATGACGGGCCGAGAACTCGATGCGGAAGCTGGCAATCAGCGAAAACAGGCAGAACGCCATGAAGACGAAGGCGATCGCGAAGTCCATATGGGCATAGGGCATCGTTACGCCCAGCGCCACGCTGATCACGATGGCCATCCCCCCTGCCGACAGCACCAGAGCCGCGACGAAACGCAGCTGCATCAAGACGATACCGACCAGTGGCACCACGCCCAGCGCATAGAGTTCGAGGAAGCAGCGCAGGTGGTTCTCGCGAACCGCCAGCCACGCCGCCAGGCCGATCACGCCCCACAGGGTCGCGACCAGCAGCGCCTCACGCCCGACGGGGCGACAGACCTCGCTCTTGAGGACCAGCACGAGGATCGCGAGCGCGATGCAGACATACAGGCGCAGCATCACGGCGCGATTCTCTGTCACCGGCATCGCGACCGGCGCATAGACGGTGTCATAGAGCACGAACATCAGCTGAAAGATGATCAGGCTCCAGCAACCCATTACGGCACGACTCATGCGCCGACGATGCTCGAACTGTTCAAAGTCCCTCTCGAGTTCAGGGGCAAAGCTCAGCCTCGCAGGAGTCGTGGCACTCAGGTGTTGCTCCAATATTGCCATTCGTGAAGGCATGTCTGATTTCCCTTCGATCGCCCTGCTTTCTTTATCACATGCGCAGATGTTGAAAGCCACGCTGACGGAAATGCTCAAGCGCCGCATGTCCGTGTTGATACCTCGCTCATGAACGAAAATCCAACGAAAAACCGGGCCTCGATGAGGCCCGGCGTTCCTGATAAAGCAGACTGCTCTGGCTGGCTCAACCGACGATGGCGTTGAGCAGCAACAGGGTGATGATGGAAATGGCCCAGGCCAGCGTCGTCGGCAGGGTCAGCACCAGCATCTGATGCTTGGTGCTCTTGACGCCAAGCATGCGATTGACGACCCAGAAATAGCTGTCATTGAAGTAGCTGAAGAACATCGCGCCGATACAGGCGGCCTGCGCGGCCAGCACCATGTTGACGTCCGGCATGCCCATCAGGATAGGTGCGGAAATCGAGGCCGCGGTAATCATCGACACCGTGCCACTCCCCTGGATGAAGCGCACCAGGGTGGCGATGATGAACGGAATCAACAGCGGCTGAAGCCCCAGAGCCGCCACCTGCATGGCGATGTAATCGCCGCCGCCACTGGCACGCAGTACCGAGCCCAGCGCACCACCGGCACCGGTGACCAGCAGGATGATACCCGCCGTCTCGACACCCTTTTCCAGATGATCGAACACTTCCTGCTTGGGGGTCTTTGGCATCAGACCATAGATGGCGACCAGCACCCCGATACCCACGGCGATCACCGGGTTGCCGACGAAGGCGATGGTGCTGGTGAGCGCGTTGCTGGTATCGCCCATCACGGCACTGACCAGCGTATTGAGGAAGATCAGCGCGATGGGCAGGCCGATCGGCATGCAGGACATCAGCAGGGAAGGCAGCTCCGATTCAGGCATCATGCTGTCGGTGTCATGCTTGACGCTACCTTCAAAGCCCCCCGGCTGGGCTTCCAGCATCGCCTCGATACGCGGCCCCATCAGACGGGCATAGATCACCAGTGCAATCAGCGCCGGTGCGGTAATCACCAGGCCCCAGCCGATCATCAGGCCGATGTCGACACCGAAGATACCGGCCACGCCCAGCGGGCCCGGGGTCGGTGGCACGCTCGAGTGGGTGATGATCAGGCCGGCCGCCAGCGCGATGCCCAGACCGATCACCGAACGTCCGCTGTTGCGCGCCAGTGAACGCACCAGCGGGTTGAGGATGACGTAGGCCGAATCACAGAAGATCGGGATGGAGACGATATAGCCCGTCAGCGCCATCGCGGCCTCTTCCTTGTTCTTGCCCAGCAGATTGAGGATGGCGTAGGCCATGCGCTGCCCGGCACCGGTCACTTCCAGAACACGCCCCATCATCACGCCGAAGCCGATCACGAGGCCGATGGTGGAAAGCGTCTTGCCGAAACCGGTGGTGATGGCACTGATGACCTCATTGGGCGGCATGCCACCGATCAACCCCGCCAGCGAGGCGGCGATGATCAGGGCCAGCAAGGCATGCACGCGGGTTTTCAATACCAGATAGATCATGACGAAGATGGCGATGCCCAGGCCGATGATGACCTGTGGCCCCGCGACGGCGGCGTCTGTCATGGGGTGCTACTCCTGTAGTTTGTTATTGTGTGGCGCAAGGTATGCGGTGTCGGCGCTGCCGGCTGGCATGACGCCGATCGTTGTTATTGACGTACTGATGTGACGAGCAGATCTGGCAAAGGTGTCTGGCGAGCTCGTCCTGGATGAGATGCCCAGACGCTGGCTAGGCGATGGCACTCTCGTCGCGATACGCATTGAGAATCTCGTGCAGGTCGGCATCGCCGACGAAGCCCAGCGAACGCGCCTTGCGGGTGTCAAAGCGCGCCGGCCAGCTGCCGACGATGGCGGTGATACGCGGGTCAGGCTCATGCCTGACGAGTTCCAGCGCCTGCTCACCGGCAATATCCTTGAGCGCCGCGAGCATTGACGCGACGCTGACGGTGATGCCCGGCAGCATGAAGCAGCGAGAGAGGCCGAAGTCCGCGCTCGCCACCTCCGCGCCCTTGATCAGGGCCGCGACCACCCGACGGGGCGACATCACGAACATCTCGAGCTCGCTCGGTACCGGGCAGATGGCGGTTTCGCCATTGAGCGGTTCGCGCAGGATGGAGGAGGCAAAGCTCGAGGCTGCCGCATTGGGACGCCCCGGGCGCACGATGATGGTGGGCAGGCGCAGCACGCAGCCATCCACCAGCCCGCGACGGCTGTAGTCATTGATCAGCAGTTCCGACATCGCCTTCTGGGTGCCGTAGGAGTTCTGCGGCACCAGCGCGGTCATGTCGCTCAGCGTCTCGGGAAGATCGCCTCCGTAGGCGGCGACCGAGCTGGCCATCACCAGCCGGGTATCGCGCAATCCACGCGCCGCACAGCCTTCCAGCAGCAGGCGAGTCGCGTCGAAGTTGACGCGCATGCCGAGCGACAGGTCCGCCTCGGCCGCCGAGCTGACCACGGCTGCCAGGTGATAGATCACCTGCGGCTCGCCCGCCAGGCAGCGATCAAGCACCTCGGCATCGGCGATATCGCCTGCCACGATCTCGATATCCAGCGAGGTGGCCGGTTCGACTGCCAGACATGACGCCGCCTCGGGACGTGGCGCCTCGATCTGATCCAGCAGGGTCAAGCGTGACAATGGCTGCCCCTTCAGGCTGCCCTTCTCGATCAAGGCCTCGGTCAGGCGCTGACCGAGAAATCCGGCGGCGCCGGTAATCATGACGTGCATCGTGTGGACTCCACTTTTGTGTTCTGGCGTTGGTAGGCTTGCCGCATGGGCAGATCACTCAGCAGCAGTCCTCAAGTGGTACAACAACCAGACCAGACGGGATGAGAAAATAGCGCTTCACGCTCTTCAGCAGCAATGGGAAGAAGGTATATGCGACTAAAAGGGCGTCATTCACTCAACTCTTTCATCTTGCCTGCATACTCTGGTCTGAAAGTCATACCACTAATTCTTGCTACTGTTCCTTGAACGCTCGCCCGGCGCAGTCACCTGCCCCGAAACCCTGGTCTTCGCCGAGCGAGCCCTCTGAATCAGATTCAGGGCGTCAGACCATGCTCGCGACCCCAGCCGAGGCCTGCGCGCGTCTCACCCCGCGGACGATATTCACAGCCGATCCAGCCGTCGTACCCCAGACTCTCCAGCCGAGCGAACAGCGCCGGATAATGCACTTCCCCGACATCCGGCTCGTGACGGTCCGGCACGCCGGCGATCTGCACATGGCCCATGTGTGCGAACTGCGCCTCCAGATTGCGGATCAGGTCCCCCTCGACGATCTGGCAGTGATAGAGATCGAACTGCACCTTGAGGTTGGCGGCGCCGACCTGGGCGAGAATCTCGCGTGCCTGCGCCTGGCCGCTCAGATAGAAGCCGGGCATGTCGCGCGGGTTGATCGGTTCGATCAGCAGTGTCTTGCCGACCTTCTCAAGCTCGGCGGCGGCGTAACGCAAGTTGCTGATATAGGTCTTGGTGCAGCGCGCGCGCATGGCATCATCCGCGCCCTGCGGCACCAGGCCCGCCATGGCATGCACGCGCGGACAATCGAGCGCCTGGGCATAGCGGACCGCCTCGGCCACCGAGGCCCGAAACTCCTCCTCGCGCCCCGGCAGGCAAGTCAGGCCACGCTCACCGGCGTCCCAGTCGCCCGGCGGCAGATTGAACAGCACCTGCGACAGCTGGTGCTCATCGAGCCTTGCGCGCAATTCTTCCGGGGAATAGGCATAGGGGAAGAGATATTCGACCCCGCGAAAACCGCTTTCGGCCGCAGCCGCGAAGCGATCGAGAAAGTCATGCTCGGTGAACAGCATGCTGAGATTGGCGGCCAATCGGGTCATGTCAGATCCTTGGGTTTCACAGACGAAGACATCATCACTCAGGGGCGGCCGAACTTGGCTTCGAGTTCCGCCACCTGTTCCGGGGTCATCCCACGTGGGTTCTTGCCCTGAAGCAGCAGGAACAGCTTGGCGGTTTCCTCAAGCTCTTCCGTGGCATAGACCGCCGCTTCCAGGGTCTTGCCGGCCACTACCGGGCCATGATTGGCCAGCAACACGGCGCAGTGCTTGCCGGCCAGGCCACGCACGGCATCGCCCAGCGCGGGGTCGCCCGGCATGTAGTAAGGCACCAGCGGCAACTTGCCGACCCGCATCACGTAATAGGCCGTCAGCGGAGGAATGCACTCACAGGGATTCACGTCCGGCAGGCAGGACACCGCCACCGAGTGGGTCGAATGCAGGTGGACGATGGCACCCGACTGCGGGCGCTCGTCATACATGGCGCGATGCAGGAAGTGCTCCTTGGTCGGCGCGTCGCCATCGATCAATACGCCCTGGGCGTCGAGGCGCGAGATGCGCGCCGGGTTCAGGCGCCCCAAGCAGGCATTGGTCGGCGTCATCAACCAGCCCCCATCGTCCAGCCGCTGGCTGATGTTGCCGCTGGACCCCATGGTCAGGCCGCGGTCGAACAGTGACTTGCCGTAGGTGGCGATCTGCTCACGCAACACGTTGATGTTGTGCTGTGACTGACTCATGCGTTCTCCTCGCGAGGATTCATGGCATCCAGCACGTCGAATGCCCGGGTAAAGAAGTCTTCACCCCCGAAGTTGCCGGACTTGAGTGTCAGCGAGAGCATCGCCTCCGGCTGCGAGGGGCCGGCGGCCGGGTGCGGTGCCTGTGTCCAGGGAACGCCGGGGTCGATCTGGCCGCCGATACGCAGCTCACGGATGTCGAGCGCCGAGACCACCGCGCCGGAGGTCTCTCCCCCCGCCACCAGCAGGCGCCCGACGCCTTCTCCAACCAGCGTGCTGGCCAGACTGGCCAGGGCGCACTCGATGAGCTCACCGGCCTGCTTGACGCCCAGTGACGCCTGCGCCGCCTTGACGCTTTCCGGCTCGGCCGAGGCGTAGATCAGAAATGGCTTGGGCTCCGGCGCCGCCAGTTGCTCACGGGCGAAGCCCAGCGCCGCCTCGAAGTGGGCATCGCCCGCGTTGAGCTTGACGGGGTCCAGTGCGAAGGCAGCATGCTGCTGCGTGAAGTGCGCCACCTGCTTGAGCGTCATGCGAGAACAACTGCCGGACAGCACCATCGCGGCGCCCTGGGCCGGGGCCAGCACCGCCGCATCATCGATCAGCTCAAGCCAGCCCTTGCGGCGGTACTGGGCAGGCAAGGCCTGGGCGAGGCCAGAGCCACCGGTGACCAGCGTGTGATCGACCAGCGCCTCGGCCAGTACCTCGAGATCCTGCTCATCGAGGCTGTCACAGACCACGTGACGCACGTCTTGATGGGCAAGCTCGTCCAGACGCTGACGGGCCGCCTGCGCGCCGCGGCGCAGAGTGGCGTGATCGAGCAGCCCCACGCCATGCGGGGTCTGGCGTGACAGCACGCGCACGATGTCGGCATCGGTCATCGGATTGAGGGGATGATGCTGCATGCCGCTGTCATTGAGCAGGCGGTCGCCGACGAACAGATGGCCCTGATAGACACTGCGCCCGTTGATGGGGAACGCCGGCACGAAGGCCGTCTGCGTGGCGGACAAGGCCTCCAGCAAGGCATCGGCGACCGGTCCGATGTTGCCCTCGGGCGTGGAATCGAACGTCGAGCAGTACTTGAAGAACAGCTGGCGCGCGCCCTGGGCTTTCAGCCATTCAAGCGCCGCGAGGGATTCACTGATCGCCTGATCCACCGGGCAGCTGCGCGACTTGAGCGCGACCACCACGGCGTCGACCTCAGTCAGATCCAGCCCGTTCGCCGCCCCTTCCTGCAGCGCGTCCTGGGGTACCCCGATCACCTGCACGGTGCGCATGCCGGCACGTACCAGGTTGTTGGCAAGATCCGTCGCGCCGGTGAAGTCATCGGCGATTCCGCCCAGTACGATCGCCATCACTGCGCTCCTTCATCATTCGCGGCCGGCAGGCTGAAACTGCCGAGACGCTGATAGACCTTGATGACGGCCGAATCATCCTCGCGCCCGAAGCCTGCGCCACTGGCGGCGGTGAACTGCTGCAGGGCACTGCCGGCCACCGGCATGGCAAGCTTCAGCTCGCGGCCGGTGCTGTGCACGATGTTGAGGTCCTTGACGAAGATGTCGACAGCCGACAGCGGCGTGTAATCGCCCTTGAGGATGTGCGGCACGCGATTCTCGAACATCCAGGAATTGCCCGCGGAATGGGTGATGACGTCATACAGGGTGTCGGGGTCGATCCCCATGCTCATGCCCAGCGCCATGGCTTCTGCCGCCGCCGCGATGTGCACGCCGGCGAGATGCTGGTTGACCAGCTTGACGCTCGAGCCCGTGCCGGCGCAGTCGCCCAGCCGATAGACATTGGCCGCCATCGCCGCCAGCACGCGTTCCGCCTTGACGTAAGCCGCTTCACTGCCGGAGGACATCACGGACAGCTCACCACTGCGTGCCTTGACGGCGCCGCCGCTGATCGGGGCGTCGAGCAGCTCCAGCTGCATGCCGTTCAGGCGGGTTTCGAGTTCACGCGCGAAGCTCGGCGCCACGGTGGCGCACTGGATCACCAGGCTACCCGGCGCAAGTCGCTCGGCCAGACCGCCCTCTCCCTCGGCCCCGAACAGCACCTGCTCGACCTGATCGGCATTCACCACGACCAGCACCACCACCTGACACTCGGCCGCCAGATCCAGCGGCGAGGCAACGGCGCGGCCACCCGCCGCTTCGAAGGCCTGACAGGCGGCGGGCGAGATATCACAGCCGATCACGTCCAGGCCTGCTGCCAGCATGGCGCGCGCACTGCCCATTCCCATCGCGCCGAGGCCGACAAGGCCGATCACTGGTGAAGTCGTTGCTGCTGTCATCTCGCATCTCCCGCGGAAGCTGTTTCAAGTGATGATCAAGGCGACCTCATGCGGCACACCGATCAGCACTTCGCTGAATGTTAGCGCTATCATGTTAGCGCTAACATCATTAATAGATTAGGCTCCAAGCCACGACAAGCGGCAAATGAGAAAACGCGACATATGTCTAATCCACCATCATCTCCCCGCCGCAGCCGCAAGGGGGCCATGCAGCCGACCCTCAATGACGTGGCCCGGGAAGCCGGAGTCTCCTCGATCACCGTCTCGCGCTACTTCAATAGCCCCGACAGCGTGCGCGAAGCGACACGCGTCAAGGTCGAAGCGGCCATCGAGAAGGTCGGCTACGTGCGCAACATGATTGCCGGCAGCCTGGCCTCGGCCTCCAGTCGCGTAATTCCGGTGATCGTGCCCTCGTTGTCCAACGTGGTGTTCATCGACGTGATCAAGGGCCTGCAGGATGAATTCGAGGCACACGGCTATCAGCTGCTGCTGGGCAAGACGGATTACGATCTGGCTCGGGAAACCCAGCTGATCCGTACCTTTCTGGGCTGGTCGGCCGCAGGCCTGGTGGTGACGGGGCTGCGCCATGACGATGCGACGCGCCAGATACTGGAGAACTGGAATCAGCCCATCGTTGAGATCATGGAGCTGGGGGAAGGGTTGGATCTGAACGTGGGGATGGATCATGTCGCCGCCGGACGCGCCATGACCGAGCACCTGCTGGCACGCGGGTATCGCACGATCCACTTCGCCGGTGCCGAGCTCGATCGCGACTATCGCGCGGCGATGCGCTATGCCGGGCACCGTGAGGCGCTGGCGGCGGCCGGCATCGAGGACGCCCCTCTGCTCGACCTGCCCGTGCGTCAACAGATGACCAGCGGTGCTCAGGCGCTTGAGCGTATCCGAACGACATTCCCTGACTGCGACGCCATCCACTTCGCCAACGATGACATGGCCTGCGGTGCCATTCTCGCCGCCGCCAGGCTTGGCGTGCATATCCCGGACGACATCGCCATCGCCGGCTTCAATGGCCTGCCGATCGGGGAGCATGTCACACCGCGCCTCACCACCATCATCTCACCGCGGGAGCAGATCGGCCGCATGGCAGCGCGCAAGCTGCTGGCGCGCATCAATGGTGAACCCGTCGGAGAACTGAGCCACGACCTGGGGTTCACGCTGCGGGTCGGTGGCAGCACCTGAGGCCGCGATGCCTCCTTTAAGGCGCAGCTCGATTGGCTCACGATCGAGGCTTCTCACCGGTACATTCGCGTCCGTCAGGGCGGGTTGGCGCCCAGCCTGAGCAAAGTTGACGTAAAACGCAAAGTATCCGGCGTCTTCTGATCATCTCGCTGCCCTCAACTTCACGACACTGTGTTCAACAAAGGCGCAGAGGCAATGCGACCGGGACGTGCAGGTCGACGTCTGGTGACATGGCCGCTGCGACTTACCGCAGACAAGTGTTCTGACACGTGAGGCCCGACGATGAATCGCAAGACTATCCTGACATGCGCCATCACTGGCGCGGGTGATACCGCCAGCAAGAACCCGAATGTCCCGGTGACGCCGAAGCAGATCGCCGATGACTGCATCGCGGCCGCCAAGGCCGGTGCCAGCGTGGCCCACATTCACGTGCGTGATCCGGAGACCGGCGGCATCAGCCACTCCACCGAGCACTTCCGTGAAGTCATGGACCGTGTGCGTTCCGCCGACACCGACATCGTCATGAACATCACCGCAGGTGGCGGCGGCGACTGGATTCCGGACGTCAACGACCCGACTCGTGGTGGCCCGGGCACCGACATCCAGACCCCCGCCGAGCGTCACGCGCCGATCCAGGAACTGCTGCCGGAACTGTGCACCCTGGACTGCGGCAGCCTGAACTTCGGCGACATGGTCTACATCAACACCGCTGATTGGCTGCGCGAGCACGCTCGTCTGGTGCAGGCCGCTGGCGTCAAGCCGGAGCTCGAGTGCTTCGATCTGGGCCACGTCTGGTTCGCCCGTCAGCTGCAGCAGGAAGGTCTGCTCGACGACGACCTGCTCTTCCAGCTGTGCCTGGGCATCCCGTGGGGCGCGGAAGCTGACACCGAAACCATGCTGACCATGAAGAACAAGCTGCCGACCAACTCCAACTGGGCAGCCTTCGGTATCGGCCGCATGCAGATGCCGATGGTCGCACAGGCCGTGCTGCTGGGCGGTCACGCTCGCGTCGGTCTCGAAGACAACCTCTATCTGTCCAAGGGCGTGATGGCGACCAACGCGCAGCTGGTCGAGAAGTCCTCTGGCATCATCGAGAACTTGGGTTCCAGCGTGATGACCCCGGCCGAGACGCGTGAATTCCTCAAGCTGCGTGATCCGTCCGCTGGCGATATCGCTGCACTCGAAACCGCTGGAGGTGTCGCATGAGCCAGTTGTCTGTCGTAGGGACCGGTGTCATCGGCAATGGCTGGATCTCACGCGCACTGGCCAATGGCTGGGATGTGGTCGCCTTTGACCCGGCGCCGGACGCCGAAGCCCGCACTCGCGCCTTCGTAGCGAATGCCTGGCATGCGCTGGAAAAGGATGGCCTGGCAGAAGGTGCCTCCGTCGATCGTCTGCGCTTCGCCGCGACCCTCGAGGAAGCCGTGGTCGGCGCCGATCTGATCCAGGAAAACGTGCCGGAGCGTCTGCCGCTCAAGCAGGAAATCCTCAGCGCCATCGATGCCGCGGCCGAAGAGCACGTCGTGATCGGCTCTTCCACCTCCGGCTTCAAGCCGACCGATCTGCAACAGGACTGCAAGAAGGCACCGGGCCGCGTCATCGTCGCTCACCCCTTCAACCCGGTCTATCTGCTGCCGCTGGTCGAGCTGGTCGGTGGCGAGCACACCTCACCGGCACTGCTGGAAGGCGCCCGTGATGACTACCAGCAGCTGGCGATGCGTCCGCTGATCGTGCGTCGCGAGATCGAAGGCCACATCGCTGACCGCCTGATGGAAGCGCTGTGGCGTGAAGCCCTGCACCTGGTCAACGACGGCGTCGCCACCACCGAAGAGATCGACGCTGCCGTCGTCTATGGCTGTGGTCTGCGCTGGTCGCTGATGGGCACCTTCCTGACCTTCCACCTGGCAGGCGGCGAGCCGGGCATGCGTCACATGCTCGAGCAGTTCGGCCCGGCCCTGAAACTGCCGTGGACCAAACTCGAAGCGCCGGAGCTGACCGACGAGCTGATCGACAAGGTCGTGGAAGGCTGCGAATACCAGGCTGCGGGCCGCCCGGTCGCCGAGCTGGACCGTCGTCGCGATGAATTCCTGGTCGAGCTCTTGAGCCTGACGCGCAAGTACTGGCCGGAAGCCGAAGGCCTCGAGGGGCGTATCTGATGGACCTGCTCGAGATCACGGTGCCGCATGAGTGGGTCGACTATAACGGCCACATGAATGATGCCGAGTACGCGCGTGCCTTCTCGATGGCGGTCGAAGCCTTGATGGAGCACGTGGGTCTGGATGCCGAGGGTCGTCGTGAACACGACCTGACCATCTACACCCTGGAGACGCATCTGTGCTATCTGGCGGAAGCGCATGAAGGCCAGACGCTCAAGGTCAAGGTCCTGCTGCTGGACCATGATGCCAAGCGCCAGCATGTGCTGTTCACCCTGACGGATGCCGACGGCGGCGAGATCGCCACCAGCGAGCAGATGTTGATGGCGATGAGCATCAGCGGCGGTCGCCCGACGCCCTGCCCGGAATCGGTGGCGGAGCGCATTGCCGCCCTGCCCCAGCCGGCAGGCGAAGAGGACTGGCCCAAGGCGGCCGGTCGTCGTATCGCCATCCGCCGCAAGACGGCCTGAGACGTGTGACAATCGATGTCCGCTTCGGATAACAAGTCGCTGATTTAACGTCGAAACCCGCACCCTGCCAGTCTTCTGGCGGGGTGTTATTGTCTTGGGACACCCGCCGAGAGCCGATTCATGACCATGACGCCTTCCCCCATCACCTGTCGCGCCTTCATCGATGACTTCGCGCACGGCATGGATGAAATGGTAGAGATGCCCCTGGCAGACGCCCGCAAGCGCTATGAACAACTGTGCCAGCAACTTGGTGCGCCGCTCGCCGAGGGCGTCACGACCCACGAGAATCACGTCGAGATCGCCGGCCGCGCAACGCCGCTGCGCCTGCGCCACTTCATCCCGGAGGTGGCGCGCAAGGCGGAAGGCAACCTGCCGGCACCGGTGGTGTTTCTGCACGGCGGGGCCTGGCAGATAGGCTCGCCGGAGAGCCATCAGGGCATCGCCTCCAGCCTGGCCGCCCAGCTGGGGCGTGAGGTGGTCAGTGTCGATTATCGCCTGCTGCCGGAAGCCAACTATCAGGACGCACTGGCGGATTGCCTGGCGACCATCGAGCATCTCTCCGCCACTGTCGAACCGGTGGCCATCGTCGGTGACAGCGCCGGCGCTCGACTGGCAATGGATGTGGCGCGCCGACTCGATACCGAGATGCCCAACATCGGCCTGCAGGGCACGCGCATGCAAAGCCTCGGCACCCACGGCGCGGAAATGGAGACGGCCCACCATCAGGAGCATCCGGCCCCCGACAAGCCCACAAGCTATGTGCTGGGGCTGATCTACCCGCCGATGGACCCGGTCTTCGTGCTGGCCAAGGAGAACGAGTTCGCGCTGGGCTCGGATGCGCCGCTGCTCGGCCGCGATGAAGTGGTCAGCATGTGGCTGACCGTCGCCGAGGGCGACCGCTCCGCCAGCTATTCGCCCTCGCCGGCCCATTCCCAGCAGCCGCCAGCACGCCAGATCGAAGTGCTGGCCGCCGAACATGACCCGCTGACGCAACCGCTGGAGGCAGCGGTGGATGTCTGGCGCTGGCGTGGTGCCGATGTCGGCTATCGCAGTGCAAGCGGCATGGTGCATGCGGCGCTGCACGCGCATCACGCGCTCCCCGAAATGCAGCACGCCTGGCAGGCCTTCTGTGAAGCCCTCGACCGGCGCCTGTGCGCCCTGGACTAGCGCAAGCCCCTCACGTACGCAAACGCCCAGCCACGAGAGTCGTGACTGGGCGTTTGCGTTACTGGTGACAGACATAGCTGGTGACCGACATAGTTGACGGCAGATATAGCTGATGAATGAAAGGCCTGGTAATGACCGCTCGAGCGTCAAGCCGTCGCCTAAGTCTTCAGACTCGCCGGTGACATGAAGCGCAGCTCGATGGCGACCGGGCACTGACGGATGCGCTGATGCCACTCTTGCTCCAGCCGCTCCCGCGTCATGTCCTGAGACGAATCGTCCGTCAGCACGACCACGACGATCAGTCTGAAATTGGCCTCCAGAGTGCGGTCCGCCAGCAGCGCTTCGTAGAGCAGACTTTGCAGCACCGTCTGCGCTCTGGCGTAGTGCTTGAGCACCTTCACTTCAATGAACGTGAAGGGGGCGCTTTCTCCCTCGAGCAGCGCATCGAAGCAGGCATCGGTCTCGCCGACACGCACATGACGCGTCATTCCACCGCTCGCACTAACGCCCGCAGTGGAGGATTCCTGCATCTGACGCAGCACCGCATCCTTCAGCTGGGTCATCTGCTGGCGATGATGATCCAGATGCTCGGCACGCGATAACGACGTCTTCTCGTCGGTGCCGTCCTGAGGGCTCAACAGCTGCGCGACATCGGCATCGTCGACGGCCTGCCCGCTATCCTCATCTGCGGCTGATACCTGAGCCTCGGCGTCTGCTCCACCCTGCTGCCAATCACTCTCCCCCAGCGACTCCTGCACCTCGCGAGTCAGACGCTGCTCCTGCTCGGCTGGCGACAGCGTGCGCATGAAGGAGCGGTCCTTGTCGTAATCCCCCGGCGCATATAACTTGCCGTGGTGATGGGTCACGAGTCGATAGAACACCGCCAGCACCAGCAGCGGAAACACCACGATGAAACCGATCAACGGCCAACGCTCCGCCAGCGTCAGCGTCTCGGCCGCCGAATTCAGCAGCAGACTCGCGAAGCCATAAATCAACGAGATGAACAACGCGATGATACCCAGCGGGTTCCGCGCCAACTGCTTGGCATATTTCATGAACTGCATACGCGCTCCATTCCTTGGGGCTTACTGAGGGCATCCTCATGCAATGGGGGCGAGCAGCCTGATAATGCAAGAGGCCAGCCTCACCACTGCATCACGATGAAGGTCAGTGTCATCACGCTGATGGCGACTAGCCAGGTGCCCAGCAAACGGTGAGCGATTACGAAAGCCGACTCGGAGAGAAAGCGACCGGCCAACGCAAGAACTCTCCAGCCAGCAACAACGATGAGGAGTATGGCCATCATCACTCCCAGCAGTATTGCCACGGGCTTGGTGGCCACGTCATGACCGACGAACAGCAGGGCGACCATCAGCCCCGACAATGTTTCCGGGACACGCCCCATCAGCGCCCTTCCCCACAGCGTGCACAGCGGTAGATGAATCGACACCAGCAAGACCGTGACGATCGCAAAGCCCACGACCGCCATCACCAGCGAGTCCGGCGCGTACAGTGACACCACAATTCCCAGCACCATGGCATTGATCAGACGCAGGACACCGCGTAGCCATTCGGCTTCCGTAACCCGGCCTAATTTGGCGGCGAAACGACTGGTTGGCTATAGAACCTCAACGGCTATGAACTGTGGAGCGAAACCCTCGGCCACATCTGCTGTTCCATGTCGATCGAAGTCTGCATGATCGCCGTACTGGCGCACTTCTCCAAGCCCATCACAGGCGCCTGGAGCAAGTAACTTCCAGCTCCATCTCTGAGATGAGCGCAATAAAAAGGCGCCCCTGCTTTCGCAGGGGCGCCTTTTTATTGTTACAACGGTACGCGCAGATCAGCCTTCGATAGTCATGCGGCACAGCAGCGTGTTGTCCTGCTTGAGGCTGTCGCCCCAGACGAACCTGGCGTTGTCGTCCCAGTCGATATCGTCATAGCCATCTTTCGGGCTGACGTCGCTGGCAGCGTGTTCAATGGCAGCCGGCCAGTCGCTATCGTCGAAGTCCGGGGCGGTCCAATCATCATCAACCGTGGTTTCCTCGAAGGCACAAGCACCCTCACCCGCTTGTGGGTCACTTTCGTCTTCGCAGGAAGTCTTCACCGGTGCGTGATGTACAACGAGACAATGCATGTCGCTGTTGGTGACACCGATGACGTCACCTGTCTTTGCATCACGGAACTGGGCGATCATGCCGCCATCGCCCATCTGCTGACGATCGGTGCCGATATATTCAAGGCCTGAGTCATTCTCCTTGAAGTCCCTGGCCTCGATGGCAATAGTCACCGGGAATTGCGTCTCGATGATGGCGGTTTCTGAATTGAAAGAGCGCTCAGAGGTGATCGGCACGCTGTCTTGCATCGCCTTCTCGCCATTGACGTACATTTCAAACCAGTTATCGGCCCATACCTCGGCCTTGAGTCTGGTACCACTCTGAGGACCGGCCTTGGGCTTTTCCGCATGCGCATCCTTGGCGTGTGAATCAGCAAAGGCAGGTGCAGCAGCAAAAATGAGGGCGGCGGTCAGTAATGTGCGCATGAGGGTTCCTTTCGTGGTGAATAGCGATCGGTCTTCTTGGCTTGCAGGGGCTGTCTTGCGTCCATCATCTGCTCAGTTGCGCAAGGTGATGGAGGATGAATCAATGACCTTGCCCTTGAGCGCCTCGGTCATCGTCTCCCAGTTCACGCTCATGTCGTCATGATTCGGCAGCGAATCCAGCGGTGCTTTCAAGGCATACAGCGTGATCATGTATTCGTGATATGAGCCCTCGGGACCGGGAGGTGAACAAGGCGGCGTATACCCGATACGTTTCTTGTCCTTGTCGGCGCCCTCATCCCCCAACGACGCCGGGTTGCCGCGCGGCAAGGCGTGGGTATCTGCCGGAAGATTCCACAGCAGCCAATACTGGCTGGGAGCGTCACGTCCTTCGACAGTGCCTTTGGGATAGTGATGCATGATGAGGGCAAGGCTCTGTGTGCCGTCAGGCACATCCCCCCATGTCAGTGGGGGTGTGACGCCATCGCCGCCGTCACGAGTGCATTTCAGGTCATCCGGCAACCAGCCGTCATCACTGAACGCAGGACTGGTGAGCGTGAGGTCGCCTTGTGCAAGCACAGGCTTGGCCATGGGCCCGGCAAGGGCCAACGTACAAAGCCCAAGGGCCATCCCACGCGCGAGACGCGTCTGCCAAGCACTTGAGAACTCGCCCGACAGATTGCCCGAAGACTTGCTTGCTGACCTGCACGACTCTGCATGACTCATCGGCAGTACTCTCCTGTCTTGACGTCTCCACCATCTGTCACGGTACGCGTTTCAAAGTCATAGCAATCGGGCGTGTCGCTGGGCGTATAGCGAATGTAATAGGCTTCACCGTGATAGATGTAATCCATGCTGCGCTTGCCGCTTTCCTGCTGGGTAAAGACGAGGTCTTCCACGCCGCCCTGCGGAGGTGTCCCGGCAGGACGCCCACGGCTATTGGCATCGCTGGTATCGTTTGCGACTGACAATGGCGCTACACGTGGCAAGTCCTTCTGGTCAGGCACTTTCCCCATCAGGCACTGCACGATATAGGGCGCCTTCTGCGAAGTGTGGTAGCGATAGCCAAAGGTCTTGTCCGGCTGGCCATTGCAGATATCCAGCGCTTCGTTCGCGATATGACTGCCATCTGGATTATCGTCGCCATAGATGGGGTACCCATCCAGCGCCCAACCGATGATGGGGTTGTCATCGGCATTCTTCATCCTGTCGATCATGCAGGTGGGTTTGACATGATAGTGGTAATCATCGCCACGCCCGGAATGCCCACCGCAGGCATCCAGCTGTTTGGTGGCCAGGGTATCGTTGTCTGCCTGGTAGCTTGCGAGGTCGTTCTGACTCATCTCGCCGCCCCCGGTGTAGTCGTAGATCGGCACGCCATTGACGGCCACACCCAGCGCAGCATCACGCGTATAAGGTGTCTCCTCACTGCCGCGCATCTTGGGCTCCAGCACTACGGGCGATGCGTAACCCTTGGCAGGTACCGGTACCTGCTCATTGATGCCGACGATGCCGGTCATCATCTCGTGGTCCGGCCAGGTGTCCGAAGCAATCAATGCCTTGCCATCGTGACAGCTGACCGACACCGAATCGTCAAAGCCGGCGTCCTTCACCGAGGCTTTCACTGCATCACAGCGCGTCTTCTGCCTGGCTGTCAGTGATGCCGGGTCATTGGCGATAGACTGCGCAGCGTGAAATGCCAACGGCGCCAGAAGCGCAGTCGCCATGCCCAGCGCAATGGAACGACGCATGACGCGCCCTCGTCCATGCGAGTTCTGATCGGTGGATGACATGCCTCCTCCTTTGATGTCCTGGCGATGGAATCCGATCCAGACTCCTTGAAGAGAGCGGCCCGATGGCCGCCCCAAGCCCAACCTTGGGCAACTTCACGTGTGGTGGTTCTTGGGTTCTTGTGGTGGTTCCGATGCCGGCTCGAACAGCAGGCACTACCACTGCATGACGATGAATGTCAGGGTCATCACGCCGATGGCAACCAGCCAGGCGCCCAGCACGCGTTGGGCGATGACGAAAGCCGACTCGGGGAGCAAGCGCCCGGCCAGTGCAAGAATCCCCCAGCCGGCGACAACGATGAGGAGTATGGCCGTCATTACGCCCAGTAGTATTGCCACTGGGGTAGTGGCCACGTCATGCCCGACGAACAGCAGGGCGACCACCAGCCCCGACAACGTTGCCGGGACACGCGCCATCAGCGCCCTGCCCCACAGCGTGCGCAGCGGTAGATGAATCGACACCAGCAAGGCCGTGACGATCGCAAAGCCCACCACTGCCATCACCAGCGAATCCGGCGCGTACAGCGCCACCACGATTCCCAGCACCATGGCATTGATCAGACGCAGAACACCGCGCAGCCACTCACCAGTCGTGAAGCGGCTCTGACAGGCAACGCCCACCAGACTGGCCGTCAGCAGCAGATACAGGATCACCGGACTTCCGGTGGCGGCGCGAACACCCAACAGCCATTGATCCCATATCATCATGCCAGGGCCTCCATCAGGAAGTAGACACCCAACAGCGCCGTCACTGCGCCCAGTACCCGTAGCAACACGCCCTGATGAAAGCGCTCTGCCACTACGCCCACGCCGATACCGGCGGCATGCAGACTGCCGGTGGCCAACATGAAGCCCATCGCGAAGGCGAAGGGATCAGAGGCCAGGGGCAATTCCGCCCCGTGGGCGTAGCCATGACAGATCGCGAACACCGAGACCACCAGACAGGCGAGCCACAGCGGCAATGCGACCCGCCACACGATGAAGGCGCCGAGCACCAGCGCGGAAAGCGCGATACCGATCTCGATGCCAGGCAGCGCCAGGCCCACGATGCCGACCACGCTGCCCAGCGCCATGATCATCGGGAAGACGACCGGCAGCAGCCAGGTGGCGGGCCGCCCCAGAATCACGCCCCACAGGCCCACCGCCACCATGGCCGTGAAGTGATCAAGCCCGGTCAGGGGATGCAGGAAGCCCGCGGCAAAGCCGCCGACCGAATCGGTATCGACATGGGCATGCGCAGCCCCGGAGAACATGACCAGCAACAGGCCCAGGCGAGAGATGGCTGCCCGCGTGAGTCGCGGCGCCGAAAAGCGGGTGAACGTCATGAGGTAACAATCCTTCGGTGAAAAGCATGAAGCCCCGCGGCAATGCAGGTCTCTCGCATGGCCGCAGGGCTTCTTCATACAGCACGCTATTTCATGCAGCGCTTGTGCTGAGGCAGTCCGCGCGACTGTCGGCAAGGTGGCGCGCCAGGCTGCCGCCCCAAGCTGCCGCCCCAAGCTGCCGCCCCAAGCTGCCGCCCCAAGCTGCCGTCCTAAGCTGGCAGTCAGCAGCCTGATAAACAACCGCCTCTACTGCTCGCTGGATGCCTGAGACGGGGCCTCTGACGGCTGATCAGACTCCGGGCGATCAGACGTATCCTTCTCCGGCCCACCCGGGCCGGGGCCCTGGCCCGGTATGCGCGGCGAGCCGATGCCCATGCTGGCCGTGGTCACGAAGTTGTCCTTGGCGACCACGCCCTTGAGGCACTTGGGTAGATTCGGGAACTCGTCGGTGGCGTGATAATGGTACTCGCCCTCGGGGTGGCGCTCGGTCGGGCCGAAGTGACCATTGCAGCTGTCGAGGTCCGTCGGGGCGCTGCCGCCGGCGTCCTGGGTGCCGAACATCGGATAGCCATCGAAGGCATAGGCGAACTGGGCGGTATGGCTCTGTGGCAGCTGACAGTGGGCATCAACACCGTGCTCATCATAGAGGGTGTCGATATCGGTCGCCGTGGCATGCCAGTGATACCAGCCACCGGGATCGACATGCCCGCCGCAGGTATCCAGCGCCGGCAGGTTGCCGGTATCCAGCACTGACGGGGCGTCAGCGAAGATCGGCACGCCATCCAGGGCGAGGCCGATCTTGGCGACGGTGCCCAGCGGCGTGGGCTCGTCAGCCTTGACCGGCTCAAGGGGCAGCAGCACGGTCATCTCGACACTTTCATCCTCGGCCACGTTGAGGCAGTTGTTGGCCTCGACCGGCCTCTTGCTCAGGTCCGTCATGATGTGGAGCGTTTCGTCGTCATCATGGAAATGGAAGCCGAGCGTATCGAGCATCTCGAAGAAGGCGCGATCCAGCCGATACAGGCCCGAGTTCTCGCCATCCCAGTCCCAGATACCGCCCACGTCATCCAGAGATGGCGGGCAGAACGGGCCGGTTTTCAGGCCGTCCGGCTTGTACTTGACTACCAGACGGGTGCACTGGGTCTGCGTGCCATTTTCCAGCGTACAGCTCACCGTTTCAGGGGCTTTCACCAGCGCGGCCGAGGAGAATTGGCTCGGCACGACTTCAGCGTGAGCCGCGCCGGCCATCAGCATCGCGACCGATGCTGACAGCACAGCAGCGGGCAAGCGTGCCTTGTGCCGCACGGCAGTTGCACGATGAGGAGGTGTGATGGTCATTCAATGACTCCTGACAGGACGCTTGAACATCGCGGTAAGCGCAAGATGTCACCGCGACAGAAAGGGTGAATCAACCAGAACGCATGCAAAAGAGAGCGCTTCAGTCTACAAGCCAGCGCTGACAACCGGCGCCACAGACAGCAACGCCCGCCCTCTGATTCCATGCAACATCATCAGAGTGGCGGGCGAAGCATTCACGGTGCATGCGGCGCAGGCGCCTTCAGCCTCAGCGTTCCGCTGGGCCGCCCGGCGGCTTGGCACCCTCGGGCAGGCAGGCAAGACCTTCACCGCCATCGGCCGGCGCGTCACCTGATGCACCCGGGCCAGGGCCGCCCTCGGGGGGTGCGATGCACTGACCGGGGATCAGATCCTGCTGACCTTGCACCTGAATCTGACACTGGTCTCCCACCTGCTTGGCGATGCATGCCTCCAACGCTTCCTGAGGCGGCTTGCCGCGCGGCGGTTGCTGCGCCGCACTCACGGCACTGACTGCCAGCAGGGCACCGGTGATGGCAAACATTGCGCCACTGCGGGCGATGGCCTGACTCACGCCAGAGAGACCAGAAAGCTTCATCATGCTCGTTCCTTGTGTATTCGTGCGGATGAACGCAGGGTGCCGCCAGAGTGTGCAGGCAATATGTCAAAAAGCCGCAACCACGCCGACAACCCGAGGCAACCCCTGCACTCGCAAGGGCTCCCCCAGTCACACAAGAGAAGCCTTCGGCATCAGGCCTCGTCGTGAGGCTTTTGCCCTTCAGGCCCGCCCTCGGGCGGCCCACCTGCCGGGCGTTCATCTGCCTTGCAGACCGCATCCGGCGAGTCGAGCGCACAGCCGATCTCGCCCTTGAAGCAGCCCAGAATCTCGTTCTTCTCGGCACTGTTGCCGTGATAGTGATAGCCGATCCCTTGAGCGACGTGACCGCTGCAGGCATCCAGCTCGGCCTTTTCAGCGTCATCTCCGGTCAGCTTGGCCAGAATCGGATAACCGTCCATCGCGAAGCCGATCATCGGGGCATCCGCTTCAGACGTCTGCTGCTTGGGGCTACAGCCATTGGCACCGTGGTAGTGATAGCCCACGTGCAGATTCACATGCCCCCCGCAATCGTCGAACGGGGCCAGAGTATGGGCAGCGAGAATCGCATCCTGCGGCGCTGCGGCATCGAATCTAACGCCGTTGAAGGCGATACCCCGTGGGCCTGGCGTGCGCCCTGTCGCCTCATCCTGACGGGCAACAGGCACCAAGGGCAGCACATAGGTGGTCTCGACGACCTCTTCCATGTATTCCGTGCGGCATTCCACGCAGTAGTTGTTGTACTCCTCGGCCACATCCGGCCGCGCCGCCTGATCGCACGCGGTCCTGGTATCGGTGACGTGAACCTTGCCGGTGCCCTCATCGAACAACTGCCACTCGGGGTCATCATAGAACGTGGCCAGATTCTCGATGAAGGCGCCATCTACGTCGTATTGGGTGCCGTCGCGCACCCAGATACCGCCCTCATCAGCAGTGTCCGAGATATTGCCCGGGCACCAGGGGCCCATCTCATCGGCGGCCAGCGAGTTCTTGAGCGTGATGCTGAAACACTGGGTCTCGGTGCCGCCGGAAAGCGTGCAATCCACCACCTCGGGGCCTGCCACGACGCTATCGGCATCGAACATCGTCTTGATAGTTGCCAGGCGCTCGCTCATGTCGGTGCCGTGAGCCACGGCGGTCGTGGAGGCCATCAAGGCGATGGCGCTCCCCAATAGCAGCTTGCTTGTCAGATGCTTCATTCCCCATCCCCTTGTCATTGCGAAAGTCGCTCTCATGCCTCTGCAGGCCACACGCAGCTATCACTCACCTGCGGCAAACGCCGGCTGAAACCTCGTACTTCATCCAGCACAAGACGCACCCTGCCCGACAGCATGGCACCTCAAGGCGTGGATACCCGCTTTCTGGCAGCCTTTCCCATCAGATCACGTTTTGACACGCGGGTATGACAGCCGCATGAGGACCGCCGGCAAAAGCCAGTGGTGAGAGCCGAACGCAGGCAAGGTGGCGCACGAACTTGCAGCAATTGTTGAAAGCAGCGCCCTTGTGTTGAAAGAAGCGCCCTTGGCCAGGTCTCAGCGCGTCTGGCGCGGGGAATGCCCGAAGTGGTTGCGGTAGGCACGCGAGAAGCTGGAGCTGGAGGTAAAACCGCTCGACAGCCCGACCGAGAGAATATCGAGGTCGGTTTCCTTGAGCAGATGCCGCGCCCGCTCCAGGCGCAGCCGCAGGTACCAGGCCCGCGGCGAGGTCGACAGCTCCTGCTCGAACAGGCGCTGCAACTGGCGCAGCGAGACGCGACAGCGCTTCGCCAGCTCCTCCAGCGACAATGGGGTGTCCAGGTTCTGCTCCATCAGGGCGACCGCATCGACCAGCTGGCGCTTGTGGGTGCCCAGGCGGCGCGCCAACGTCATGCGCTGCTGGTCCGTCCGCGTGCGCATGCGGTCGTGTACCAGCTGCTCCGAGACATCCACCGCCAGCGCCGTACCGTGTCGGCGGGCAATCACATCCAGCGCCATGTCCATCGCGGCTGCCCCACCGGCACAGGAGAAGCGCCGCGCGCCCAGCTCGAACAGCTCATCCGAGGTACTGATGGTCGGGAATCGCTCACGAAACGCCGGCAGGCTTTCCCAGTGCAGCGTGACACGCTCACCGTCCAGCAGTCCTGCCGCCGCCAGCAGGAAACAGCCGGTATCCAGGCCGCCCAGCACACAGCCTCCGCCATCGAGACGATGCAGCCAGCCCGTCAAGGCGCGATTGAGGTGCGCCTCGGGCTCGAAACCGCTGCATACCGCCAGCGAAGGCAGGGAGCGAATATCGAGAATGCTGTGGTCGGCGACCAGCGTCATGCCACTGGAAGACGTGACCGGCTGGCCATCCTCACTGATGAGCAACCAGCGAAACAGCGGCTTGCCACTGATGCGATTGGCGATGCGCAGAGGCTCCACGGCCGCGAAGAACGCCATCATCGAGAAGCGTGGCAGCAAGAGAAACCCGATGGTTTCCGGTAGCGGGCCGATGTAATCGAGTCGCATCGTTCAGTGGCTCCAGAGAGTGAGAAGATGAATCCGCCCTGCCCGGCGAATGAGCGCAAGCAGCGTCAATGACGTCGTGAGGGCAAGCGCCTGAGGTGTAGGCTCCGCTCACGCCCCTCCATCGCCGGAATGCTATCCCGAAAACGTCCAGCAGACGACCAATATTGTCGCTTTAAGACAATCAAGAGTCGTTTCACGTCAAGAATATCATTGCATGATTTCTGCCTCTCGGACAGCCGCGACACCCCTGCGCGATAGCCCTTGCCAATGAGCCTGCGTGACCGAATGGGCTCGCTGGCGAACGCGCTTTTCTGACACAGCCAATTTT
Source organism: Cobetia sp. UCD-24C (assembly GCF_001306765.1). Taxonomy (NCBI): domain Bacteria; kingdom Pseudomonadati; phylum Pseudomonadota; class Gammaproteobacteria; order Oceanospirillales; family Halomonadaceae; genus Cobetia; species Cobetia sp. UCD-24C. Next base: position 115,489 of record NZ_LJTD01000014.1, on the reverse strand, counting down.
CCAGAAGCTGTAGCCATCAAAATCAATTCCATACATAATATATTGTAATGCTTTGAGGGAGTTAGCGTCTTCCCGCGCCTCTCGACAAGCATTCACGTCTTCATCTCGTTGCCTTATCGACAACAATTTTTCGCGACAGATGAACGGTCATTCCGCCGTGACCGCGACAGGGAACGCTGGCCCTACGACCAGCTCGAACAGGAGATATTGCGTGACCCCACCTCAGCCTGACCCCGCCTCACCTGACAATTCCAGTACTAAAAACGCCAGTACCAAAAACGCCACCGATAACAACACCACCTCAGACGGCAGCGCCGCGGCAGTCGTCGGTTCTCAGCGCTACCATTCGCCGGACCTGAGCCTGCGCGTCGAGACCTCCGGCCCGCTCAAGGGCATGCACAAGGGCATGACCCTGACCTCCGCCGGCCTGCTGCTGCTTTTCGTTCTCGCCACCGGTCTGGCTCCCGAGCTGTCCTCCAGCCTGTTTGGCGCCGCGCGCGCCTGGATCGAATCCACTTTCGGCACCTATTACCTGGTGACCATCGTCGGCCTGATCGGCCTGTGCATTGCCCTCGTCTTCTCCCCTTGGGGCAAGCTGCGCCTGGGCGCGCCGGATAGCCGCCCTGAATTCTCGCGCTTCACCTGGATCTCGATGCTGCTCTCGGCAGGCGTCGGGATCGGCATCCTGTTCTTCGGCGTCGCCGAACCGATGTTCTACTTCGACAACTCCGGCGGCTTCGGGTATCCCAACAATCCGCACGCTGACCTCGCCGGCCATATGGCGATGGATCACGCCCGCGCCGTCGACGCTCTCAAGCTGGCCTTCTTCCACTGGGGTCTGCACGGCTGGGCGGTCTATGTCATCGTCGGCATGACGCTGGCCTACTTCGCCTATCGCCGCAATCTGCCGCTGGCACTGCGCTCCGCGCTCTATCCCCTGATCGGTGACCGCATCTACGGCCCCATCGGCCATGCCGTCGACATCATGGGGGTACTGGGCTGCGTGTTCGGTATCGCTACCTCACTGGGGCTGGGTGTCAGTCAGATCGCCGTCGGCCTCAACCGCCTGACCGGTATCGACTCGGGTATCGGCACCCAAGTCGTGCTGATCGCGATCATCAGCGTCATTTCCATCGCCTCGGCGGTCTCCGGCGTCAAGCGCGGCATCCGCATCATTTCCGAGCTGAATGTCGGCGTGTCCGTCATCGTGGTCGGCAGCTTCCTGATCGGTGGCCCGACCCTATGGCTGATCAGCATGTTCGGCGAGACGGTCGTCTCCTACGTACGTGACGTCATCCCCATGGGGCTGTGGGTCGCGAGCACGCCGGTCGAGCGCGACTGGCAGGATGCCTGGACCATCTTCTACTGGGCATGGTGGCTGGCATGGGCGCCGTTCATCGGTCTGTTCATCGCTCGTATCTCCAAGGGCCGCACCCTGCGTGAGTTCATCCTCGGCGTGCTGATTGCCCCGCCGCTGATCATCTTCATCTGGCAGACCCTGTTCGGCGGCACCGCGCTGCATCAGGAGCTGAACGCGGCCATGGGCCCGGGCACTGGCCAGTTGATGGGCATGATTCGCGACTGGAATCTGCCAGAGGCACTGTTCGCTACCGCCGATGCGCTGGTGAGCAATGACATTCTCAGCACCGTGCTTACATCGCTGCTGATCTTCCTGCTGATCAGCTGGTTCGTGACCAGCTCGGACTCCAGCACCCTGGTCATCACCACCATCCTGTCGATGGGCGATGAAGACCCGCTGCCGCGTCACCGCATCTTCTGGGGTGTCTGCATCGGCTCCGTCGCGGCGGTGCTGCTGATGGCAGGCGGGCTCAAGGCGCTGCAGACGGTCCTGATGGCTGCTGCCCTGCCGGTCAGCTTCGTGATCCTCGCCATGACGCTTGGCCTGCTGGTCGCGCTGGTCGATGAATCGCGCAGCATGATCACGTCGCGTCGTCAGCCGAAGACCGGCCCGCAAGCCACGCCGCGAGCGGTCAGCCAGACCAACGCGGGCTAGGCCCTCTGCCAGTGGTTTCGGAATGTAAGGTTTCATAATGCAAGCGTAGAGAAGGCAACATGGCGCTCTCAGCAAAAGCGCCACGGCTCTCTCGGCAATTGCACCGAGATCACAGGCTCACTGGCCCGCATTTATTAGAATGTGTGTGACCACAGCATAAGAATCGCGTGACCATAGCGTCACAATCGTGTCACCCACGCGTCATCAATGCCCGCTCAGGCCAACACCTGAGCGGGCATTGTCATTTCTGGCGTCTTTTGCATGCTCTTCACGTCGTGTTGTGGCAAGCAGGCGTCGCTTACCTCCAACGTCCACGCACCGCGCCTGACTAGTCTGGAAAGGCGCAACCCTCAGCCTGACAACCGGTTGCGTTGCTGACAGGACACTGACAGCAAAAGTGCCTAGCCAGGTACGCATGACACTCTTGGCGCTCTCGAGATTGGCCATCCCCGGCATTGGCCTGAACGAGAATCCCACCCCCACTTTAGCCACCGGCCTTGCCCGTATCGATTCCGCACTCAGGGCTTCAATGTAATCAGCCTCAAGGCACTCAGGCCGCAGCACGAACGACAGCTCGAACAGCATTAGAACGACAGCTCGAACAGCATTAGAACGACAGCTCACACAACAACTACAACAATTCAGGAGTCTTCTCATGGCAGCGACAGACCATGATCCACTCGGTGATCCCGCACCACACCCTTCGCAGAACAATGCCCTCACGGCACATATCCAGGTGGAAACCAGCGGTCCGCTCAAGGGCATGCACAAGGGCATGACCCTGACCTCGGCCGGCCTGTTGCTGGCGTTCGTCGTCGGGGCCGGCCTCTCTCCCGATGGGGCGGCCGCGATCTTCGGTGCCGCGCGCAGCTGGATCGAACATACCTTCGGCACCTACTACCTGGTGCTGGTGGTCGCGATGATCGCCCTGTCGCTGGTACTGGTGTGCTCGCCGTGGGGCAGCCTGCGCCTCGGTCCCAAGGACAGCGCCCCGGAGTTCTCACGCTTCACCTGGATCTCGATGTTGCTCTCGGCAGGTGTCGGCATCGGCGTGCTGTTCTTCGGTGTCGCCGAGCCGATGTTCTATTTCGACAATTCCGGTGGCTTCGGCTACCCGAACAACCCGCATGCGGATCTGGCCGGCGCGACCGCCATGGATCACGCCCGCGCCGTCGAGGCGCTCAAGGTGGCCTTCTTCCACTGGGGGCTGCATGGTTGGGCGATCTACGGCATGGTCGGCATGACACTGGCCTACTTCGCCTATCGCAGGAAACTGCCGCTGGCGCTGCGTTCCGCGCTCTATCCGCTGATCGGTGATCGCATCTACGGCCCGATCGGCCATGCCGTCGACATCATGGGCGTGCTGGGCTGCGTGTTCGGCATCGCCACCTCACTGGGCCTGGGCGTCAGCCAGATCGCGGTGGGCCTCAATCGCCTTACCGGCCTGGATGCCGGCATCGGCACCCAGCTGGCGCTGATCGTCGCGATCAGTGCAATCTCGATCGCCTCGGCGGTATCCGGCATCAAGCGCGGGATTCGCTTCATCTCCGAGCTGAACATCGGCGTGTCGGTTCTCGTGGTCGGCAGCTTCCTGATCGGCGGCCCGACGCTGTGGCTGATCTCGCTGTTCGGCGAAACGCTACTGGCCTATCTCCGCGATGTGGTGCCGATGGGGCTGTGGGTCGCCGAGACCGCGGGAGAAAACAGCTGGCAGGTCGGCTGGACCATCTTCTACTGGGCCTGGTGGCTGGCGTGGGCCCCGTTCATCGGGCTGTTCATCGCCCGCATCTCCAAGGGCCGCACCCTGCGGGAATTCATTCTGGGCGTGCTGATCGCCCCGCCGCTGATCATCTTCATCTGGCAGGCACTGTTCGGTGGCACCGGCCTGTATCAGGAGCTGACGGCTAGCATGGGGGTCGGCAGCGGCGAGCTGATGACGCTGGTGCGCAACTGGAATCTGCCCGAAGCGCTGTTCGCCACCGCCGATGCCCTGGCGGGCAATAGCGTGCTGAGCGTCATCCTGTCGTCTCTACTGATCTTCCTGTTGATCAGCTGGTTCGTGACCAGCTCGGATTCCAGCACCCTGGTGGTCACGACCATCCTGTCGCTGGGCGATGAAGAACCGCTGGCGCGCCACCGCATCTTCTGGGGCATCTGCATCGGACTGGTGGCCGGTACGTTGCTGATGGCGGGCGGGCTCAAGGCGCTGCAGACCATCCTGATGGCTGCCGCCCTGCCGATGAGCTTCGTGATCGTGGCGATGACGCTGGGCCTTCTGGTAGCGCTATGCCAGGAATCCGGCATCGCCCTCATGAAACTCGGCAAGCCGAAGCCGGGCAGAGGCCAGGCCTGAGCTCGAGGCTGAGAGTAAGCCTGAACTTGTGTCAGTCCCCACATGAAGCCTCACTGGCATGACATGTTCTGCCAGACCGGTCCTGCCAACCCCCACTCGCCGAGCCATCCCGTCACAGGGGCGGCTCGGCGAGTCGCGTTGGGCAACACATCAAGCTCATGCCTGCCGATATCGCGCTGGAGTGGGCCGTCATGTCGCAACAAGCCAATTAGTTGTCGTGCATATCCAAAACTGCTTACCCAGTACGGATAGTCTTATGAGGTCCTTGCCATTCACAGGAGCTCAGCATCGGCCTCTTCAACGCGTCATCTCATTCCCGCATCACGTTGCCTGCCACGACAATAACAACATCAGGACTCGCACAATGACCCACCACTCGCCCTCTGCACAGCCTGCTTCTGAACAGTCCGTCTCTGGACAGTCAAATCATGAACAACAGAACGCGCACTCCGCTGACGACATCTGCGGACTGGGAAACTCGGCCTGTGGCAAGGAGCAGTACCTGACCTCGATCGCGACCGTCTGCGTGATCGCGCTGCTGATCGCTGCCGCCACCCTGTTTCCCGAAGGATTTCTGGCCAGTCTCGACCTGATCAAGGGCTCGGTGATCGGCAACTTCGGCTTCCTGTTCACCTGGCCGGCCTTTGCCGTCTCGCTGCTGCTGGTCGCGGTCTGCTTTACCCCGCTGGGCAAGCTGCGCTTCGGCGAAGGCGACCCTGAATTCCATACCCTGAGCTGGATGGGCATGCTGTTCGCCACCGGCATGGGCATCGGCCTGCTCACCTGGGGCGTGCTGGAACCCAAATATCACACCGATGCCGGCCTGAGTACCGACATGGCGCTGCTCAACGCCTTCAATCACTGGGGTCTGCTCGCCTGGGCCGGTTATCTGGCCATCGGCGCGCTCTTCGCCCACGCCATGTACAACATGAAGATGGCCAAGCCCGCCGAAGAACTGCTGGGCAACGGCCTGTGGAGCAAGCTGAACCTGATCAGCCTCGTCGTTTCCACCGTCATCGGCCTGTCGCTGTCCTTCACCTACGCGACCACCCCGATCCAGCAGGGGCTGGTCAAGCTGGTCGGCATCGAGTTCAGCCCGACCCTGATCATCTGCGTACTGGCCGTATGCGCCATCATCTCCTCCGCCTCGGGCCTCAAGCGCGGCATCAAGTGGCTGAGCAACTACAACACCCTGTTCGCGATCATCCTGATGCTCGGCGTGCTGGTGCTGACCGTGCCCGGCGATATCCTCTCCACCTTCGTGCGCCTGGTGCCGGAATACCTGCTCAAGTACCCCGCGATGGCCACCGATATCGGCCTGGGCGATCCGGAGCGCAAGACATGGCTGGCAGACTGGCTGTATTCCTTCGAGGCGGCCTGGTATGGCTGGTTCATCTTCACCGGCGTCTTCATCGCCCGCATTTCCAAGGGCCGCACCCTGCGTGGCATGGTGCTGGGCGTGATGCTGGTGCCGACCCTGTTCTCGTGCCTGTGGTTCGTGGTCTTCGGGCTCGGCAGCCTGAGCCTGGGCGTCGATGACGTGTTCAAGCTGATCGACACCATCGACAGCAGCGGCCTGCTGTCCCTGATCCTGACGCTCAACATCCTGCTGTTCTTCATCACCAGCGCCGACTCCGCGGGCCTGGTGTGCGAGATGCTGACCGTCAAACGCTCACGCGCCTTCTGGATCGTCTCCATGGCGGCCCTGGCTGTCGTGGTCAGCTGGCTGGGCGGCGATGTCTACAAGACCCTGCTGAGCCTGATCTCGGTCGCCGCGATCCCGGTCGCCTTCGGTATCTTCGCGCTGGTGATCGCCTTCGTGATCCGCGTACGCCGTGATCGCGCCACCCGCGCCGCCCCGTCACCAGCGCCACTCACCCAGCGCTGAATCGCCATGGCGTGAGAGGCGTCGCAGCGCGTACTGATGCGATGCAGTCTGTCCAACACAACGGCCCTGCCCTCTAACGAGGTGCAGGGCCGTGTCACGTCTGATGAACACCTTTTTTCGCTACCAGCCACGAACGACACGTCTTGCGCCTTCGCCGCATTGACAGTCCATCAGCACAAATTGATAGGCTGAAATGACTGGCAGAACGCTGGATTTTCAGCGCTTCATGCTGGCAAGACATCAAACATCCACAAGCCTTGCTGGCGTTTGTATTGCTGACAGGGCCATCGAGAACATCGTTATTGCGCTCAGGCATGTGCCGAGTGCAATCCGATGCAAGGTGAAGCAATTGCCTTGCCATGCGGAAGATCGTCTTGCCCAGCGCCTGCCTCAAGTAGTCACCCAACAATCACAATGACGTAGACAGGTAATGACATGCCCCCGACTTCCCAGCACGATCATGGGCAGCAGAACGCTGCTCACCCGCCCAATGACGCCTCACACGCAGCGCCTGCCCCCCCTTCGCTGACATTCCGCTTCGGCGCCTGGGGCGCCGCCATCCCGTTGATCTTCTTTGTCGTCTGGGCAATCACGACCAGCGTGCTGGGGCTGTCCTCTGAAATCGGCCTGGTCATGGGGGCTCTGTTCGGGCTGACCCTCGGCCTGTTCTTTTGCACCAGTCGCTGGGAGGACTATGCCAACGGGCTGTTCGATGGGCTGACGCAGCCCATCGGGGTGGTCGCCATCGTCGCCTGGTTCTATGCCGGGATGTTCGCTCAGGTTCTGCAAGTCGGGGGACTGGTCGAAGGGCTTGTCTGGCTGGGCGGCATCTCGGACATGACCGGCGGCTGGTTCGTCGGGCTCACCTTCCTGCTCGCAGCCGTGTTCTCGACCGCTGTCGGGACTGGTTACGGCACCACGGTCGCCTTCTGCACGCTGATGTATCCGGCCGGCATCGCGGTGGGCGGTGACCCCACCCTGCTGTTTGCCGCGATACTGTCCGGTGCCATCTTCGGCGATAACCTGGCCCCGGTGTCAGACACCACCATCGTCTCCGCCACGACCCAGGGCGCGGATGTCCCCGGCGTGGTGAAAAGCCGCTTCAAGTACTCGATTGCGGCAGCCTTGCCGGCGCTGGCGCTGTTCGTGATCTTCGGCGGCAGCGAGCAAGGCGGCATCACCGACCCCGCGGCGGTTCAATCGATGCAGGAGGCCGCCGATCCAGCGGGGCTGATCATGCTGGCGCCCTTTGCACTGGTGCTGATACTGGCACTCCGTGGACAGCACCTGCTGACCTCTCTGACCTGGGGCATCCTGCTCGCCATTCCTGTCATGCTGATCGCCGGCACCGGCAGCCTGTCACAGATCATCGCCTTCGATGCCGAGGCCGATGGCGTCATGACTGGTGCATTGGTTCGCGGCGTCGAAGGTTACGTCAACATGGGTATCCTGATTCTGCTGATCGTCGGTGCCGCCCACCTGATGACCCTCGGCGGCACCATGGAGCATGTCACGCGCCTGCTGATGCGCTGGATCAAGCAATCGATGCGCCGCGCCGAAGTGGCCATCTGGGGCATCGTGGCGCTGCTCAACAGCGCCATCACCATCAATACCGCCGCCGAGATCGCGGCCGCGCCCTTCGTGCGTGCGCTGGGCACCCGCTACCGCATCCATCGCTATCGCCGCGCCAACATGCTGGACGCCGTGACCTCTGCGCTGGGCTACATCTTCCCTTGGGGGGCACCAGTACTGCTGGGCTGGTCGACGATCCAGTCCATGCAGGGCACCTATGATTGGCTGCCCTCCGTCTCGCCGACCGCCGTCTTCCCGTTCGTCTTCCAGGGCTGGTTCCTCGTGGCCATCATGCTGCTGGCCGCCGTCACCAGCTGGGGGCTGACCTTTGAAGACGAGGATGGCAACGAACTCAAGGAGCGTCCGGCCAGCTGAGCGCACGATCCGCACCACGCCGCTGACAGACCCCGACTACGCTGAAAGCCTGTGCCATCACGTTTCCCGCAGGCGCTCAGCGACCATCGGAAGCGAACAGGACCACGACAGACAGGAGCGACGCATGCCAGCAAGTTTCCACGACCACCTCAGCCGTCAGATCAATGAGCTGCATGAAGAAGGCCTCTACAAGCAGGAGCGCGAGATCACCTCGCCCCAGCGTGCCAGCCTGCGGGTCGCGGGCGGTGATGAACACGAGGGGCAAGGGTCGGAGGTGATCAACTTCTGCGCCAACAACTATCTGGGCCTGGCCGATAGCCCCGAGCTGATCGCGGCCGCGCAACAGGCGCTGGAGCGTGACGGCTTCGGCATGGCCTCGGTGCGCTTCATCTGCGGCACTCACCATCAGCATCGCGTGCTGGAAAAACGCCTCGCGGCCTTTCTCGGCATGGACGATGCCATCCTCTATTCCTCGTGTTTCGACGCCAATGGAGGCCTGTTCGAGACACTTTTCGGCCCTGAGGACGCCATCATTTCCGATGCGCTCAATCATGCCTCCATCATTGATGGCGTGCGCCTGTGCAAGGCCAGCCGCTATCGCTATGCCAACAATGACATGCGCGAACTCGAGGCCCGTCTCCAGCAAGCGGACGCCGCCGGTGCACGCTTCAAGCTGATTGCCACCGACGGTGTCTTCTCGATGGATGGCGTGATCGCCAATCTCAAGGGCATCTGCGAGCTCGCCAGACGCTACGACGCGCTGGTGATGGTGGATGACTCCCACGCCACCGGCTTCGTGGGGGCCAACGGGCGTGGCAGCCACGAATACCATGACGTGATGGACCAGATCGACATCATCACCACCACCTTCGGCAAGGCACTGGGCGGCGCCTCGGGCGGCGTGACGGCAGCGCGCGGGCCCATCGTCGAGTGGCTGCGCCAGCGCTCGCGCCCCTATCTGTTCTCCAACTCGCTGGCGCCGCCCATCGTGGCGGCGACCCTCAAGGCGCTGGACAAGGTCGAGGACAGCGCCGAGGCGCGCCGTAAGCTTTGGGAGAACGTCGAACGCTTTCGTCGTGGCATGCAGGAGGCCGGCTTCACCCTCGCGGGTGCCGGTCACGCCATCATTCCGGTGATGATCGGCGATGCACGCCTGGCGGGAGACTTCGCCAATCGCCTGCTGGAGGCCGGCATCTACGTGATCGGCTTTTCCTACCCGGTGGTGCCCAAGGGACAGGCGCGCATTCGCACCCAGATCTCGGCGGCACATACCCCGGAGCAGATCGAGACGGCCATTGCCGCCTTCACGTGTATCGGGGGCGAGATGGGCGTGATCGACTCCACGACGGGAGGTGATGTATGAAGGCGCTGGCCAAGCTCAAGGCCGAACCCGGCATCTGGATGACCGAGACGGCCGTACCGGAAATCGGCCACAACGATGTGCTGATCAAGATCCGCAAGACCGCGATCTGCGGCACGGACATGCACATCTATCAATGGGATGAGTGGTCGCAGGCGACCGTGCCGGTGCCGATGGTCACCGGTCATGAGTATGCGGGGGAGATCGTCGCGCTGGGCAGCGAGGTGCGTGGCTACGAGATCGGCGACCGTGTCTCGGGCGAAGGGCACATCACCTGCGGCCATTGCCGCAACTGCCGCGCCGGACGTCGCCATCTGTGTCGCAATACCGAGGGCGTGGGCGTCAACCGCCCCGGCGCCTTCGCCGAATACCTCGCCCTGCCCGCCTACAACCTCTTCAAGTTGCCGGATGAGATCAGCGATGACCTGGCGGCCATCTTCGACCCCTTCGGCAATGCCGTGCATACGGCGCTGGCGTTCGATGTGGTCGGCGAGGACGTGTTGATCACCGGCGCCGGGCCCATCGGCATCATGGCGGCAGCGGTCATCCGCCATATCGGGGCTCGCCACGTGGTGATCACCGACGTGAATGACTATCGACTGGCACTGGCCGAGCAGATGGGCGCGACCCGCACCGTCAATGTCAGCCGCGAATCCCTGAAAGAGGTGATGGCGGAGCTCGACATGCATGAGGGCTTCGATGTGGTGCTGGAAATGTCCGGCGTGCCTTCCGCCGTCGAGCAGATGCTCGATGTCATCAATCATGGCGGCAAGATCGCCATGCTGGGCATTCCGCCCGGCGAGATGGCCATCGACTGGACCAAGGTCATCTTCAAGGGGCTGACCATCAAGGGCATCTACGGCCGTGAGATGTTCGAAACCTGGTACAAGATGGCCAGCCTGATCCAGTCAGGCCTGGATCTCTCGCCCATCATCACCCATCGCCTGGGCGTCGCAGATTTCCAGCAGGGCTTCGAGATCATGGGCTCCGGTCAGTCGGGCAAGGTGGTGCTCGACTGGGGCTGAGGGCGTCTGCTCGGCTCAGTCTCCACGCAAGTCAGTCGCCGCCTCGCGTGGCAACAGGCCGAAGGCCTCGCCCATGCCGGGGGCGGCAAGGCGCTCGAGGAACCATTTGAGCGCCTTGCCCTGACGGCCACTGCGCCAGGCAAGCGAGAGATCGATCGGCGCGCGCGCCGTCTCCAGCTGCAGCAGTGCCAGACTGCCCTCCTCCAGATGGCGATGGATCCGATGCCGCGGCAGATAGCCGACTCCCAGCCCCTTGCGCTGGACCTCGATCTTCTGCGCCGTGGTCTTGACGATGATCTGGCTGCGGCCATCCAGCAAGCCGGAAGAATGGCCGGGCAGACTGCGCGAACTGTCCGCCACGATCACGGTGGGATACTCCTGCAGCGACTCAATGGCAATCGGCTGCGCCAGCCGGGTCAGCGGATGATCTGCCGCCACGGCGAAGACCGGTTCTATTGCGCCGAACCGCCGGCACGCAAGCCCCGACACCGGTGGCTCGCCGGGCGCGCCGATCACCAGATCACAGCGATTGTCATGCAGCGCATCCCAGGCACCCGCCATCACCTCCTCGCTCAACACCACCCGCGTGCGCGGCTGGATGGCCTGGAATTCCTCCAACAGCGGATAGAGCGCCTCCGGATCAAGAATGGTATCGACGCAGATACGCAGCTCGACCTCCCAGCCGGCTCCCGCCTGACGCGCCAGCGCCGTCATCTCCTCGGTGGCCAACAGAATGCGCCGCCCATGCGCCAACACCAGGTGGCCCGCATCGGTCAGCTCGGCCTTGCGACGCGAGCGGTCGAACAGCGGCACGCCCAGCTCTTCCTCCAGCTTCTGGACCGAATAGGAAATCGCCGAGGGTACGCGGTGCAGCGTCTCGGCGGCCGCGGCGAAACTGCCCCGCCGCTCGATGGCATCCAGTACGCGCAGGGCGTCGAGTGTGATGGGAGAGACCATGATTCAAAAATTCTGATCATTGAGACCAGAATCCTCCGTTATTTTTTTGATAAACCCCATTCTATAGTAGCTCCATCGATCAAACACACTGATCTGAAAGACCTCATATCCCCTGATCACTGGAGCCACACATGTTCAAGTCTGCCCTCTCTCGCCTGATGACCACCGATTCCAGCCTCGCAAGCCTGGTGCTGCGTGTCCCGACCGGCATCATCTTCATGGCCCACGGTTCACAGAAACTGTTCGGTGCCTTCGGCGGCTACGGTCTGGAAGGCACCGGTCAGTGGATGGCCTCCATCGGTATCGAGCCGGGCTACCTGATGGCGCTGCTGTCCGGCAGCGGCGAGTTCTTCGGCGGACTGGCGATCCTGATCGGCCTGCTGACACGTCCGGCGGCTGCCGTGCTGGCCTTCACCATGCTGATCGCCATCCTGACCGTGCATATCGGCAATGGGCTGTTCGCGAGCAACAACGGCTATGAATACGCGCTGGCACTGCTGACCATCGCGGCGAGCCTGGCGATCACCGGCGGCGGCAAGCTGTCACTCGACCGCCTGCTGAGCCCGGCCAGGCACGATTCATAAGCCTGCTGAAGGCTGGCTATTCATCACTCAATGCGCGCCCGCACAGCCTCAGGAGGTTGCCATGCTCACGTTACGTCCCGGCAATGAGCGCGGCCATGCCAGGTTCGCCTGGCTGGAGAGCCGCCACAGTTTCTCCTTCGCCAGCTACTACGACCCGGCTCACATGGGCGTCTCGGTGCTGCGCGTGATCAACGATGACCGCGTGGCGCCGGGCGCGGGCTTCGATCCGCACTCGCACAGCGACATGGAAATCATCAGCTATGTGCTGTCAGGCAGCATCGAGCACCGCGACAGCATGGGCTCACGGCACACCCTGGGGGTCGGCGAAGTCCAGCTGATGAGTGCCGGGACGGGCATCGAGCACAGCGAGTACAACGCCTCGTCCCGCGAGCCGCTGCGCTTTCTTCAGATCTGGATCACGCCACAGGCCAAGGGGCTGCCGCCGCGCTATCAGCAGCAGCCCTTCGCCGCCCGCGACGGCCTCACCCTGTTGATCGCACCACCGGCGCAAGCCGCGCCTGGGGTGCTGGCCATCAATCAAGATGCCCGGATGTATCGCATCGGCCTGCAAGGAGATGACGAGCAGCGCACAGCACTGGAACTGCCGCTGGACGCAAGGCGCCGCTACTATCTGCACGTGATCGAAGGGTCCACGCGCTTGAGCGGGGACGATGCGCATAGTGTCTCGCTGGGCGCAGGCGACGCCGCGACGCTGGATCAGGCATCACGACTCGTACTCAGCGATGCCCACCGACTGCACGCCCTGCTGTTCGACCTGCCCGCCTGAGTCGTTGATGCTGACCAATTTCTGATGGCCAAAAAAGACGCCGCCTCCCTGCCCAGTCGATACGGGTGAGGAGGCGGCGTCTTTCTGTCTGTCATTGCCAGCACGCAGCGGCTCACGAAGCGCTCCACAGAACGACACAGGGAGCGTTTGCCGGAGTGGCTCACGGAGCGATTCCCGGAGCGATTCATGGAACGACGCAACCCGCGCAAAGTCACATGGTAAAGTAAGACCTGCAGTGCAGGGTATGAGACTGGCAGCCCTTGCCGACACCTTCTGATGACGGAGACAGCGCCATGACGAATGAGACCATCATCGCCGCCGAGCCGCCTGAGACACTCAGGCTGCCAGCACCGGATCAGGTAGCGCAGACGGGCGATGGCAGCCGCCCACACCAGGAGGCCCTCGACGCCCATACCGAGGACTACTCGGAGGCCGGCTTCTGGCGCAAGGTGAGCGGCGCCGCCAGAAAGGCCGGCAAGCGCGTGCTCAATCCTGCATTTCGCATGTATTTCGCTGCCCAGGACCCCGATACGCCTCTCTGGGCTCGCACCACCATCTATGGGGCGCTGGGCTATTTCATCTCACCCATCGATGGCCTGCCCGACTTCACGCCGCTGCTTGGCTACACCGATGACCTGACGCTGATGGCAGGCGCCGTCGCCATCGTCGCCGCACATATCAAGCCGGAGCATTCCGAGCGCGCGGAGACGACGCTCAAGCGCTGGTTCGATTGAGCTGGCGCCTCTTGCGACTCTTCACATATACAAATGCAACAATATTCAACAAAAGTTAACAATGGTTGAAAGGCGTTGTCTGGCCCGTGTTTAGCCTTGTGACATGCGCATGTTACGGTGAGCGACAACTTCGCCACGCCCGAGAATTCGTCATATGCCCGTCACTCGAATGCCCATGCCATTGATGAAACTCGCTACCGCGGGCATTGCCCTCATGGTGATGGCCGGCTGTGTGTCGCGCGCGCAGATCGATGTCCCGAAGGTCACGCCGGTGGAGGCGCAGGCCTACCAGCACAAGGTGTTCTATTCCGACGTCTATTACAGCCAGCCACAGGCCAACCTGTTTTCCGGCGCCGCCCAACAGGCCATGCAACCACTGGGCAACATCAAGCTGTCGCGCGCCTGTTCACCGGCGATGACCCACTTCAATCAATTGCTGCGTGAGCAACTGCCCGCGTCTTCGCGCATCACCCATGATGCACGTGCCAGCGACTACCGCCTGCAGGTGGAAATCCAGGCCCATGAGAATCGTGGCCCTGTCTATCTTGATTACCTGATCGCCCAGAACCTGACCAAGAATCTGCTGACCTTCGGTGTCGCCAATGAAGATTTCGATATCATTGCCGATTTCGATGTCCAGTATCGTCTCTACGACAAGAACGAGCAGTTGCTGTTCAGCAAGGATTACGCCGTTCAGGACTCTGTGCCACACCAGGCAGGCAACTTCGACTTCGGTGATCGCATCTTCCTGCCGGCCCAGAACATGATGAAGAAATACCTGCTGCTGACGATGAATGACTTCTTCGTCAACGCCAGCCGCCCGAGCCCTGAACTGGCCGCCGTACTCAGCGATAGCTGACGGCGAGGCAGATCCAGCACGCACTGGCACCACTCGACGTCATACACGTCACAACACGACAACGCCTCGCCAGCCATGCTGACGAGGCGTTGTCGTGTTTCAGGCCCCTTCATCCCTTCGCTATTGGCCTCGAGACTTGCGCATCGTGTATCTCGCGGCATTCATCACGATCGCGAGCAGAAGGAAGACATCAGTTCAGGACTCAAAAGGCGTCATTGACTTGTCTGTTCCGTCTGCTTCGCCTGCGCGTCTCTTGAGGTGTCCTTGCGCAAGCCTAGCGGCATGCGCAGCAACACATCCGGGCGATTCTGCGCCAGGCTCAGCACCGTGATCGCGAGCAGAATCAGCACCATGCCGCCTATCTGCATGGCATCAAGCCCCTGTCCCAGAATCAACAGGCCATACAGGGTGGCAGTGATCGGCTCGATCATGGCGACGATGGAGGCGACCGAGGGCAAGCTATGACGCAGCCCGGCAATATAGCAATAGAAGGACAAGCCACCGCCCACCAGCCCGAACAGGATGAAGACCCACCACTCATCGGCGAAGGGCACCGCAATCGCCTGTCCCATGTCCGTGAACGGCACCATGATCAAGGTACTCAAGCCCAGCGCGATGGCCAGGATGCCCGGCACACTGCCATGCCGCGAAGCGGACTTGAAGGCAAAGATGAACACGGCATAAGACACGCCTGCCAACAAGCCAAAGGCGATGCCGAGTGGGGTGACAGAGGCAGAGCCGGATTGCAGCACGCCTGTCAGCAATACGATGCCGATCATCACCACCACGATCGACCCCAACTTGACCGGCGTCGGTTTCTCGACCCGCGCTAGGAAAGAGGCGATATAGACAAAGATGGGCGCGCTGTACATCAGCGTGGCAGCCACTGCGACGCTGCTTTCATTGACGCTCTTGAAATAGAACATGAAATTGCCGGCGACACCCAGCCCCGCCAACAATGACCACCCCAACAGACCCCGCGTGGAGTCGGCCGGGCGCTTGTGATAGCCCAGCAGAAACATCCAGCCCAGCATGCAGATGAACCCCACCATGGCGCGCCAGAACGAAATGACTTCAGCCTGCCAGCCCCACGACATCAACTGACTTCCCAGCCCACCGGTAATCCCCCACTGGAGGGCTGCAAGAATGACCAATAACGTGCCCCATTGTGCCATGCGCTCTCCATAGACGTGATTGATTGAGGAAAGACAGCGTAACAAGACACGCCCGGAGCCTGTAAATATACACAGGCGGCTTATTTGTACTTTCTTTTATTTAAATGGTATCCAATTGTTATTCTCAATCAGCCAACGAAAGTTAAACTTGAATACCTGTCGCCAATGCATGACAGACATGACGGCTACTAGTGACTTGTCACTGAATCGTGCGCGACTTCTTGAATAATCAGTGGATATATCCTTGCCTGAACAGGGCTTCATTTCGCCCATCATCTCGAGACAATGACGACCACCAGAAAAAGGGGATTCACGAAAGCCAGCAAGGCGTGAGCCGCCCTTATGGCGCGCAAGACACCCCCACCCGACCAGCTTCTTGTTCGCCATTCCTCCTTCTATTGGGGCGCTTTGGGCACGTGAAGCGCGTGACATGCAGATGTCATTGGCCGGATGCCCTTCCTGTCACGCTCAGAAAGCAGACGCCTCTCACCCGGTAAACTGCCGCCTTTTAGTCTAATAAACTGACCTGCTGCGCGTGATGAGTAGGCTGCGACACCTCACAGAGTCATTGACTATCAATGAGTTGGCGCAAATAAACCTCGTGATCATCACTGGTAATACCAGATGACCTCAAGTAGCAGAAACAAATGGACTCTCTTACCTTGAGCTAGCGTCAGGTGCGACATAACCACGCACCCACCAACAACAAAGTCTTATAAAACGACGTTCGCCACGCAACATAGGGAGAGTGCTGCACATGAATCAGTCGCTATTGGCACTATTGGCCTTTGTGCCATTGCTGCTCGCCGGGGTGCTGTTGATCGGCTTTCGCATGGCCGCCCGCCTCGCCATGCCCATCGTCTTCGTGGTCACTGCGCTGATCGCCCTGCTGGCCTGGGACATGACCTTCACTCGTGTCCTGGCCTCGTCACTCCAAGGGCTGATACTGACGGTCGCGATCCTGTGGATCATCTTCGGCGCCCTGCTGCTGCTCAATACCCTCAAGCATTCCGGCGGCATTGCCGCGATACGCAACGGCTTCTCCGGCATCAGCCCGGACCGCCGCGTACAGGCCATCATCGTCGCCTGGCTGTTCGGCTGCTTCATCGAAGGTGCCTCCGGCTTCGGCACCCCTGCCGCCGTCGCCGCCCCCTTGATGGTAGCGCTGGGCTTCCCGGCCCTGGCGGCGGTCGTGGTGGGCATGATGGTGCAATCGACGCCGGTCTCCTTCGGTGCGGTCGGCACGCCGATCGTGGTCGGGGTCTCCGGTGGCCTCGACAAGGCCGGTGTCAGCGAGACACTGGCCGCGAATGGCTCGAGCTGGGAGGCCTACTTCCAGCTGGTGACCTCTGAGGTCGCCATCACCCACGGCATCATCGGGATCTGCATGCCGTTGATCATGGTCGCGGTGATGGTGCGCTTCTTCGGCGCCAATCGCTCCTGGCGTGAAGGGCTGGAAGTCGCGCCCTTCGCGCTGTTCGCCGGTGTCTGCTTCGTGGTGCCTTACGTACTGGCGGGCATGCTGCTGGGGCCGGAATTCCCATCGATGATCGGCGCCATGGTGGGGCTCGCCATCGTGGTACCCGCGGCGCGCAAGGGCTTCCTGCTACCCAGCAGAACCTGGGACTTCCCGAACGCTGACAGCTGGCCCGCGGAGTGGATCGGCAAGCTGGACATGACACTTGAGCCCGTCGAGGGCCGCAAGCCGCTCTCGGTCGGCATGGGGTGGTTGCCGTATGTGCTGCTCGCGGTGCTGCTGGTGATGTCGCGCGTCATCGCGCCGATCAAGGAGGCGCTGACCTCATGGAGCTTCGGCTGGAGCGGCATTCTCGGAGAAGCTGACATCTCCGGCAGCCTGCAGCCCTTGTACCTGCCCGGCGGTATCCTGGTGGTCGTGGTACTGCTGACCATCGTGCTGCACCGCATGCGCATGCGAGACGTCAGTGCTGCCGTCAGCGAGTCCAGCCGTACCATCCTCGGCGCAGGCTTCGTGCTGCTGTTCACGATTCCGATGGTGCGTATCCTGATCAACTCCGGCGTCAACGAGGCGGATCTGGTGTCGATGCCGGTGGCGATGGCGCAGTTCATCGCCGATAGCGTGGGCGATATCTACCCGCTGTTCGCGCCGAGTGTCGGTGCCCTCGGGGCCTTCATCGCCGGCTCCAACACCGTCTCCAACCTGATGCTGGCCGATTTCCAGTTCAACGTCGCCCAGGCTCTGGGCATCTCCAGCGCCATGATGGTCGCCCTCCAGGCGGTCGGCGCGGCTGCCGGCAACATGATCGCCATCCACAACGTGGTAGCCGCCTCGGCGACCGTCGGCCTCCTGGGTCGCGAAGGCGTCACGCTTCGCAAGACGATCCTGCCAACGCTCTACTACGTGATCTTCGCTGGCATCATCGGCATGATCGCCTTCCACGGCCTGGGGGTGGTCGACGGCTTGATGAGCTGACAACACGCCTCGTATCACTCTGGCAAACGACAGCAGGCCCGCATTGTGTGCGGGCCTGCTGTCGTGTGGAGATCATCAACAGAATATTGAATGTGTTTACTCCAGGGGCCTGTTTATCAACAAGGCACGGCGTAATAAATTGCCCAACATCGCCGAAACGGCAGCCTTCATGTCGCAAGTTTCTGGAGCAGACATCCCATGACCCATTCTGTATTGCACCCTACCCGACTACAGCAGGCCCGCGAGCTTGAACTTCCTTCCCGCGAGGCCATGCTGCGACGCGCTCCCTCCGTCCAACAATTCTGGGACAGCCATCGTCAGCTGCTGAGTGACGCCTGGCGTGAATGGGAAGCCGTCGAGCAAGATGACCTCGCCATCCTCGATAGTGGACTGATCGACGAGGCGCTGCGCACTGCCGTCAAGCAGGCGTGGGAAAATCCCGAGCGCGAGACGGACGTCAAGGCGCTGATGACAGAAGTCGCTACTGACGTCTATCAGTTCCAGCTCTTCGATGTCGAGCGAATTGCTGATTTGCGCAACATGCTGGAACAGGCATGGGACGCCGGCATTCCGCTGCGCCCGCCCTACGGCATCGTGCTCAATCGACGCGGCGCCATGCTCGACCGTCGCTCAGAGGGCTATCTGGCGGCACCGGGTTTCCAGGCGTTCTATCAGCAGCTGCTGGACACCTACATGCGCCCGATCTCGCGGCTGCTGTTCCCGGAAATCATCGGCTACGACAGCCAGTCCTTCGGCTTCTCGATCCATTATCAGCCCACCACGGACGCCTCTATTCGGCCGCATACCGACGCCTCGTCCGTGACTCTCAACATCAACATGAACCTGCCCGACGAGACCTTCGAGGGCTCTGAACTGGACGTTCTGGATGCCGCCAGCGGCGACGCAGTGCGCTTCTCGTTCACGCCCGGCTCGGCTATGCTGCATCGCGGTAATGTGCCGCATGCCGCGCAGCCGATCACCAGCGGCCAGCGCTCCAACCTGGTGCTGTGGCTGTATGGTGAGCGAGGCCAGATACCGCCACAGGGCGCGCAACGCCGGACGATACCTGCCAGAGACCGCTGGGTCGCCTCGAGCGCCAATCAGGATGATTTCGCACCGTTCTGATGTCCAGCGTGCTCTACTGGTAAACATTAGTGAGCAAAAACGACAAAGGGGGCCTTTGATAGGCCCCCTTTGTCGTTGTCATGCGCTCGATAACGCCGCTCAATCATCCGCTCATGACCATCTGATCATGGCCTCGCCTGCCATGACGGGAAAGCCGAGCAGGTCACGAAGGGTCGCGGCATCCGGCGAGAGAGTCAGCCAGCTCACGGCCGCGATATTGAGCAGTACCGCGCCCCAGAACACGAACTGATAACTTGTCTTGCGCGTCTTGTGACGCAGGCTTTGCTGGGCGATCAGCGCCCCCGGCCAGCCACACAGCAGCTCCATGAAGTGCAAGGTATCCTCGCGGACTCTCTGCTCACTCTCAGCAGCGGCCAATTTATCTACCCGATACGCCATGTACGCCACCAGACTCATGCCCAGATACGCTGCAGGCAACATCCATGGCAGACGCTCCTGCCACCAGCCTGCCCAGAGCACGACCGCGACGACCAACGCCACCAACCATGCAAGCCACACCCCGGTAGAGGTGGTGGAAGCTCCGGCCCCATGGGTGCGAAAGCGGATGGCACGTGGGCGGTTGTTGTCATCCATGCCCAACTGATAGTGCACCTGCACGCTGGCCTTGGGTCGCCCGCGCCCCTGGTAGGCGCTGATATGGGCAAAGACATCCTTGCCACCCGACGCCGGAGTAATGAAGCCAAAGCCCTTGTCATCGTTCCAGCGCGTCAATCGTCCTTGAAGGTTCATCGTCTCATCTCTTCCCGGTCCGGCCCTTAGCCGATGAAGGTGCCCGTGGCGTTGCCGCCGCCCTTGCCACCGGAGCCACCATCGCCGTTGTCGTCGTCATCTCTTTCATCTTTTTCAACTCTGTCACCCCTGCCATCCTTGCGCTCCCGCTCGGTTTCCCGCTCGTCACGCTGATCGCCCCAAGGGTCCTGATCCTGAGAGCGAGCGCCGCCTTGTTCATGATCGCAGATATCGGCAGCAGAGGCCTTTTGCGAATTGGCGTACACGGCGAGCGCATCATCGGGATTGCGCGCCGAGACCTGGGCCTGCTCTTGATAGCCCTGGGTTTCCAGCAGGCTCGCGTACCACAGGTTGCCCTTGAGGCTGATGGTCAAGTTGAGGCCCAGGAACAGGATATTGGAGATCAGCTGCCCTCCCTGCGTCGCCGGAATGAAGACCGAGCTGAGCACGATGAAGCCGAACAGACTGGCCGCCAGCAGCCACATGCGCTTGTAGAGCGCCCAGAACAGGCCGAAGAAGAATGCCGGCCATGACCAGCCGATCTTGACGGCACGCGTCCCGTGCTCGGGATGCGTCAGAATACGAAATGAAGCCATCGTGAAAATCCTTGTCTGTGATGCCGAGCGGGCAACAAGCTGTGACAGGCTCGGATAAATGACACACGCTTCGTACTATACCGCCAGCCACTTGTCAGGACCATGAACTGATATATCGCTATCTCACTGATTCTCCTCAAGCTTGTCAGCCGCGCGAGTCATTCATGCCCAGCCATTCACACCGAGCCATTCACACCGAGCCATTCACACCAAGCCATTAACACCAAGCCATTCGCGCCCGACGACGCAGCTCAAAGCGTCTGGATGACCAGCGGCTGATCATTGGCCGGATAGGCACAGCACATCAACACCTGCCCCTGAGCCACGCCGGCCTGTGGCGGCTCGGGATACTTGACCTCACCCTCGAGCAGTCGCAATGCGCAGCTGCCACAGCGCCCGGCACGGCAACTGGACAGGGTATTCACGCCTGACTGCTCGGCCAGCTCAAGCAGACTGCCCTGTTGGGGTGTCCACTGTCGTGTGATGCCCACGTCGCTGGCCGATGGCTGCCCGGGTGCCACGCGAGGCGTGAAGGTGACCCGAGCACGCTCCGGCAAGCTCGCTTGGAAGTCTGCCGATAGCGCAACCGCGGTTGCCTCCCCATCCTCCAGCGAACCACGCCCGAAGAATTCGTGATGCAGTTGCTCACGCGGTAACCCCAGCGCCAGCAAGGCGGCATATTGCGCGCGCATGAAGCCCTCGGAGCCACACAGATAGACATGGCTGGAGGCAAGGTCCGGCAGGCTGCCCGCCAGACTCACCAGCTCCAATCTGCCCACAGATTGATGCCGCCCGGCCACGAGATCCGCCGCACTCGGGCGCGACAAGGCGATATGCAGATGCAGCCACGCATGGGCGCGCGACCAGCGCTCCAGCGTGTCGAGAAATGCCAGCTCACGCCCATTACGCGCAGCATGCAGGAAGACCACTTCGCCGAGCGGCGGATGCCCCGCTTCTGCCTGCTGTATCAAGGCCTCCAGCATGGCGATCATCGGCGTGATGCCGACGCCGGATGACAGCAGCACGCAAGGTGCTGGCGAGTCCTGCAACACGAAATCTCCCGCCGGGGGTGTCGCTTCCAGCACATCGCCCACCGCGAATGCATCATGCAGCAGTCGTGAGGCAAGTCCCTTGGGGTCGCGGCGTACCGAGATGCGATAGGCACTCTGCCCCGCCCGCCAGGCCTGCGAAATGCTGTAGCTACGCATCACCGCGATCTCGCCGCAGGACAAGGGCCGCTGTGGCGTGGAGGCCAGACGCAGGGTCAGAAACTGGCCGGGGTGATAGGCGTCGATTTCCGCCGGTTCGCGCTCCTGCCCCGCTAGCGGCCATGGCGCCAGATAAAAGGAGGTGATCGAGTCACTTTCGCGCACCTTGTCGATGACGCGCAGACGACGCAAGGGTACGGGCGCCTCATCAGGGGCCGGCCAGTCACCGGTCTGCTCAAGCGACGGCGAGAGTTCGATCAGACGCCCCTGCGCCGGCAAGGCATGCTCGACATGCAGTACCCGCTCCGGCACCACATCCACGATGCGCTCGGCGCCCGCGACCAGCGCTGCCCGCTGGGGGTTCCAGTCGACCCGGGCGTGCCCCTTGAGCACCAACGCCTCGCCCGTGATGAAGTCGGGAATCAACAGGCTGACGCGGGAATCCAGCTCGATATTGCCCAGGGTGTTGAAGAAGCGATTGCCGGCAAAATCGGGAAACGACAGGCTGCCATCGGCATTCAGGTGCAGAAAGCCTGGCCTGCCGCCACGATGCGAGACATCCACGCCGTTGGGCGCAGCATCGTCCAGCTCACCTGCGCGGGTCGCGATGAAGAAGGTGTCCGCCTGGGCCAGCAAGGCGCGCGCTTTTTCATCGTTCCATGTCGCCTCGTCATTGAGTGCCACCTCGCGGCTGACCAGCGCTTTCGCCTGCTCGGCAGCCCAGTCGATCTCACGTTGCTGGATGTATTGCGGACAGTTGCCGAAGCTCTGATCGACCCCGATCCGAAGCCCATCGGGCGCCATGCCCGCCACCGCTTCAGGGGCAAGCAGGGTGCCATTCAGGCGATTGCGCCGCCGACTGGCCAGATCAAGCCCCAGCACGCCGACCCTGGTACCGGGAGTGAAATCCAGCCCCAGCAATTCCCCCAGCGCCGGTCGTGCATGCACCTGCAGCTCAGCGGGCGTGGCATCGCAAAGCTGCCCGGGCGGCGCAAGGCTCACCACCGCCCACGGCCAGCCGTCGCTGTCAGGCACGCCCATGAACAGCACAGGCAGACTCGTGAAGAACGCGACATGCTGCTCAGGCATCCGGTCGCGCACGTAGGGGGCGACCTGCTCGAGATAATGCTCCGGCACGCCTGCGCGTGCCTGGACACGTCGCTCACCTGCATGAAACACCTGCCGATGCTCATTCATGGACAAACCCTCAGGATGACGGTGGGGCTCAGGCCAGTACCGGGCTCGTCGCCATGCCCACGAAGCCCGGCTCGGCTTCGATACGCGCAAGCCAGCCACGAATGGCGGGATAAGGACTCAGGCTGACACCCCCCTCCGGGGCATGGGCGATGTAGCTGTAACCCGCGATGTCGGCCAACGTCAGGCGCTCCTCCACCAGGTATTGCCGCTGATCCAGATGGGACTCCATGACGGCGAACAGGGCATGCGCGCGGGCGATGGCCTGCTCGTGGTCAAAGGGGGCACCGAAGACGGTCACCAGACGTGCCGTGCAGGGGCCAGCGGCAATCTCGCCGGCCGCGACCGAGAGCCAGCGTTGCACTTGGGCCGCTGCCAGGGCGTCTCCGGGCATGAAGCGTCGTTCGCCGTCATAGCGCTGGGCCAGATAGACGAGGATGGCGTTGGAATCACTCAGGAAGACGCCATTGTCCTCGATGGCCGGTACCTGCCCGAACGGACTGATCCTGAGGAAGTCGGGCGCCTTGTGCGCGCCGTTGGCCATGTCGAGATCCACCGTCTCATAGGGAATGTCCAACAGCGCCAGCATCAGCTCGACGCGGTGACAGTGGCCAGACTTCGGATTGCGGAACAGACGGATGGGCGCTGACGCGGCAGCAAAGCGTGGGTTCATGATACACCTGACAATGTAAGTAAAAAGCAAAGAGGAAAGAGCCGAGAGCGGCAAAGCGCAGTGCGCTGCAGAAAACGTGGCAGGCAATGACGACTCAGAAGCCGAAATCGCTCAACCCGGGGTGGTCATCCGGTCGGCGCCCCAATGGCCAATGGAACTTGCGCTCGCTCTGCGCGATGGGGTGCTCATTGATGCTGGCGTGGCGATGGGTCATCAGGCCCTGCTCATCAAACTGCCAGTTCTCATTGCCGTAGGCGCGAAACCACTGGCCGCTGTCATTGCGATATTCATAGGCGTAACGCACGGCGATCCGATTCCCTGCGCTGGCCCACAGCTCCTTGATCAGGCGATAGTCGAGCTCGCTTGCCCACTTGCGGGTCAGGAAGGCCACCACCTCATCACGGCCGGTCACGAATTCGGCGCGATTGCGCCAGCGGGTGTCCGGCGAATATGCCAGCGCTACCTTCTCGGGGTCACGGCTGTTCCAGCCGTCTTCGGCAAGACGCACCTTGTGTGCCGCAGTGTCTGACGTGAACGGTGGCAAGGGATGGCGGGGGAGATTGGCTGACATGAAAGAGGCTCCAGCGGTTGGGGTGATCAAACACATCCCCACACTACTCTCCTTATCTGGCTGCTAGAATCCTCAGCAGACACAATGGATCATTCCAGATAATGACAATAATCGACGCCAATGGGAGCCACAGATGGACCGACTGCAGACACTGGAGGTCTTCGTGGCCGTGGCGGACGCCGAAAGCTTCGCGGCAGGCAGCCGGGCGCTGGGCATGAGCGCCCCCTCGGTGACACGCGGCATCAATGCCCTGGAAGCCCGCCTGGGCGCACGTCTGTTCACGCGCACCACACGTCGCGTGCGCCTGACCGAGATCGGTGAGCGGTATCTGGCGGATGCACGGCGCATCCTGGCGGAGCTTCAGGCAGCGGAGGATGGTGTCAGCGGCGCCGCGACACGCCCCACTGGCGTCTTGCGCATCACCTGTCCCACCGAATTCGGCCGTCTCCATGTGATGCCACTGCTGATGGAATACCTCGATCGCTACCCCGAGATGCGCGCCGAGGTGGTCATGGTGGATCGCGTGGTCAACATGATCGAGGAAGGCTTCGATATCGCCGTGCGTATCGGTTCCCTGCCGTCCTCGGGGCTTTCGGCACTGAGAGTCGGCAGCGTGCGGCGTGTGGTGTGTGGCTCACCGAGCTATTTCGCCCGCGAAGGCACGCCGGACTCGCTGGAGGCCTTGGCCGGACAGCGCATCGTTGCCTCGAGCAACATGAATGCCAGCAAGGAGTGGCGCTTCGGCCACGCAGGAGAACACGCCATACGAGTGAGCCCCCGGCTAACGATGAGCAGCATTGCCGCCTGCATCGAGGCGGCCCGCAGTGGTTGGGGCATCACCCGCGTGCTGTCCTATCAGGTCGGCGAGGATCTCGCCGCGGGTCGCCTGCAGGCCTTACTGGAGGAGCTGGAGCCACCGCCGCTGCCGATCCACCTGTTGCACAGCGAGGGGCGCGGCGCGGTGGCCAAGGTACGTACCTTCCTGGATTTTGCCGCCGAACGCCTGCGCGCCAATTCTGTACTGAATCCCTCACCGTCAGCGCGATTGACCGACTGAGTCCCCCTCCGACGGGCTGAAGGCCGTCATGTCCTGTTGCAACAGGCTCGACAGGCGACTGGCGCCATCGCTCAACTGACGGCCCAGTCGGCTGATCAACTGCACATGCGGCGTGACGAACTGGGCTTCCTGCAGCGGGATTCGACATAGGCGGCCGGCGGCGACCTCCTCAGAGACCACGAATTCCGGCAGCAGGGTCACGCCGCCATGCAGCGCGAATTGCTTGAGCATGGCGAGGGCGTTGCAGGTCAGGGTCGGGCTCAGCATCACACCGGCCTGATGTTCGGCCTGGGCCACGATCTGGCGGATGCCGAATGACACCTCCGGCAGGGCCAGGGAGTGACTGGCCAGCGCCGCCAGCGACAGTGGCTCGGCCTTTCCTGCCGCCCGCCTTGCGCCTTCCTGAGCCCCGAACTGTTGAGCCCCGAGCGGCTGCCCCCCAGACGGTTGCTCCTCCAACTGCCGAGCCAAGGCATGCTGCGGATTGACTACCGCACACACCGGCTGCGGTCGCGAGATGTGCGTGCGAATCTTCGGATCGCGAGTCGGGTGAAACACCAGCCCCAGATGCGCCTCGTCCTCGACCACCTGACGGATCACTTCATTGGTCCCGCATAGATTCACCTTGAGTTCGATGCCCGGATAACGCGCGGAGAAACGACTCAATGGCCCCGCCAGCCCCTCGATGAAGCCCTCACCGATCGCCAGCACCAGCGAGCCGCTTTGCAGCCCCTTCAATGACTGCAACGACTCGAGCAGAACCTCCTGCTGGGCCAGACGCTGCCGGTAATACTCCAGCACCCGCTCGCCCGCCTCCGTCGGCTTGACCCCGCGGCGATGGCGCTCAAGCAGCGGCATGCCCAGCTCATGCTCCAGCTGGGTGATCTGTCGACTGACCGCGGAAGGCGCCACATTCAGGAAATCCGCCGCCGCGCGCACGCTCCCGAGTCTTGCCGCCTCATGGAAGTGACTGATACGTCGATCCTGCACCAGACTCATCACGCCCCCAGTATTGCCTTGAAGGCAACATTAAAGTGAATTCGGGATTATTGCTGGAACACAGAAGCGCTGTCCATACTCGAGTCACCGGGTACTACTCCCCTCTCACCACGACAGGAACGCCACAATGACAACAACCGTCGGTGTCATCGGACTGGGCAACATGGGCGGCTGCATGGCCGCGACTCTCGCCCGTCATGACTTCCCCGCCCTCGGGTTCGATCTCTCACAGGCTGCGCGTGACAAGGCGGCTGCGGCAGGCGTCACGCCGGTCGACTCCCTCACCGAGCTGCTCGCGAAGAGCGATGTGGTGATCCTCTCGCTGCCCAAGGCCGAGCAGGCCCCAAGGGCGCCGCGAGCGGCAGCATGTCGATGGTGATCGGCGCCGAGGATGAGGTGCTGGCACGCGCCATGCCGGTACTGGAGGCCATGAGCGGCAGCCGAGTGCATGTCGGTCGCTGTGGCGCGGGCAATGTGGCCAAGATTGCCAACAATATGCTGGCCGCCTGTCACCTGATCAGCACGGCGGAGGCCGTTGCCATGGCCGCCAGAGCGGGCGTCTCCCCCGAGAAGTTGCTGGAAGGCGTGAATGCGGGTTCCGGGCGCAGTGGCGCGAGCCAGGTGATGTTCCCCAACTGGGTGATCAACAAGGCCTACGATTCCGGCTTCACCATGGGCCTGATGCGCAAGGATGTCGGGCTGGCCAGTGAGCTGGCGCAACAGCTCGGGATGGAACTGCCCCTCGCCAACACCGTCGCCCAGCTCTGGGACGCAAGCCGCGCGACGCTGGATGACAGCGAGGATTTCTGCGCCATCGTGCAACGCACTGACCCGACTCTCTTCGGCCACGGAGCATAAGCCATGCTGACCCACGACATGACCCCGGCATTCTCGACGACTCAGCGTATCGCCGAGTTGATGCAGAGTTTTCAGAACAGCAGCCGATCTCATGACGACAGTTTTATCGTCAGCAGCCTGATCGGTGGCGAGTTCATCAAAGGTAGCGGTGAGCGCATCGAGGTGCGCAACGCCCAGGATGACAGCCTGATGCTGTCCTTCCCGGATGCCGACATCTCTCAGGTCGCGCTTGCCAATGCCGCCAGCCGCGAGGCCCAGCAGCAATGGGCCGCCCTGACCGCCCAGGCCCGTGGTCGCGCCATCTACCGGATAGGCAGTCTGGTCCGTGAGCAGGCCGACACCCTGGCCGAACTGGAGGCGCTGAGCGCCAACAAGCCGATTCGCGATGCGCGGGTCGAGGTGGCCAAGGTCGCCGAGATGTTCGAGTACTACGCGGGCTGGGCCGACAAGCTGCACGGCGAGGTGATTCCTGTCCCGACCTCCCACCTCAACTACGTCACCTACGAGCCGCTGGGCACCGTGCTGCAGATCACGCCATGGAATGCCCCCATCTTCACCGCCGGCTGGCAGATCGCCCCGGCCATCACCGCCGGCAATGCGGTGATTCTCAAGCCCTCGGAGCTGACGGCGCTGTCCTCGCTGGCGCTGGGCGTGTTGATCGAGCGCGCCGGTGTGCCGCGCGGGCTGGTCAATGTCATCGCCGGCTACGGCCATAGCATCGGCCAGGCGCTGATCGCCGAGGGCGACATCCGCAAGGTGGTGTTCGTCGGCTCGCCCGCCACCGGCCGCCACATCGCCACCGCCGCGGCGCAGCGCTGCATCCCCTGCGTGCTGGAGCTGGGCGGCAAGTCCGCCAACATCGTGTTCGAGGATGCCGATCTCGAGGTGGCCCTGCGCGGCGCCCAAGCGGCCATCTTCTCCGGCGCTGGCCAGAGCTGCGTGTCCGGCTCACGCCTGCTGGTGCAGGCCTCGATCTTCGACAAGTTCACCACTGCGCTGGCCGAGGCCGCCACGCAATTCACCCTCGGTGACCCGCAGGACCCTAACACCCAGATCGGCCCGATCAACAACGCGAAGCAATACCAGCATGTGAAGTCGATGCTTGCCGGCGCCATCGAGGACGGCGCGCGTCTGGCCGATGGCTCAGCAGACCCCGTACCGGACACCGGCGGCTATCATGTCGCGCCGACGGTACTGCTGGGCGACAACGCCATGGTCTGCGCACAGGAAGAGATCTTCGGCCCGGTCGTGGTCGCCATACCGTTCGAGGAGGAAGCCGACGCCATCCGCATCGCCAACGACAGTCGCTTCGGGCTGGCCGGCGCCGTCTGGACACGCGACGTCGGCCGCGCCCACCGCGTGGCACGCCAGGTGCGTGCCGGCACCTTCTGGGTCAATGGCTACAAGACCATTCACGTCAGCTCGCCCTTCGGCGGCTACGGCGAGAGCGGCTATGGCCGATCCTCAGGGCTGGATGCGCTGCGCGAATACAGCGAAGTGAAGAGCGTGTGGGTCGAGACGGCAGCCGAGCCCGCCGCCAGCTTCGGCTATGGGGCGAGTCTGGAGTAGCGAGATGTGATCGTGTTGCCTGTCAGCAGGACAGCACTCAAGACAAGCAGTGGTTAACGGGATGCATGGCCTTGAAATGCCATGCATCCTTGCTCCCTCCCCGCATGACACCGCAAGGCGCCGTGGATTTCCCTCCATGGCGCCTTGCGGCGTTTGACGGCATGCGCCAGCATCGACTTCTGATTTCCGAATTATGAGTCCCGGCGTCGCGGCCAGCGGCAAGCAGTACTCCCGTGACAAGCCCCCGTCCATCGCCCCGACGACACAAGGATACGTGAATGCGCGTCAAGGCCGACTTCCCCAATCGCGTCCGCGAGATCGAGCACACGCTGATTCCGCTCTCGGACGGCACCCAGCTGGCCGCCAGAATCTGGCTGCCGGAAGATGCGGAACAGGCACCGGTGCCGGCCATCCTCGAATACCTGCCCTACCGCAAGAGTGACGGCACCGTCGCGCGTGATGCCCTCACCCACCCCTACTTCGCGGGCCACGGCTACGCCTCAGTGCGCGTCGACATGCGCGGCAACGGCGAATCCGAGGGGCTGATGGAAGATGAATATCTGCCGCTGGAGCAGTCCGATGCGCTGGAGGTGATCGACTGGATCGCCAATCAGCCGTGGTGCAGCGGCAAGCTCGGCATGATGGGCATCTCCTGGGGCGGCTTCAATTCGCTGCAACTGGCCGCGCACCGGCCCGAGCCACTCAAGGCCATCATCACCCTCTGCTCCACCGATGATCGCTACACCGACGACATCCACTACAAGGGTGGCTGTCTGCTCAACGAGAACCTGGCCTGGGCCGCCACCATGCTGAGTTTCTCCGCGGCACCGCCGGACCCGCGCCTGGTCGGCGATGAGTGGCGCGCCATGTGGCAGGAGCGTTTGGACGAGATGCCGCTGCTGGCCGAGACCTGGCTGTCGCATCAGCACCGCGATGCCTACTGGAAGCAGGGCTCCATCAACACCGATTACGCCGACATCGAAGCGGCGGTCTATACCATCGGTGGCTGGGGCGACGCCTACAAGAACACCGTCGGGCGGATGATGGAAAACCTGACTTGCCCACGCAAGGCGCTGATCGGCCCGTGGATTCACAAGTATCCGCACTTTGCGGTGCCCGATCCCGCCATCGGCTTCCTGCAGGAAGCGCTGCGCTGGTGGGGCCACTGGCTGAAAGGCGAGGAGAATGGCGTGATGGACGAGCCGTCTGCCACCTTTTACCTGCAGGATTCCCTGCCGCCGAAGACGATGTATGCCGAGCGTCCGGGACGCTGGGTGCAGACGGACGGCTGGCCCGCCAGCGATGTCGAGATGCGCCAGATGTCGCTGAGCGAATCAGGCCTGAGCGACGACGCACGCCGGGGCCAGCAGGCACTCGCCAGGCCGGTCGTGGTGGATTCACCACTGACCGCTGGCCGTCATCAGGGCGAGTATTGCGCCATCTGGTTCGGGCCTGACCTGCCGGGGGATCAGCGGCTCGATGATGCACTCGCCGTGTGCTTTGACAGTGAACCGCTCGACGCGCCGCTGGCTATCCTCGGCAAGCCCAGGGTCACGCTGACACTGACCAGTGACCAGACCTGTGGCCAGCTGACGGTGCGCCTGAGTGACGTGCAGCCCGATGGCCAGGTCGCACGCATCACCTACGGCGTACTCAACCTCGCGCTGCGCGATCATGACACTCCGCAGCCTCTCACTCCCGGCGAGCCCGTCAATATCGAGCTGGAACTGGACATGGCGGGCTATCGGATTCCGGCCGGCCACCGTCTGCGCGTGGCACTGGCGTCTGCCAACTTCCCGATGGTGTGGCCGTCGCCCCGGCGAGCGGCTCTGTCCCTGCAACCGGGCCTGCAATCACTCGCGCTGCCGGTCTTCACCGGCGAGGCCGTCGACAACCCCTTCGCGGCACCGGAATCCGCCCCACCGGCCAACATCAGCGAGCAGCGTGCCGCCAGGCCGAGTCGCAGCGTGGTCGAAGATGCGGCCAGCGGCGAAGTCACCACCATCGTCGCGGATGACCTGGGCGCGATGACGCTCGAGGACACCGGCATGCGGGTCGAGTATCGCTGTACCGAGCGCTATACCGCGCACCCGCAAGATGCGGATCGCACGCGTGCCGAGATCGTCTGGCACTACCACGCCGGACGCGATCAGCACGGGCGTGACAGTGCGCTTGGCGAGACCACCCCGGGCCAGTTCGACGTCCGCGTCGAGAGCCACTACCGCATGCGCTGCGACGCCGAGAACTTCTATCTCGAAGCCGAGCAGATCGCCTGGCAAGACGACGAGGAAGTCCACCGCCGTGACTGGCAGCGCACAGTGGCGAGAACATCGGTCTGAGGCGCCGCTCAGGCGCCTGGCGCGTATCTGTCCTGCGAGCGTTGCTGCCAGGCGGCCAGCTCCGCCGCCAGATAGGGCATGAAACGCTGCCCCTGACGCGAGACGGGATGAAAGCGCGAGGTGACCAGCGCGACATCCAGGGTGATGGTCGGTGTGAAGGGCACGATGCGCAGATGGCAATCGCGGCGTGCCAGCATCGCCTCCGCCGTCACCGGGTCGATCAGAGCAATCCCCAGCCCTTCGTTGACGAGCATCGCGACCGAGGGAAACAGATGGGTCTCGATGCTCGCCTGCAATGTCATGCCGACCTGCTGGAAGGCGCGCGCGAGTTTCAGAGTGCTCTGGTGATGCTGGTCCAGCGTGATGATGGTCTCCCCCGCCAGGTCCGCCGGGCTCAGTGACGCCTTCTCGGCGAGAGGATTGCCTTCGGGAACCGCAAGCGCCATGCACAGCCGATACTCCTCGAGTACCAGCTCCTCGATGGCGGCGTCCGACTCGATGACGCCGAGATCGAACTGGCCCTCGGCGACCCACTCGGCGATCTTGCGCGAGCTGAACGTCTGCAACGACAGGCGGCTGTCGGGAAAATCGACCAGATAGCGCGCCATCACTCGAGGCATCACCGTGGGAGACAGCCCCGGCATCGAGGCCACGGTGAGCTTGCCGGCATGGCCGTCACGCAGTCCATCGGTGAGCTCATCAAGGTGGCCCACCGAGGCCAGCACCTTGTCGACCCCTTCGGCCAGATGGACGGCTTCCGGCGTCAACTGGGTGCCGTAGTGGTTGCGGCGAAAGAGCAGAAAGCCGACTTCGCTTTCCAGATTGGTGATCGCCGTGCTTACCGCGGGTTGGGTGATGGCCAGGCGACGCGCTGCCTGGGAGAGACTGCCCGTGCGTACCACTTCCTGAAAGATCTGCAATTGACGCAGGTTGTGTCTGAGTTTCATGACGGCTGGGCTCTCATCTCGTGGCAGGGCTCTTGTGGCAGAGCTCTTGTGACAGGGCACTCATGTCCGGAGTCTCGAGACTAGCCTTTCTCGGGCAGACTCTAAATTGTTCTTATGACTTAATAGACAGGCTTTAGTTGTGCTTATACCCCCTGCGGGAGGAAGCTGACCAGACCCTCATAACCAACAACAAAGGGCCACAGACAATGCATATGATCGACCTCATGGGGCTATTGCTGTATTTCGCGATACTGCTCTACATCGGCTACCGCAGTGCCAAGAAGACCTCCAGCAGTGCCGACTTCGCCGTCGCCGGCAACAAGATCATCTGGCCGGTGCTGTTCGCCACGCTCGCCGCTTCCTTCCTCGGCGGGGGCGCCTCGATGGGCCGCGCCGGCAAGGCCTTCGATGAGGGCTACGCCTTCATGTTCGCGGCCTCCGCCTTTCCCATCGCCACCATCATCGCAGGCCTCTACATCGCACCGCGCCTCAAGCGCTATGCGGGCGCCCAGACGGTCGGTGACATCATGGCGCATCACTATGGTCGCAGCGCTCGCCTGCTGACCGGCATCTTCTCGCTGATCTTCTGCGTCGGCATCCTCGGCGCCCAGGCGCTGGCCATCGGTACCGTCTTCAATGCCATCCTGGGCATCGAGATCAGCACCGGCATCCTGATCGGCATGGCGGTGGTACTGGTGTACTCCACGGCCGGCGGCATGTGGGCCGTGATCCAGACCGACGTGGTGCAGTTCGTGATGCTCGCGGTCTTCCTGCCCATCACCATGATCGTCGGGCTCGACAAGATCGGTGGCCCCGATGCCCTGATCGCCGCGCTGCCCAGCGAGCACTTCAGCATCATGGGCGATTACACACCGCTGATGTTCATCAGCATCTTCATCGCCTTCCTGCTCGGCGAGACCCTCGTCCCGCCCTACACCCAGCGCGCCCTGTCGGCACCGGATTCCCGTCATGCCAAGATCGGCTACTCGCTGGCCGGTGGCTTCGGTCTGCTGTTCTATGCCGTCAGCTCCACCATCGGCCTGATCGCGCTGGTGCTCTATCCGCAGATCTCGCCGGATCAGGCCATGCCGGAACTGATTCGTGACGCCCTGCCGCTGGGTCTGACCGGCCTGGTGCTCGCCTCACTGCTGGCCGTGGTGATGTCGACGGCGGATTCCTACCTGAACTCGGCAGCGGTCATCTTCGTGACCGACATCTACAAGCCCTTCATCAATCCCGCCATGTCCGGCAAGCAGCAGCTGTGGATCGAGCGCGGCGTCAATCTGGCCATCGGGCTGGGCGCCATCGTCTTCGCGCTTTACGCCACCTCGATCATCGATGCGCTGCTGCTGAGCTACGCGCTGTGGGCACCGACCATCCTGCTGCCGTTCATCTTCGCCGTGCTGTTCAAGATCCGCTGCAAGCGTGCCGGCATCGCCGCGATGCTCGCCGGGGCACTGGCCACCAGCGTCTGGAAATGGAGCGGCCTGGAGCTCGAGGCATTGAGCGGCATTACGCCACTGATCGCCGGCGTCATCGCCAATATCGTGGTCTTCACCCTTGTCTATCAGTTCTTGAACGCGGCGCCGGACCACAACGGCAAGAACGCCCCGACCCAGCCCACCCACTCCTGAGGACCTGACCATGTTCGGACTGACCCTGTATGTGATCTGCCTGCTGAGCATCCTCACCGCCGTGGGCATCGCCATCGCCTCCTGGAAGTTCTACCGCGACAACTGAGCCATCGGCAGGGCCTGCGCCGCTCGACCATGAGTCTTCCAAGGCTCTGTCATGCCCCTGACACGGCCCTGCCACCGTCTTCATCACGCCGATCATGTCGGGCAATCCGCCCGGCATGATCGGCAAAGAGAGTACGCGCTATGACCCCGCAATCCTCCGCCGCCGAAGCGGCGAGTCACGACAGCATTGCCGTCATTGGCGCCGGCATCATCGGCCTGGCGACCTGCCGCGCCTTGCAGGCACGTGGCTATCACGTTCGACTGTATGACCCGAACCCCATCGGCGAAGGCACCTCCTTCGGCAACGCCGGCCTCATTGCCAACTACGCCACCTCACCGATGGCCAGCGGCGATACCCTGCGTCAGCTGCCGGGCAACCTGCTGAGCAGGCAGCCCTCCCTTGCCATCGCCCTGCGCCACACGCCTGCCCTCGCGGATTTCGGCTGGCGCTTCCTCAAGGCGGCAACGCCCTCCAATTTCCAGCGCCACAAGGCGGACCTGATCGCCCTGCTGGCCAATGCCGTCGAACGACAGCATGCTCTGATCGATGACCTGCAGACCAAAGCGCCCACTGCACTGGCCAGCCAGACAGGCTGCCTGCAGATCCAGCGCGACACCGCCATCACCCCGGCATCGCTGGAGAAGATGGCCCAGGCGAAACGCCATGACGGAGTCGAATGTCAGGCACTGGGCGCAAGCGAGCTGCGTGACCTGGAACCTTCGCTCAACTCGAAGGGACTAACAGGTGGCCTCTACTACCCTGATACCCGCCATCTCACCAGTCCGCTGTCACTCAGCCGCCAGCTCTTCGCACAGCTCGAAGAAGGCGGCCTTGAGTGGACGGCGCAGCAGGTCGATGCCCTCACGCCGCTTTCCAGTGGTGGTTGGCGCATCGACACCGCCACCACCTCGCAGGAGGTCTCGCATGTGGTGATCTGCGCCGGTATCGCCAGCAATACGCTGCTGGCAGGACTCGGCAAGCGTCTGCCGGTGGTCAGCGAGCGCGGCTATCACATCGAACTCGCCACATCGCTGCCACTCGCACGCCCGGTGGGCTGGCTGGCGCATCACTTCTACGCCTCGCCCATGGCCGCAGGCATTCGCCTGGCGGGCACCACCGAGTTCTGCGCGCCATCGCGCCCCGCCTCGCCGCAGCGCTGGCAAGCCCTCAAGCAATGGGGCGAGACACTCTTCGGTCAGCCGCTGGACGTCGCCCGCCACTGGATGGGCGTGCGCCACTCCACCCCCGATGGCCTGCCGGTAGTAGGCGAAATGCCCGGCTGCCCCGGCCTGCTGCTCGCCTACGGGCACGGCCACCTGGGCCTGACACTCTCGGCCGTGACGGGCGATCTGGTGGCACGTACGGTGGCGCACGAACCCCTGCCGGAATACGCGCGCAGCCTGTCACCCGCCAGGTTCTGGCAATGATCCCGCTCCCCTGAGCAAGCAGAACTGCACCCTTGCCCATGAAGACGAAAGCCCCTGACAGGCGAACCTGTCAGGGGCTTCTTGTTTCTTGCGTCATAGCCGGGCTAATCAGCGCAGGGCTTGTCAGAGCGCCCCACCCAACCCGCTCGTTCAGGAAGATGGGGGTTGTGGATGCCCGGGCTGGGACGCGTACTCGACGCCATGCGCCTGCAGATACTCGCGGATCAACTGACGAACGACCTGAGACGGCGTCTGATCCTGCGAGGCACACAGCTGTTCGAAGGCCTGCTTCTTGTGCGGGTCAATCATCAGGGTCAGGCGTGCGGTCTTCTTTTCCATCTTCAGCTCTCCCGAAATCATTAACATCAGATGGTAATGCCGGGACGCCGATACCGACAAGCCAATCCTTGTGACCCCGCGCCGAACCTCTGGGCAAGCGAATGACGATCATGCTAATTACATGTTAATGTTTTTACCATATGATTATCATGTAATCATGACAGGGCAGTCCGTCACAGACGGCTGGCCTGCTGTCGCC
This sequence comes from Cobetia sp. UCD-24C, assembly GCF_001306765.1. NCBI lineage: Bacteria > Pseudomonadati > Pseudomonadota > Gammaproteobacteria > Oceanospirillales > Halomonadaceae > Cobetia > Cobetia sp. UCD-24C. The sequence goes on along the minus strand of NZ_LJTD01000014.1, from coordinate 79,763 downwards.
TGGCGCAGTGTCATGTTCGGACATGCCACGCCATGCCCTGATACGGCCAGCACCAGGTTCAGCGTCGAGATTCCCTCCGCGAGGACCCGCCCCGATGACCTCCAAGCGCTCTCCCATGCGCCTGCCCCCGATTGCCACCGGCCTGCGCAGTGCATGGCACTCAGGCTACGGCCTCACCGATCTGCGTCAGGACATCCTGGCCGGGTTGACCATCGGCACCGTGGCAGTGCCGTTGTCCATGGCACTGGCCATCGCGGCTGGGGTCGCGCCACAGCATGGCCTCTATACGGCCATCGTCGCGGGGGCAATCATCGCCATGACGGGCGGCTCACGCGTCAACGTCTCCGGGCCCACCGCGGCCTTCGTGGTGATCCTGTTTCCCATCGTTCAGCAGTGCGGACTCGGCGGACTGTTGATCGCCACCATGATGGCGGGGGCGATTCTGGTACTGCTGGGGCTGACGCACATGGGGCGGCTGATCCAGTTCGTGCCCTATCCGGTCGTGCTCGGTTTTACCGCCGGCATCGCCGTGGTGATCGCCGTCCTGCAGGTGCCTGACTTTCTGGGCCTGAGTGTCGGACAGCTCAGCGAGCACTTCGTCGAGAATGTCGGGCATATTCTGGCCGCCCTGCCGACGCTGAATCCTCATGAGCTCTCCATCGGGGTCTTTTCACTGGCCGTCATGCTGCTGTGGCCACGCCTGCATCTGCCCGTCCCCGCACCACTGGTCGGCTTGATCGTCGGCGCACTGGCGGCCCATGCGCTCGACCTCGCCTTCGGCGGTGACACCCAGGGTCCGCTGGTGGAAACCATCGCCTCCCGCTTCAGCTGGGAAGCGGCGGGCAGCAGCGGCACGGGCATTCCGCCCATCGCCCCAACGCTGGTGGCTCCCTGGCAGCTGCCCGGCGCGGATGGCCAGCCGCTGACACTGGATTTCGAGCTGATCCGTGCACTGATGGGGCCCGCCATCGCCATTGCCATGCTGGGGGCGATCGAATCCCTGTTGTGCTCGGTGGTATCCGATGGACTGACGCGAACGCGCCATGACCCGGATGCGGAGTTGATCGGCCAGGGGCTGGGCAATCTGATAGCGCCGTTGTTCGCGGGCATCACGGCCACTGCCGCCATCGCACGCACCGCCACCAACATTCGCTGCGGAGCCCGTTCACCACTGGCGGCAGTGGTGCATTCCGCGGTGGTACTGCTTGCGGTGATCGCACTGGCGGATCTGCTGGGCAAGGTGCCGATGGCGACATTGGCGGCGCTGCTGTTCATCGTCGCCTGGAACATGAGCGAGGCTCGCCACTTCGTGCATAGCCTGCGTTCCGCCCCAGGAGGCGATGTGGCGATCCTGTTGATCTGCTTCGGCCTCACCGTGCTGTTCAACATGGTGCTGGCGGTGGCAGTCGGCGTCGGACTGGCGGCGGCGCTGTTCATACGCCGCATGATGCAGCTGACGCAGACCCGCCAGATCACCGATACGCAAAAGGTCGAGGCGCTTCGCCAGACACTGTGCGAGGGAAGCGACAGCAGCGCCATCGCGCTCTACGACATCGATGGCCCCCTGTTCTTCGGCGTGGCCGAGAAGGCGCTGACCTCACTGCGCCTGGTCGATGACAGGGTCCGGGTCGTGATTCTCGACATGAGCGATGTGCCGAGCATGGATGGCACGGCCATCGTGGCCCTGAAATCCCTGATCGATGACATGCATCACCAGCGAGTGGCGCTGATTCTGGCGGGGCTGCCGAGCCATCTGATCGTCAAGCTGCGTCGGGCCGGCATTCGCACGCGTGCGCACAAGCTCAGCTGGTGCCGCAGCCTGCCACGTGCCGTCGCCGTGGCACGTCGCTGGCTGGGCGAACACTAGCCTGCGGGCATCGTGCTCTGCCTATCTTCATAGGCCGCTTGCGCGCCAGCAGGCCGCGTTTTCACGCCTCCTGATACGACAATGCCTCTGATCAGTGACGATCAGAGGCATTGTCGTGGGTCATGACTTCTTGGCGAAATGCTTACCTGTCGAGGGGCTCGCCTCTTGAGGGGCTAGGGCGCATGAACGCCTTCGAACATGCGTCGGCGCGCGCCTTCGAGATGCGCCCGCATCGCGCTTTCGGCCGCCGTGGCGTCCTTGTCGGCAATCGCATCGATGATCGCCTGATGCTCATCCTGAACGATGCGCAGGCGTTCCTCCGAGGCGCGCAATGACAGGCCACGCGTCAGGTTCATGCCCTCCTTGATGCTCTGGTTGAGCGAGCGCAGCACGGTGGCGTAGTAGTGATTGCTGGCCGCTTCGGTGATCGCCAGATGGAACTCGAAGTCTTCATCCGAGGCGCGATCATGGTTGAGATTGGCCTGGTTGATGGCTTCGAAGCGCTGGCGAATGTGCTCCAGCTGCTCCGGAGTGCGCCGCAGTGCGGCAAGGCCCGCCGCACTGGCCTCGACATTGGTGCGAAACTCGAAGCAACGCTGGATGTCGGCGATGCTGGAGATGCGCGCGAATTCGAGCACGGCGCTATCGGGTCGATTGATGACGAAGCTGCCCGAGCCCCGCCGCGAAACGACGAGATTGTCCTCGCGCAGCCGCGCCAGCGCATCACGCAGCACTGGGCGCGACACCTCATACAGCTCGCACAGGCGCGCCTCGGTGGGCAGCTTCTTGTTGACGGGATAATCACCGCTGATGATGGCCGCCAGAATCTTCTCGTAGACCACCAGCGCCAGTGAATGCTTGGCTGCGTCACTCATCGTGTCATGTCGCCCTTTCTCATCACTCTTGGTCCACCTTCAGGCATGTCGGATGGTGTGCAATTCTACCGGAAACCCTGCCGCATGAGGAAAGGCTACGGGGCAGCCCCCTCAATGGGTGCTCCCCCGCAGGCCCCTCTCGATCCGACGCGTCATCTCACTCAGGCATCCTGAGGGAGTTCCGATGCCGGTGTCTGCGGTACCCGACGCCCTGCTTTCACCCCGTTGACGATGATCATGGTCCAGACCGCCACTGCGGCAATCGCCAGTACCATGGCGATGGGGCGATCCACGAAGGCCGTCAGATCCCCATTGGACTTGAGAATCGAGCGCATGAAGTTGCTCTCGACGATCGGCCCCAGAATCACCGCCAGAATCATCGGCCCGACCGGGAAGTCGTTCTCGGCCATGAAGAAGCCCACCAGGCCGATACCGAGCATGATCCAGATATCGAACATCGCATTGTTGGCTGCGAACGCCCCGACGATGCAGAACATCAGGATCAGCGGGAACAGGATACCGGTGGGAATCGACAGGATGTGGCGCGCGCCGCGAATCGCCATGAAGCCCAGTGGCAACAGCAGCAGATTGGCCAGCACGAAGACCATGAAGATGGCATTGACCAACGGTGCCTGGTCGACGAAGACGTCAGGACCCGGCGTGATGCCCTTGGTCATCAGGACGCCGATGATGATCGCCGTGACCGTATCCCCCGGGATCCCGAAGACCAGGGCCGGAATATAGGCACCGGACAACGAGGCATTGTTGGCGGAACTGGCCGAGACCAGGCCTTCCGGATGTCCCTTGCCGAACTTCTCCGGTGTCCTGGAGAGCTTGCGGCTCACGGCGTAGCTGATCCAGGACGCGATATCGGCACCGGCGCCCGGCAAGGCCCCGATCACGGTCCCCAGGGCACCGCCGCGAAGGACACCGCCCTTGTATTTCCAGAGCGCTGCGCCAACGCCTTCGAAGGGACGCTTGATGACGGGCGGCACCAGCGGCGCGGTATTGCGGGTTTCCGGCATGCGACGGATCAGCTCGGAAATCGCGAACAGTCCGATCAGCACCGGCAGAATGGAGATACCGGCCAGCAGGTCATAGTTGCCGAAGGTGAAACGCATCTGACCCGAGACGCTGTCCATGCCCACCATCGCGATGACCAGACCCGCCAGCATCGAGATCCCGCCCTTGAGCGGGTCACTGCCGGAGACGAGGATCGCGCAGGAAAGCCCCAGCAGCGCCAGCCAGAAATATTCGTCACTGGTGAACTGGATGGCGAACTCGGCAATGCGCGGCGCGAAGAAGGCCAGGATCAGCACCCCGATCACCCCACCGATCATCGAGCAGGTCACGTTCAGCCCCAGTGCCAGCCCGACCTTGCCCTGCTTGCCCATCGCATAGGCTTCCTCGGTATAGACCGCCGAGGCCGGTGTGCCGGGAATCCTCAATAACGCCCCGGGAATGTCGCCGGCCACGATGGCCATGGCAGTCGCGGACACGATGGCGGCGATGGCCGGCAGCGGCTCCATGAAGAAGGTGACCGGCACCAGCAGTGCCGTGGCCATGGTAGCCGTCAGGCCAGGGATGGCGCCCATGAAGAGCCCGAAGAGGGAGGCTGCCAGAATGATCAGCATCACTTCCCACGTGAACACCATCGTGGCGGCTTGCAGTAAGTCACTCATCAGTAGATCACCTTTTCCAGCAGGCCCAGCTCAAGCGGAACGTGCAGCAATTGGCCGAAGACTTCCCAGATCACTCCCGTGGCCACCAGCGCGATACCACCGGCAGGCAACCAGCGACGATGATGGAAGGCATAGAGCAGCAACGTGAGCAGCACGAAGGACACCACCGGGAAACCGATGACTGGCGTCAGGTAGATATAGGCCACGATGGAGGCGCAGATGGCCGCCAATGTCATGATGAAGGTGATCAGCGGCACAGGGTGCTGCCAGGCAAACCAGACTTCACGATTGCGCAGCCCACGGACGAGCAGGATGGCTCCGAACAGCATCAGCAGTGCGCCGATGACCGTGGGAAAGGTACCGGCCCCATATTCCTGGCGCGGCAGGTTCTTCAAGTCGAGGGAGGCATATATGACGGCAGCCCCGAAGGCTGCCGTCGCCACACCCGTGACCTTGTCGTTGGTACGCATGTGCGGTTACTCATGAAGACTCAGGAAGAAACGGTCGAACACGCTGAATGGCAGACGCTCACGGCGACCCGCGCGTTCAGTTGGCCAGGCCCAGCTTTTTGATGGTGGCAGCGTTCTTCTCATCCTGATCTTTCATGAAGGCACGGAAACCTTCGGCATCTTCCCAGACGGTGCCGTAACCGCGACCGGACATGAAGTCCTGGAACTGCTCGGACTTCCAGACCTTCTCGGTGGCTTCCGACAGGCGTGCGGTCACCTCTTCCGGCAGTCCCTTGGGCCCGACCAGGCCACGCCAGGAGCCCTGGCTCCACTCGGAGCCGGTCAGCTCCTTGGCAGAAGGCACATCCTCGAAGGAATCGACGCGATCATTGGCCAGCACCGCCAGCGCCTTGACGCGTCCGGACTTGCGCATGGATTCGATTTCCGGAAGCGAGGAGAACACGATATCCACACCACCGGCTGCCAGCTCCTGCAGACCCGGCGCGGCACCTTCACTGGGCACCAGTGTCACGTCATTCGGATTGATGCCCTGCTGATCCAGGAAGCCGGCGAAGGACAGATGATAGGCAGCCCCGGGCGCGGAGCCGGAGACAGTGTAATCGCTCGGATTGGCCTTCAGCGCCGACAGGGCATCATCCAGGGTCTTCCACTCGGAATCGGCGTTCACCGTGAAGGAGGCGTAATCCAGATTCAGCAGCGCGATGGGCGTGAAGTCCTCATAGGACAGCTGCGCGGTGCCGATATGCTGGTAGGTGGCAATCTCTGCGGTGCCAAGCCCCAGGGTGTAACCGTCGGGGCGCGCCATCTTCATGGACATGTGACCCACCACCCCGGAACCGCCGGTCTTGTTGACCACATTGACAGGCTGACCGAGCTCTTCCTGAAGACCCGCCGCCAACTGACGGCCGACCGCATCGCTGCCACCACCGGCAGACCAGGGCACGATCAGCGTGATGGGCTTGTAGGGGTAGTCAGCTGCCATCACCGCGGAGGCGGACAGGGTCAGCACGGAGGCACAGAGGACTTGTGACAATTTACGCATGGCGAAGACTCTCTCGTTGTCTTGTTATGGAGGCGTTGCGTGGCTATGTCTGTTGCAGCATTGCAGCGTGGGACAGCGTCATGAAGGTTGGCGTTGGCTACCCCAGGCACTGAGATCAGTGTCAGCGGGATGCACGAATTTTACAAGTTATGACAACTTGAACTTTAGACCAATCCAAAAATGAGCATCAGGAGGGAGGTAAGGGTTGGCTGTCGTGGGGGTCTGACGGGATCTACCTCTAGGATAGCCGAACCGGGCTAGCGAGACCCTTATCCAATGGCCGCAATCCACGGCGTATCCTGCGCATGGCCGACTACGACAAACATAAATAACTTATTGATTTTAATGATTTATCTGTCAATTCACGACAAACCACCCTTTCCTTCATTCCAGGAAATCTCGCCTGCCCTGTCCCGAAACCAGCCCGCGTCCTGCCAGGTGCCATTGGCGGGTGATCCAGAGATACCCAACGGCGAACTGCACTAAAGCACTACTCGCCAGTTGTCATTATTTGTTTGTCGATCGTCTCTGCCTGGGCTAAGGTGACTCGTGCCGAGAGGGAGCCAATGCTCGCCGCAACTTCCTCCACCTTTCATTCGCCATGCCGCCTCCAAGAGCGTACGGCTTTCCACCGTCAGGAATCCCACATGTTCACCGATCTCAAGCAGAAGAAAGTCCTCATCACCGGCTCCACCAAGGGTATTGGTCTGGCAGCCGCCGTGGCCTTCGCCCGTGAAGGGGCAGTGGTCGGCATCAACAGCCGCCAGCAGGATGACGCCGCTCGCGACGCCATCGCCCAGATGGAAGCCACAGGCGCCCGCTTTGAATATTTCGCGCGCGACCTGTCCACCAGCGAAGGCTGCGCTGCACTGGTAGAAGACTTCACCAAGGCCTTCGGCGGCATGGACGTGCTCGTCAACAACGCTGGTGGCCTGGGCGTGCGTGCCGGACTCGAGAGCCTGGATGATGCCGCCTTCGACCTGGTGATGGATCTGAACCTGCGCTCCGCGATCATGACGACCAAATATGCCATGCCGCATCTGAAGGCCTCCGCCAAGGATTCCGGCACCACCGCCAGCGTCATCAGCACCGGCTCCATCGCTGGCCGCGAGGGCGGTGGTCTCGGCGCCTCCCTGTACGGCGGCACCAAGGCCATGCTGCACAACCTGCACCGCAACTGGGTGAAGGAATTCACCAAGGACAACGTGCGCTTCAACATCGTGTCGCCGGGCACCATCGATACCGTCTTCCACGCCGACAAGAGCGAAGAGCTGCGTGCCAAGATCGCCGGCAGCATCGCCATGGGCCGCTTCGGCACCTCCGAGGAATGTGCACCGACCTTCCTGTTCCTCGCCTCCCACGCCACCAGTGGCTACATCACGGGCCAGGTGATCGACATCAATGGCGGCCAGATGTGCCCGTGAGGCATACCGCCCACGACGGCATCGCGCCCATGAGACGCGCCCCAGCAGCCTGAATGTCTCGCCCTCGGCCTCATGACATGTCGGCACGCAACAGTCCCGCCATGCACCGTCAGTCGAGACGAGCATTCCCTTGTCCCGCATCGCGCCCCATGAGGGCGATGGAGGCGGGACATTCCGGACTGTGCCCACGAAAAGAACGCCCCACGAAAAGAGAGACGCCTTATGTCACCTTCCGATCAGACGACACTGCGCGGCCACCAGATCATCGGACAGCAGAGTCTGCTGGCCGACGGCAAGCCGGTACACGCCATCAATCCTGCCAACGGTGAGCGCCTGGCGCCGGGCTATCCGGCCGGTGGTGCCCGTGAGGTGGAGCTGGCCTGCCAGCTGGCACACGACGCCTTTGACAGCTTCCGGGAAACGGATGCTGAAACCCGCGCCGGCTTCCTCGAGACCATCGCCGAGGAAATCGAGGCCATCGGCGAGCAGATCACCGAGCGCGCCCTTCAGGAAACCGGCCTGCCGCGGGCTCGTCTGGAAGGGGAACGTGGCCGTACCTGCGGTCAGCTGCGCCTGTTCGCCGGCGTCGTGCGCGCCGGTGAGTGGCTGGATGTGCGCATCGACCCGGCCATGCCGGAACGCAGCCCGATGCCGCGCGCCGACCTGCGCCAGCGTCGCATCGGCCTCGGCCCTGTCGCCGTCTTCGGGGCCAGCAACTTCCCGCTGGCCTTCTCGGTGGCCGGTGGCGATACCGCCTCGGCACTGGCGGCTGGCTGCCCGGTCATCGTCAAGGCACACTCCGCTCACCCGGGGACGTCCGAGCTGGTCGGCGGCGCCATCCAGCGCGCCGTGACACGTTGCAACCTGCCGGAAGGCATCTTCTCGCTGCTCTACGGCAGCGGCAACACCCTGGGTCAGGCACTGGTCAATGATCCGCGCATTCAGGCCGTGGGCTTCACCGGGTCACGCAGTGGCGGAACCGCACTGCTCAAGACCGCCCAGGCACGTCCTCAGCCGATCCCGGTCTACGCCGAGATGAGCAGCATCAACCCGGTACTGCTGATGCCGGCCGCGCTGGAAGCCCGTGCCGAAGGGCTGGGACAGGCCTTCATCGCCTCGCTCAACATGGGCGCCGGCCAGTTCTGCACCAACCCGGGACTGGTGCTGGCCCTCGAAGGCGAAGCGCTGGAGCGTTTCCTCAAGACCGCCGCCGACAATGTCGCGGCCAGTGCCTGCCAGACGATGCTGACGCCGGGCATACATGACGCCTACCGGGGTGGCGTGGAGAAGCTCTCCGCCCTGCCCCAGGTACAGGAAGTCGCACGCGGCGCACTGGATGGCGACAACGCAAGTCCGTGTCAGACCGCGCTGTTCCGCACCACCGGCAGCGACTTCCTGAGTGAAGCCGCATTGCAGGAAGAAGTCTTCGGTGCCAGCTCGCTGGTCATCGCCTGTCGCGATCTGGACGAGATGCGTGCGGTCTGCGAGCACCTGGAAGGCCAGCTGACCGCCACCCTGCACCTGGACGATGCCGATATCGACGCCGCCCGCACCCTGATGCCGGTGCTCGAGCGTCGCGCCGGTCGCATTCTCGCCAATGGCTGGCCGACGGGTGTCGAAGTCTGTCAGGCGATGGTACACGGTGGCCCCTGGCCGGCAACCTCTGACAGCCGCACCACCTCGGTGGGCAGCGCGGCCATCGAACGCTTCCTGCGCCCGGTGTGCTATCAGGATCTGCCCGAGGCACTGCTGAGCCCGACCCTGCGTGACGGCACCCAGGGCCTGCCGCGTCTGGTGGACGGCAAGCGCCAGCTCTGAGTCATTGCCCAAGTGACGTGCAGTGAGTGACGTCTGACCGACAATACGCAGTACGGCAATTTCCATGACGGCGCGGCTTCGCCAGCCGTGTCGTCATGCAGGACAAGCACAAGGAACGGCTCCAACTACACAGGACACGCCATGATGTCTGAGCAAGCCAACGCGTCATCGACGCCCGCCTCTTTCTCTTCTTCCTCGCCACTGGAAATCCTCGCCTTTGGCGAAGCGATGGCGCTGCTGGTCGCCGAAAGCGAGGGCGATCTTGCACAGGTCTCGCACTACGAGCGACGCATCGCCGGCGCCGATACCAACGTGGCCATCGGCCTCGCCCGGCTGGGATTTCATGTCGGCTGGCTGAGCCGCGTGGGCGACGACAGCCTCGGACGCTATCTGCGCCAGACCCTGGAAGACAACGGGCTGGACTGTCGCCATCTGACCCGCGACGGCGATGCCCCTACCGGCCTGATGTTCAAGGCACGCGCCAGCCAGGGGGAAGATCCGCATGTCGAGTATTTCCGTCAGGGCAGCGCCGCCAGCCGCATGAATGCCAGTGACGCCGATGGCATCGACTTCAGCGCCCTGCGCCACCTGCATGCCACCGGCATTCCGCCGGCCATCTCCCCCAGCTGTCGTGAACTATCGTTCCATCTCTTCGAACAGGCCCGCCAGTCCGGTGCCAGCATTTCCTTCGATCCCAATCTGCGCCCTACCCTGTGGTCAAGCGAGCAGGAGATGCGCGACACCCTCAATCAGCTGGCAAGCCGCGCCGACTGGGTGTTGCCGGGGCTTGCGGAAGGCGAGCGACTGACCGGCCAGAAGACGCCTGAGGCCATCGCCGGCCACTATCTCGAGCAAGGTGCCAAGGCCGTCATCATCAAGCTGGGCCCTGAGGGCAGCTATTACCGCGGGATGATCGGCGGCCAGGAAGCCGCCTTCAGCGTTCCGGGCCTGCGGGTCGACAAGGTCGTCGATACCGTGGGGGCGGGCGATGCCTTTGCGGTAGGTGTCGTCAGCGCACTGCTTGAAGGGCTCTCCCCGAAAGACGCCATGCATCGCGCCAATCTGCTCGGCAGCCGTGCCGTTCAGGTGCGGGGTGACATGGAGGGCCTGCCGGATCGCGCGACGCTCAAGACGCTCGAAGCGGGTGATGCCGTCAGCGTGTCCTGAGTTCGCGGCCGATTTCCAATGACAACCAGTGGTGATACACCCAGTGGTGACACAACCAGTGATGACACGACCAGGGGTGACACACTCCTGACGGCAGTCTGCCGGTCAGTTCATCGCCCACGCTCTCAAGGAGGCAAGGATGCATGCACAGCACTACTCGGCCCGAGGTAGCAGCCAAATGACAAGTGACGCTGACGAGTGCGTGACCCGCCGCAAGGTCGTGGTGCTCAAGGCGCTGGATGATGAGCAGATGGCCACCCTGCGCGAGCGGCATGACGTCGTGCTGCTGGAGGGGCATGACAGCGCCGAGGCGCTGGATGCGGCACTGCACGACGCCCTGCACGATGCCCATGGACTCATCTGCTCTGGACACAGGATCACGGAAGCGCTGCTGGATGCCGCCCCCGCACTGCGGGTGATCTGCACGGTCTCCGTGGGCTATGACAACTACCCGCTTGAGGCGATGGACGCGCGCGGCATCCTGCTGTGCAACACCCCGGACGTACTGACCGAGACCACCGCCGATGTCGGCTTCCTGTTGATCATGGCCACGGCACGACGCGCGGTGGAGCTGGCCAACATGGTGCGCGACGGCCAATGGACACATGGCCTCACACCGCCTCACTTCGGTACGGACGTGCACGGCAAGACACTCGGCATGGTGGGCATGGGCCGTATCGGCGCGGCGATCGCGCGGCGCGGTGCACTCGGCTTCGGCATGCGGGTCCAGTACTCGAATGCCTCCCCCAAGCCTGCGCTGGAGAACGAACTGGGCGCGAGCCGCGTCGAACTGGACACCTTGCTCAAGACCAGCGATTTCGTCTGCGTCACCGTCCCGCTCAGCGAGCAGACCGAACGCCTGATCGGCAGGCGTGAGCTGGAACTGATGCCCGCCAGCGCCATCCTGATCAACATCGCCCGCGGGCGTGTCATCGATGAAGCGGCCTTGATCGAGTGTCTCGAGCGTGGCGGTATCCGCGGCGCCGGGCTGGATGTCTTCGAGCAGGAGCCGCTGCCGGCAAGTTCACCGCTGACGCGCCTGCCACAGGTCGTGGCACTGCCGCACATCGGCTCTGCCACCCATGAGACACGCCGCGCCATGGCGCAGCGGGCGCTGGACAACCTGCTGTTGGCGCTGGCGGGGAAATCACCGCTGAGTGCGGTCAATGAAGCCAGCTGGACGCGCCGGTAGACCGGTGGCCGGCAGTCCGGTGGCCGGCATGCCTGTGACGCCGCCCCTTCGACACATGGCTGCCAGACCAAAGTGCTGAGGGGAGCGCGGGCGAATTGCTCTATGCTCTGGACATGGATTTGGAACCATCCAAAAACGTCTCCACCCCGGCCATGAGTTCGGGATGACAACAAGAAAACGCCCAGGGAAGACGCCATGAAAGATCCCATCACGACACCGCCGGCCAAGGCAGATGCCACGGTGTCATCGCAGGCCCCGTCACCACAGGTCCCGTCATCGCAGGCCCCATCATCACAGGGCGCCTCGAGCAGCATCACGCTTCAGGATATCGCGGCACATGCCAAGGTCTCGCGCAGCACGGTCTCGCTGGTGCTGCGCGAAAGCCCGCTGGTGGCGAAACGCACCCGCGAGAAGGTCCAGGACTCCATCAAGACACTGGGCTACGTCTACAACCGTGGCGCCGCCGCCATGCGCGGCAGCCGCACCGCGACCCTTGGCGTGGTGGTCTATGACATCGCCAACCCCTTCTTCGGCTCCATGGTCGCGGGGATCGATGCCGCCCTGCATCAGGAAGGCTATGTGTCATTTCTCGCCAACAGCGAGGATTCCCCTGAGCGTCAGCAGCGCTTCATCGAGCGCATGCGTGAACATCGTGTCGATGGCCTGTTGCTGTGCCCCGCCGAACACTCAGACCCGAACCTGATCCATCAACTGGCCGACTGGGGCATGCCCTGCATCCAGGTGATGCGCTATCTGGACGCCCCGCCCTTCGATTACGCCGGCACCGATTTCCGGCGCGTGGCCGAGATGGCCGTCAATCACCTCGTTAGCCTGGGCCATCAGCGCATCGCCTTCATCGGCGGCGCGGACCACTCGGTCAGTCATGACCGCTGGCTGGGTTATCAGGCCGCGCTGGATCATCACGGCCTGAGCTATCGCCGCCTGGTGCGCGGCAATGGCGTGACCCGGCGCGTCGGCCATGAGCTGATCAAGACCCTGATGCAGGAAAGCCCTCGCCCGACGGCTGTGGTCTGCCACAACGACCTCGTGGCCTTCGGTGCCATGCTGGGCCTGCGCCAGATGGGGCTGGAACCCGGTCGCGACTGTGCCGTGATCGGCACCGATGATGTCGAGGAAGCCGAACTGGGCGACCCGCCCCTGACCAGTATCGCCACGCACCCCTACGCCATCGGGGAGCAGGCGGCGCGACTGGCATTGCGACGGATCGCCAATCCCGGCGGCGAGCGAGAAAGCGTCATCATGCCGCCGGAACTCAAGATACGTCGCTCCTGCGGGAGTCCTGACGACGCCAGCGTCGCGACGCCCCCAAAGGAGTGATACCAAGCTTCAGCTGAACGGCACGTCATGCCTGGAGAGCATCGACAAGCCGCGCAGACCCCGAGCATGGACCGGCCGTCTGGAGACTGTCGGTCTGGCAAGCGCAACACGGCAAGACTGCAAGACCAGAAGGTGCAAGGCACAACAACAAACAACGCCAAGGAAAACGCCATCATGCTGAATTGGATCAATCCAACCAATGCCTCTCGCTCTATCTCCACCTCCACCTCTATCTCCACCTATCCCTCCCAGCGCTCACGTCTGGGCTGCCGGCTGGGCAAAGGACTAGGCAAGAGCCTGGCCATCGCGGCCACCACCGGCACTCTGCTGGGTGCCACGCTCGGTGTCTCGGCCAGCGCCCAGGCGATGGAGCTGCGCTTCGGCCACGCCGGCACCGAAGATACCGCCTATCAACTCGGCGCCGAGCGGCTGCGCGACCTGCTCGCCGAGAAGACCGATGGCGACATCACCATGACCATCATGGGCAACTCGGTGCTGGGCCATGAGACCGAGATGTTCGAGCAACAGATGGCCGGCGCGCTGGACATGTCCATCGTAAGTCCCGGGCTGATCACCGACTTCTCGCCCACCGCCAACGTCTTCACGATTCCCTTCCTGTATCGCGATGTCGATCACTGGCAGAAGGTGCTGGATGGCGATGTAGGCCAGGAGATCGCCCAGAAGATCAGTAACGAGACCGATGTGAAGGTGCTGGCCTACTTCGGGGGCGGCAAGCGGCATGTCGTCAGCTCGCGCGAGGTTACCTCACTCGATGACCTCAAGGGCCTCAAGCTGCGTACCAACCCGACCAAGCCGCTGATCGTCGCCTGGCAGGCACTCGGGGTCGAACCGAGCGTGGTGGCCTGGAAGGAGATCTACACCGCCATCCAGCTGGGCGCGATCCACGGGCTGCTCAACGAGCCGGAATGGACCCTGCGCATGCGCTTCCACGAAGTCGCCCCCAACATCGCACTGTCCGAGCACGACATCACCGTGCGCCTGCTGACCATGTCCAAGATGTCCTGGGACAACCTGGATGAGCAGCAGCAGAAGACCCTGATGGAGTCGGCCCATGACGCGGCGGCCTATGCCCGCAAGGTGCAGCTGGAGCAGGACGCGGCAGCCCTCGCCGAGCTCGAGAAGCAGGGCGCCAAGCTGCATGAGATCGACCGTGAGCGCATGCAGGAAATCGTGGCCGAACCGCTCAAGGAAGTGATCGCCGAGATGGGACTCAAGGAAATCTACGACAAGGTGCGTGCGGTCAAGTAAGCCACGCCTGGGGGGCAGCCCTGCAGCGTCTGGCTGCCCCGCCTTCAGGTTGGCTTGAATGATCTCGCCGACTTGCGTCGAGCTCCTCCCCCCTCGCACTCTTCTTGAGGACAGTGCCATGCATCCTGTGCTCTCAGGGCTTTCGCGCCTGAACCGGGCGCTCGAACGTCTGCTCTATCTCGTCTTGCTGGCGCTGCTGGCAAGCTTCATCGTCTTCATCATCTATCAGATCGCAAGTCGCAATCTGGCCTTCCTGCCGCGCCTGTTCTGGACCGAGGAATTCAGCCGCTTCGCCTTCCAGTGGATGGTGATGCTGGGCACCGCCGTCGGGGTGCTGCATGCCGATCACTTCGTGCTCGAAGCCTTCCCTCGCGGCAGTCGCGCCGACCTCGTCACGCGCTGGATCCGTGATCTCGCCTGCCTGTTGCTGGGGGTACTGTTCATCGTGCACGGCAAGGACTTCGCCCTTTCCGGTCTGCGCCGCAGTGCGATGGCCTCGGGACTGTCGATGATCTACGTCTACTCGGTATTCACCGTCAGCGGCATCTTCATCGTGCTGTTCAGCCTGCAACGGTTGCTGCATGCCTGGCTGCACGGCATGCAAGCCATGGAGAAGGCGCTCAATACGCCCAATGAGGCGGAAGAACTGGCAATACCCGAGGAGACGGCAGCGGTTCTGTCTCCCGCCATCGCCAGCCATGCGCATGGCGCGACTGATCGGAGGCCCCTGTCATGATGCCGATGGACTGGCTCTACCTGATGCCCTGGCTGCTGTTCGGCGTGCTGGGCGTGTTGATCGTGATCGGCATCCCCATCGCCATGGCGCTGGTGCTGACGGCGACGACACTGATTCTGCTCGACCCGCGTCTGACCTACTGGATCATGTTCCAGCGCATGTACAACGGCATGGATTCCTTCGTGCTGCTGGCCGTACCGCTGTTCCTGCTGGCCGGCAACCTGATGAATGCCGCCAGGATCACCGATCGTCTGATCACGCTGTGCATGCGCCTGGTCGGCCACTTCCGTGGCGCGCTGGCTCACGTCAATGTGCTGGTCAGCATGCTGTTTGCCGGGGTGTCCGGCTCCTCCACCGCCGACAGTGCCGGCGTAGGCACGGTGCTGATTCCGGCCATGAAACGCGAAGGCTATCCAGTCAGCTTCGCCGTCGCGGTCACCGCGGCCTCCTCCGTGATGGGCACCATCATCCCGCCGTCGATCAACATGATCGTGTGGGGCGCGCTGACCAATACCTCGATCGCCGGCCTGTTTCTGGGCGGTATCCTGCCCGGCGTGATGATCGGCGTGGCCCAGCTGCTGCTCAATACCCGCTATGTCCGCCGCTATGATGTGCCGGTGCGCAAGCGTGCCACCCTCAAGGAGCTGGCAAGCTCCGGCAAGGATGGCCTGCTGGCCGCCGGGATTCCGATCGTCATCATCGGTGGCATCACCCTGGGCATCGTGACCCCCACCGAGGCCGCGGTGATCGCGGTGGTCTATGCGCTGGCACTGGGCTTCGTGGTCTATCGCGAGCTGGATCTCACCAAGTTGCTCAATGCTTCCACCGACACCGTCAGGCTGTGCTCGCTGTCGCTGTTCAGCCTGGTGGGCGCGGCCATCTTCGGCTATCTGATCAGCTTCTATCAGATTCCGCCCAAGCTGATGGCGGGCGTCAGCATCACCGACCCGACGGTGCTGTTGATCGTGATGACCATCGTGCTGCTGGTGATCGGCACCTTCATGGATGCCCTGCCCGCGATGGCGATCATGGCGCCCATCTTCTATCCGCTGGCGATGTCGGCAGGCGTGCACCCCGTGCAGTTCGGTGTCATCGGCGTGATGGCGCTGGGGCTGGGCCTGATCACGCCGCCCTACGGCCTGTGCCTGATGATTTCCGCCAAGATAGGCGGCATTCCTCTGCTCAAGGCCATGGCGACCACCATGCTGTACCTGGGCGTGATGCTGGCCGTGATCCTGCTGATGATCCTGTTCCCGGAATTCGTGCTGACCATTCCGCGCCTGATCGCCCCTGACTTCGTCTGACCCGATGCATTATCCGGACATTCCGAAAACTGTTTGAGGAATGTCCGGAACTACCAATTTCTCGTCCTCGCACACCTCCCTGCCTCACTCTTGCGGCCTATTTATGCCCGCCTCACCCCAGCGGGCCGGTCCGCACTAACGGCACTAACCCGCGCCAAAAGCGCGCCAACGTCGTGATCTGTCGAGAAATCCTCCTCACCTCAAGGTGAGCGCCACGCCACAGGTCATGGTATCGCCTTGAGGCCTGTCGCCGATAACACGCCCAAGATGAACGGCCGATTATCATTTTTTGATTGAAAGTCTTTACGCCATCTGCCGCTATATCCCGCCGCCTGCCCGTTCCAAGATTCACTGCGTCGATTGCCAGCGCATCGGCATTGTCCCCCTTCTTCCCATGACCAGACAGGCAGTCACCATGAAACGTCCCTTCTCCCTTGCTCTTCTCGGCCTCTCGGTCGCCTTCGCCAGCATGACCGCCCACGCCGATGACCACTCCACGCTCACGCCGTCCAGTGAAGTCGTCCAGCAGTCCGACATCGACTGGGGCTACCTGAACCCGCTGCGCGGTGACCAGAGCCCGGCGGCCGGCGACCTGTGGGGCGACCGCACCAAGGATGGCGCTTCGGGCTTCCTGGTGAAGTTCAACGAAGGCTTCTCCTCACCGCCCCACATCCACAACATCACCTACCGTGGCGTGGTCATCCAGGGCGAGGTCCACAACGATGACAAGAACGCCGATGAGCAGTGGCTGCCCGCAGGCTCGTTCTGGATCCAGCCGGCAGGCGAATCGCACATCACCGCGGCCAGAGACAAGGTCAACATGGCCTACATCGAGATCAATGAAGGGCCCTACCTGGTACAGCCGGAATCCGAGGCCTTCCACAACGATGAAGAGCCGCTGAATGTCGCCGAGAACAACATGGTGTGGCTGGATGCCAATGACATCCGCTGGATCAACCTGCCGGGCAACGACGACGCCGAGCAAGGCCCGAAGACCGCCTTCCTGTGGGGCAACCCGGACGTCGGCCAGCTGAGCGGCCGCCTGGTGAAACTGCCGGCCGACTTCTCCGGCGAGATCAAAAGCCACGCCGACGAATTCCGTGCCGTGGTCATCAAGGGCGACCTGACTCACGAGACCGAAGGCAAGGACGACAGCCAGAGCCTGGCGACCGGCAGCTACTTCGGCTCTCAGGGCGAGATCACCCATGACATCACCACCAGCGCCGACGGCGAGACCCTGCTCTACGTGCGCACCAATGGTGATTTCGACATCGTCGAAGACTGAAACCTGAGGTCGTCTGAACTCTTGGTTCTGAACTCTTGGCTCTGAACTCTTGGCTCTGAACTCTTGGCTCTGAACTCTTGGCTCTGAACTCTTGGCTCTGAACTCTTGGCTCTGAACTCTTGGCTCTGAGCTCTGAGCTCTGAGCTCTGAGCTCTGAGACCAGAATCAGCAGACATCGCGACCTGCAGCAAACACGAACGGCCACCCCGGTCTCAAGACCGCGGGTGGCCGTTCGTGTTTGTGTTGCGTTGATATACGTACCCGCCATCAGGCGACGCCGTCAGGCCAGTCTTTGGACCGCCATTTCGAGGCCCCGGATTTCCGCCAGCCCCTTCATGCGCCCATACAGCGGGTACCCCGGGCGGGTCTCGCGCCGGGCGTCATCCAGAATGTGGTGGCCGTGATCCGGGCGCATCGGCAAGGGCGCGCCACCCGATACCAGGCGACGACGCTCCTCCGCGACCAGCACGCTGATGATGTCCACCATGTCCAGGTCGCCCTCGAGATGTTCAGCCTCATGGAAGGAGCGCTTGTCCTCGCTATCACGCCCAGTGGCCCGCAGATGGGCAAAGTGGATATGAGGGGCGAAGCGCCGCGCCATGATGCACAGGTCGATCTCCGGATTGGCCCCGTAGGAGCCGGTGCAGAACGTCAGGCCATTGGCGGGGCTGGGCACGACACCCAGCAGCCAATCGGCATCCACCATGCTCGAGACCACGCGCGGCAGGCCAAACATCGGCCGCGGCGGATCATCAGGGTGAATGGCCAGTCGAATGCCGACCTCTTCCGCCACCGGCACGATGGCCTTGAGGAAGGTGGCCAGGTGCTGGCGCAGTCGCGCGGCATCGATACCATCATAGGCCGCAAGCGCCGCTCGGAACTGGGCCAGCGTGTAGCCTTCTTCCGCCCCCGGCAGCCCCGCGATGATGGTGCGGATCAACGTCTCACGCCCGGCATCATCGAGCGACGCCAGATGCCTGCGCGCGGCCTGCTGCTCTTCGCTGCTGTACTCGTGCTCGGCGCCGGGGCGCTGCAGCAGATAGAGATCAAAGGCCGCGAAGGCATCCTGATCAAAACGCAACGCCGTGCCGCCCTCCGGCAGCTGCCAGGCGAGGTCGGTGCGCGTCCAGTCCAGCACCGGCATGAAGTTGTAGCACACGGTGCCGATCCCGCATTCCGCCAGGTGGCGCAGCGACTGCTGATAATTGGCGATATGGCGATCACTGCCGAGCGCCGCCTGCTTGATGCTCTCATGCACCGGAATGCTCTCGACCACCGACCACCTGAGCCCGGCCGCCTCGATCTGCGCCTTGCGCTCACGAATGGCCTCCAGCGGCCAGACCTCGCCGTTGGGAATCTCATGCAGCGCCGTCACGATACCTGTCGAGCCGGTCTGGCGAATTTCCTCGAGCGTGATGGGGTCCGCGGGACCGAACCAGCGCCATGTCGCTTCCATGTCATCTCCTTGACGGTCAAAGGGGGCAAATGCCACCTGCCGACAAAATATGACAACTTGTATCAGCTGCTGCCATGCGACCTATGTCGCTGGCAGCGCGACACAAGCGGACCTGGCTGTCGGCTCGCGAAACAGACGGATCATCACGCCGGATCAAGACAACGGAAGCCCTCATCTGGCGACCCGCAGAATTATGACAAAAATCGCAACAAGAACAGTGATATACAGAACAAACAATACGAAAAATCACGAGAGATGCTAGACAGATTTTCCTGTCGAGACGTCAATACCCTGTCGATATCTGGCTTTGAAGGCACGATTCATGACGCTCGATACTAGACTTATTGCTCATCAAAAGTTGTCAATATTTGTTTGATCAGTCATCCCTTCCCCCCTATAGTGAGTCTCGAAAACAGATCAGACGCACGTGTCGACTGATCACTTGGGCCAGGCACGTTGCCGAGAGCCGAGCCTCCTTACCCATAGACTGACGACGGACGCCATATGACTGCCATTACTTCTACCGAGCACGCCAGCTACGCCGAGCTCTCCTCCGTGACCCGCGAGCGTTTGATGCGCGCCTCCACCGCCTCCCTGCACACCCTGCTGTTCAAGCGCGGCCTGCGGAACACCTTCATCCAGAACGTGGTGCAGATGAACAACGGGACCACCCAGATGGTGGGCCAGGCCTTCACGCTGCGTTACATCCCGGCGCGGGAAGACATCGATACCGTCGCCGCCTTCCGCGACCCCAAGCACCCGCAGCGTCTGGCGGTGGAAACCGTCCCGGCCGGTCACGTGATGGTGTCTGACTGCCGCCAGGACGCCTCGGCCGCCAGCGCCGGCAGCATTCTGCTGACACGTCTGGAGTATCGTCAGTGCGCGGGCTTCGTCTCCGATGCCGGCATTCGTGATTCGGGTGCGGCCGCCGAGATGAACCTGCCGATCTTCTGCGCCAAGCCGAGCGCGCCGACCAACCTGACCAAGCACCATGCAGTGGAACTGCAGGTGCCGATCGGTTGCGGTGGTGTGCCGGTCTTCCCGGGCGATGTGCTGGTCGGCGATGCCGATGGTGTCATGGTCGTACCGCTGGAACTGGCCGACGAGATCGCCGAGGAAGCCAGCCAGATGGAAGATTTCGAGGATTACGTGCTGGAAAAGGTACGCAACGGCACGCCGGTGATCGGTCTGTATCCGCCGACCGACGAAGTACGCGCAGAATTCGAACGCTATATGGCCGCCAAGCAGTAATCGGCTCGCCAGCCGCCGTCTTGTCCACGGCGGCCACGGACGACAGGCCACGCCGACCTGTCGTCCGCCATCCCTCCTGCCTCAATGCGCCTCGAGTGACCACAACCATAACAACACTGGAGTCATGCCATGACCCGTCTCTACAGCCATCTCAATAGCCATCTGAATAGCCGTCTCAACAGCCGTCAGGCCAACGTGCACGCCAACCCTCTCGCCACCCCTGATGCCAGTCAGCAATCCCGCTCAGACCGCAAGCGCCGCAGTCGTCCGCTGCTGGCCTTGCTCGCCCCGCTGGCCCTGTCCGGCATGGTGGCGGCCTCGCCCTTCGTCAGCACCGGCGTGCAGGCCGACTATCCCGTGCGTGACATCCGCCTGATCGTGCCATGGCCGGCCGGTGGTGGTGCCGACGCCATCAGCCGCAAGATCAGCAACCTCGCCGAGCAGGACCTGCCGAAATCGATCTACGTCGAGAACATCGGCGGCGCCATCACCGCCACCGGCCTGATGCAGCTCAGCAAGGCGCGTCCGGACGGCCATACCGTCGGCGTACTGACCTACGACAGCATCATCACCCTGCCCCGCGGCAACCTGGTGCCCGGCTATTCGCTGGACCGGATGATCCCCTTCGCCCGCATCACCAAGGAAGCGGATGCCATCGTGGTCTCCAGGCAGTCCGGGTACGAGAATTATGAGCAACTGATCGAAGCCGCACGCGCAAACCCCGGCACCGTGAGGATCGGCGTAGCTCCGCAGGGATCTGGCCCTTATCTGGCGGTGCGCCGCCTGGAAGCCGCAGCGGGTGTCGAATTCAATGTCATCACCTACCCGGGCTCTTCCACCGCCGAAGCCGAGGCTCTGCTCTCCGGTGAGATCGACGGCGCCATCTCGAGCCTGGGGGACTTCTCCGGCATTCTGGATTCCGGCGACGCCCACGGCCTCGTCGAGTTCTCCTCCGAGCAGAATCCGGCCTACCCGGAAGTGCCGCCGATGAGCGAGCTGGGCGGCAGTCTCGAGACCGGCAGCTTCATCGTGCTGGCCGTGCCCAAGGGCACCCCGGAGGATGTGGTCAGCACCCTGGAAAGCGCCTACCACAGCGCCTACGAGACACCAGAATTCCAGAAGTGGATCATGGGAGTCGGCGTCACGCCCAGCTGGCTGGGGGCCGATGAGGTCAACGCCTGGATCGAGGACTATCAACAGAAGACCTTCACTGCCATGGATGAACTCGGCCTGTAGACGCGCTGGCACGCGGCACCTCTGAGTGCCGCTGCAATCACACGTCTACCCGTCCTCCTTCACTTCCATCGCCAAGCGGCGCCCGGCCACGGGCGCCGCCAGGGAATTCTGTCATGTCTCCTTCCGCCTCTCCTCCCGTTCGGCGTCATTGGCTGCTCAGCGGGGCGACACCGCTGACGCTGGCCATGACCGCCATCAGCGCCCTCTATCTGATCAGTGCCTTCCAGATGGCGCCGCCATTGGAAAATGGCCGCCTGACGGCCTCCTTCTTCCCCGCCCTGATCGGCAGCATCGCGCTCGTGCTCTGCGTGGCGCAGCTGGTGAGCCAACACCGGGCGAACCGTGGCTCCCGCAGCAGCGCGTCCGCCGACGATGACACCTGCAGCGCGGACAGCGACGCAAGCTCGCCTCTCTTCTCGCCGGCGCTGCGCCTGATGCTGGTGACCGCGCTCTATATCCTGGCGTTCTCGCATCTGGGTTACCTGCTGTCGTCAGCGCTGTATGTCTTCGCCGTGATGCTGCTGTTCGCGGGGCGCGACAAGTGGATCAGCAAGGCAGTGATCGCCTGCGCCATTTCCGCGCTGGGCTATGGGCTCTTCGAGCAACTGTTCAACGTCCACCTCCCTGCGCTGGATCTGTCAGCGCTCGGCCTGGGCAACGGGAGCTGACCCATGGAATTCATCGCCCAGGTATTCTCGAGCTTCGCCCTGCTGCTGGACCCCGTGATCCTGTTCTACGTGGTCGCCGGCTTCGTGATCGGCACCATCTTCTCGGCCATCCCGGGTCTGACCGCCACCCTGGCGCTCGCCCTGCTGTTGCCGCTGACCTATAGCCTAGACGTGACTACCGCCCTGATGGCGTGTGCCAGCATCTACATGGCCGGCATGTGTGGCGGCAGCATCACCGCCACCACCATCAACATCCCCGGTGCCCCCTCCTCGATGATGACGGCACTGGAAGGCTATCCCATGCAACAGCGTGGCGAAGGTGCCCTGGCACTGGGTCATGCCTCCTTCGGTTCGATGGTCGGCGGTAGCCTCGGCGCATTGCTGTTGATCGTGCTGGCACCGTTCATCGCCGAGGCCTCACTGCTGGTCAAGACCACCGGCAAGTGCGCACTGATCGCCTTCGCGCTGATCGTGATCGTGGTCGCCCAGCGCGGCAACATCCGCAAGGCCGGCATCACCGCCTGCCTGGGGCTGATGCTGGCGACGATCGGGTTGGACGCCATGCAACCACTGGCGCGTTTCACCTTCGGCATCAGTGAGCTGACTGCCGGGATCGACCTGATGCCGGTCATCATCGGCACCTTCGCCATCAGCGAGCTGCTGATCCAGGTCGGCAATCGCAAGAAGGACGCCGCCATCCGCCAGCAGCTCAAGGCCAGCCAACAGCTCAAGCGTCGTGATTTCATTCCGCCGCTGAGCGCCATTCGCGAGATCGGCATCGGCTGCTATCTGAAGTCGACGCTGATCGGCTACATGGTCGGCACCCTGCCCGGCGCAGGCGGTTCGATGGGTGGTTTTCTCGCCTACGTGGAAACCGTGCGCACCTCAAAGAAGCCCGAGAGCTTCGGAAAGGGCAATCCCCAGGGCATCGCCGCCGCCGAAAGTGCCAACAATGCCGTCTGTGGTGGCGCTCTGGTGCCGATGCTGACCTTCGGGATTCCGGGCGATCCGGTCACGGCCATCGTGCTGGGCGTACTGGTGATCAACGGCATCCAGCCGGGGCCGCAACTGATGGCGTCACAATCCGGACTGATCGCGCCGATGCTGGCCTCGCTGCTGTTCAGCGCCCTGATCCTGATTCCCCTGACGCTCTATCTGATGGGCCCCTACTTCTTGCGCATCGTCACCATCCGCAAGGACGTGCTCTACGGCGCCATCGCATTGCTGGCCGTCGTCGGCAGCTTCGTGGCCACCTACTCCGTGTTCCAGATGATGATGACGCTGGTGCTGGGCATCGTCGCCTACCTGATGCGCAAGCATGATTACCCGGTGATCACGCTGCTGCTCGGCTTCATTCTCGGCCCGAATCTGGAAGAGTTCCTGCGCCGCGCGCTGACGCTCTCCAACGGCAACCCCATGACCTTCATCACCACGCCGGACAGTCTGTTCTTCGTCGTGTTGACGGTGGTCTTCGTCTACTTCCTCGGCATTCGCAAACCGGTGCAGCTGAAGCAGGCGGAGCCGAAAACGCAGAGCCAGCCCTTGAAGGGACAGGTTGGAAAGTAACAACGTCATAGATTGCAATCACCGCTCGAGCCCTGACCAGACCCTATCTCGATGATTAGTTGGCCCGACACCGAAAGGTATCGGGCTTTTTCGTATTCATTAGCCGCACCCAGATGTGCCAAAAGTGTTACTTGCCAATACCTCACAATGTAGGCACTTTATATTCGTAATCAAAAATCTAATACTCGCAGTTGATATATATCAATAATGCGAGAATCCACTTCCGTGAGGCTTCGCAACGCTGGCCATCATGCCTCTGACAGGCTCGGATAGCTGCATTCAAGAGCCAGCAGTGCTGAAGTTGATCGGAGTCAATGGAAACGACAGGGAACGTCACATGAAGTCCTTTGCCAGCCTCGCCGCCCTCTGCCTGCTCTCTGGTTGTGCAGCCTTGCAGTCCACACCTCCCAGTTATGACAAGACACAGCACGCTTTTCTTTCACCGGGTTACCCCATCGAGCGGGTCAATCAACCCGAGGGCTTCAAGCTGGTAGGACAGGACAGTTCTGATTCTCGTGAAGGGTTCGCCAGTGCATCAACGGAGGGCAATGCACATGTCAGAAGAGAAGCTGTCGCCTGGAATACCGATGATGACAATACTGCTCTGATGATGGTGATTGCAGGGTCACTCGGGCACTCAGCGCGTTATCTCGAATGGACAGACACGGATGGCTACCAGTTCGTGGGTAACCAGAGAGTGCAATACAAGTTTGCTCAGGGGCGATTCGAAGACATGGTAAGTGAGTCCAGTCTAATCCCACGACTGGCGCCAGATTGCGCACAACGCATCACGCTCTCTGCCCACAACCATAACAAGAAGGTGACGGGCGTCTATATTGAAGGCGTGACCTGCTACGACCTTCCATTGATCAACGATTATCACCGCGAACAACTTCGCCAGAAAGCTTTCCGCCTATTCGGGCTGTAACGAACCCCACGATGATCGCTTATAAGCCTTGAAATACGAAACGCCCCACCCACTACCGCAGCAGTAGGTGGGGCGTTTCAGGTATCGCGGTATCAGCCCTCGATCACCACTACTGCCCACACATCACACTTCCAAGTCTGCGCTCGACGATCAGGCAGGGGCAGAGCAGGCGTTGCGGGTAGCTGGGGCATTGCATGTAGGCGCCGGGCGAATGGAGGCGGGGTCTGCCAGCGCGGCCACCACGGATCTGATCTGCTGATAGCCGGTGCGCATCAGGAAGGTCGGCGCTCTGCCATAACTCTTGATGCCGAGGATGAACAAGCCTGGCTCGGCATGCAGCAGTTCGGCCGCGCCGTGTTCCGGCACCGACCCACAGCTGTGCTGGTTGGGGTCGATCAGCGGCGCAAGCTTGATAGGGCTCTGCGTCGCGGGGTCCAGCGAGACACGCAATTCAGACAGCAGCCCCAGAGACGGGCGGAAGCCGGTGGCCGCGATGATGCGATCCACCGCTGGCAGCCGGTGTTCGCCACTCTGTACTACCCAGCGCCCCGCTTGGTGTTCGATCGCCTCGACGGCAAGCTCGGTCACTACCTCGATCCGGCCTTCCTCAAGCAGTGCCTTGATACGCAGTTCGAGCGCCTTGCGTTCCTCCAGCTCATCATTGGGCGCCGGGCGGATGACCTCCTCGATATTGGCGGAGCGAACACCCCAGACGATTCGCATCCCCTCTTCACGGTCTGCCAGCGCGATCAGGTCCTGCAACGCATTCAGCGCCGAGTGGCCGCTGCCGATCACGAGTACCGACTTGCCGGCATACTCAGCCGCTTGTGTGCCGCGGATGTCCGGCACGCCATAGGCAATGACTTCGGCCGCCACTTGCTCACCAATGGCGGGAATGCCGTGCGCCCCGATCCAGTTGGGGGTCTGGTAGGTGCCGGTGGCATCGATCACCGCGCGGGCCAGCACATCGCGCGGGCCGTCAGGCCCCTCGACGCGCAGCACGAAGGGCGCCCCATCGCGACCGCCACTGCGCAGCACATCATGCTGTTGACGACTGACATGGGTGACGCGGCTATCGACATGCAGCCGCGAGCTGATCGACGGGTGCGCGGCGAGCGGTGCGACATAGCGGTCGAGAAACTCGGCCCCGGTGGGATAGGCAGCGGCGTTCGGGGCCTGCCAACCCTGTTTCTGCAGCAACTCGGCCGCTAAAGCGTCGATATTCCATGACCAGGGCGAGAACATGCGCACATGCCCCCAGCTGGCCAGGTTGGCGCCTGCGTGTGCGCCCGACTCGAAGAGAATCGGCTCGAACCCTGCCTCCAGCAGATGGACGGCGGCGCTCAGCCCTATCGGCCCGGCGCCGATGATGGCCACCGGCAGGCTTGTGATATCACGACTCATGGCAGTCTCTCGCAGCAATATGTTGTCAGTGACAACAAACCTAGTATCCCTCCACGCCAATGTCTACTGCCAGGCGCTCAATCAGTCACCCAGGCGCTGCCGCGCGGCAAGTGTCAGCTTGTTGAGCAGCGCCACAGCGCCCTCCACGACCTCCGGCGACAGGCCTTCGATCATTGAGGCCTCTTCCGCGACCAGCTCGGCGTGAATCTGCTGGTAAAGCGCCCTGCCCTCGGGGGTCAGCGAGAGCTCAACGGCACGCCGGTCGTTGGGGTCCTCGATCTTGCGCACATAGTGCTTGCGGATCAGCGAGTCGGCGACCCGGCTTGTCGTGCTCTTGTCGAGATACATCTCGTCCGCCAGCGCCTGCAGTCTCAGCGGACCGCGCTTGACCAGCGTCTCCAGCGCATAGCATTGAGCGACGGAGACGTTGTGGTGGCAGATGCTTTCCCTGTCGCGAAACTGATGGACACGAATGAGCTGATTGACGGCTTCGTACAGTGCTTCTGCTTGATCCACTCTGGTGCCTCACGTGACGGGGGTCAAAAAAGGGGGCGTGGCTTGCCACGATAACCGAGCACGATAAAGAGCGCACCGATATCCGGCAGCCCTTATTCAACAATCCTTATCCAGCAACCCTTATCCAGCACCCCTTACCCAGCAACCCTTTCGGCTTGCGCGTGGCGATGCCTTGCGCGAGCAACTCAATCGCGGTCTTTCTCCCCGACACGACGCCAGCAGACCTTGCAGGCAGAAATTGTGCAAGAATCTTGCAATTCATTATTGAGAACGATTAGCATTGGCAGCCGCAACATATAACTATTCAAAGCAAGGGATATCACGTGCACCTCCGCCTCCATCCGCTTACCGCAGCCGTCCTCTCCGCCAGTGCGTTGACCCTGAGCCTCTCGGGGCACGCCTCGGCTGACGACATGTCCACCCTCGTCATCAGCGAAGACCGTCTCGAACAGAATGTCGTGATCAGCGCTGAAGAGATCGATCAGCGTCAGGCACGCGACCTGGAAGACCTGTTCCGCGCCGAACCGGGCGTCAGTGTCGGCGGTGGCATCGCCATCGGCCAGAAAGTCTATGTACGCGGCCTGGAAGACACCAACCTGAACGTCACCATCGATGGCGCGCGTCAGGGCGGCTACCTCTTCCACCATACCGGTCGATTGACCATTGACCCGGCCCTGCTCAAGCAGGCGGAAGTCGATAAAGGCCCCGCGACCGCCGATGATGGCCCGGGCGCACTTGGCGGCAGTCTCCGCTTCGAGACCAAGGATGCGCAGGACCTGCTCAAGCCCGGTCAGGACCTGGGTGCGCGCGTCTCCGTCGGCACCGAAAGTGCGGCGGACGCCACCTCCGGCACCACGGCGTTCTATGGTCGTCTGGGGGAGAATCTCGGTCTGATGGGATATGTCAGCGGCCGCAACAGCGATGACTATGAAGTTGGCGGTGGCGGTGAGCAGGAACAGACCGCAGGCCAGCAGCGCGGCTATCTGCTCAAGATGTCACTGCTGGACGTCAATGATCAGGACCTGCGCATCAGCGCCGAGCGCACCACCGATCACGGCACCTATTTCACGCGTCCGCACATGCCGAGCTTCAGCAGTCAGCAGCCGACCTATCAGGAAATGGAGCGCGAGACCTTCACCGTCAATCATGCCTGGCACCCGGGCAATGACCTGATCGACACCAGAACCACCCTCTATCACACCACCCAGGAACTGGATCGTGTCGAGGCCGGCAGCACCAGCCGCTCCCGAGAATTCGGCGCGGATGTCCGCAACACCTTGCGCCTCAAGACAGGTGACCTGGCACATGCGCTGACCACTGGCGTGGACTTCCATGATCAGGACACTCGTCGCTCCGACGACGCCGGCAGCGCCGGCCCCAACAACGAAGACACCTCACGCAACCTGGGAGTCTACGCCCAGAACCGCATGACGCTGGGCCCGTGGGCCCTGTCCGTTGGCGCGCGTCTGGATGATTACGACAGTGATTACGGCGAGGCGGGCAGCGTCAGTGGCAGCGAGGTCTCCCCCAACGCGATTCTGAGTGTCGATGCCACTGACCACCTCACCCTGCATGCGGGCTACGGCGAGGCCATTCGCGGTGCCAAGGCACGTGAAGTGATCTTGATCGGCGATGATGTCACCATCGCGGAAGGACTTGAGCCGGAACGCGCTCGCCAGCGCGAGATCGGTCTGGATTGGCATCAGCGCGACGCCCTGATGGCGGGAGATCGCCTCGGCTTCGCGCTGACCGGCTTCCATACCGATATCGAGAACTATCAGGCCTATGATCGCGGCAGTGATCCGGCGGTGCTCTACAACCTGGAGGGCGAAGTCGAGAGCCGTGGCTATGAAGCCAGCCTGAACTGGGGCGTGGGCGGCTACGACACGCGTCTGGGCTATGCCAAGGTGGTGATGAAGAACAACGACGGCGACCCGCTGGGTGACGAGATGAACATCGGCGCCTCCACCGGCGACAAGTGGACCTGGGATCATCAGTACCACCTGCCAAACCACAACGTCACCCTGGGCTACACCCTCAATGCGGTAGAACGTCTGGAACGTGTGGCAGAAGGCGACGAAGAAAAGCCGGGCTACGTGACGCACGACATCCGCGCCCAGTGGACCCCGGCCTCATATCAGGACCTGACCCTGACACTGGCGGTCAACAACGTGTTCGACAAGCGCTACAGCGACCACAGCAGCTACCTGCTCAGCAGCGGTGACAGCATGCTCGAGCCGGGCCGTGACATCCGCCTGGGTGCCAGCTACAGCTTCTGACCCAGCCCCTGACCCAGTCCCTGACTTCACGAACAGCTGACGAAAAAATGCCCCGCAGGCCAGGCCTGTGGGGCATTTTCCTCTTTGGAGCTGGGTGGCGTTACTGGCTCAGGCTTCAGTTCGCCCCTTCCGCCTCGGCGTCCTGCTGCTTGGCCAGCTTGTGACCGTCTTCTGACTGGCCGATCTTCCAGTAGCTGGAGACATAGAAGTGGGACTTGGGGATCTCATGCACCTGCTTGAGGTGAGCACGCAGCGCTCGCATGCTGCCGAATTCACAGGCCGCCCAGACAGACACCTGCCCCTCCAGGCTCGGCAAGGAGGCGATCTTGTCCAGCAGCGGCTGGCCGCTCGGGTCCGGTTGCGCATTGATGACCCAGTGCAGCTCGATGCCGGCCGGATGCTCAAGCGTCTGGATATCGGCTTCGCTGGTCACCTCGATGACGGCGTGGCCGCGCGCGTCTGCCGGCAGCTCGGCCAGATTGACGCTGATCGCCGGCAAGGCCGTCATGTCACCCGCCAGCAGGAACCAGTCGGCCTCCATGTTGATCAGCTTCTTTGGCCCCGGGCCGCCGATGGTGATGCGGTCCCCCGGCTGGGCGCTGACGGCCCAGGCAGATGCCGGGCCGGCGTGGTCGTGCAGCGCGAAGTCGACATCGATCTCGGTCGCACGCTGATGACGAATGGTATAGGTGCGCATCATCGGGCGCTCGCCTTCCCCGCGCGAAAACACCAGTTTGATATAGGCGCTCTCCTGCCCCTCGGGGATGGAGCCGATATTCTCCCCGCCCAGGGTGACGCGCAGCATATGCTCCGTCACCGGGGTGGAACGAATCACTTCAAGCTCTCGCATTGCGGGCTTACCCATCTTGCGCACTCCTCTGGCAAACGCCTTCAAGTTGTTCAGCATCGCGTGCTTCACACTCGCTTGTATTGTGGATCATGGCAGATGCCGTTTTCAGGAAGGTGGCGACCTCCTCATCGCTGAGGTCTCCCGCCATCCGCCGAGCGGTCTCATCTTCCAGGGCTTCAATCTCTTTGAGCATGTCGTGGCCCGCCTCGGTAGGGGCGAGAAAGAGGCTGCGACGGTCCTGCGGATTTTCCGTCTTGATGATCAATCCCGCCGTCATCAATTCATTGAGCACCCGCGTCACGCGCGCCTTGTCCTGCCCCAGATGCTGCACGATCTTGTGCGCCGTGCACTCGGAGGTACGGCCAATGCCCTTCAGCACCCGAATGTGCGTGACAGGCAGATCAAGCTGGTAGCGCTGGATGCCCAGACGAAGCTGCCTGCGATAGACATGCATCAGCTGATGCAGCACATCATTGAGTGATGCCTGACTCATGTGTCACTCACCATATGGTTGGTATAGGTCAACTATATTGGCAGATGGTTGATACTGTCAACAAAAATATGATCGAGAAGCATTCTCATCTTAATGCCAAAAATCTCATATGCCTATCACGCTTCTCTCCACTGCCAGGCGCGCTTTCGGCAACTCTTGCTGCGTGACATGGTGACAGCGAGCGGGAACCTGCTAAGGTCGAAGGCCACACATTCCTGACGCCCACGAGAGGCATCGATGGCTGAACTCTGCCTGCTGTTTGATTCCGATGGCACCCTGGTTGATAGCGAAATCCTCCTCGCCGAGGCCATGTCCAGCACCCTGCCCCGCTATGGTCTGCCGTTTACCAGCGACCGCTACATGAACGAGTTTCGCGGCATGCGCTTCATGAGCATCGTGCGCACGCTGGAGGCAGCCCATGGCGTTCTGGAAGAAGCGCCCACACGGCGCATGGAAGGCGAGATGCGCGCCCTGCTGGAAGAGTTGATGAAGGCTCGCCTGACGGCGATGCCCGGCATGTCAGCCGCCTTGATGGAGCTTGAAGGCTACCCCTGTGGCGTGGTGTCCAACGGGCCTGAGCGCAAGGTGCGTCTGGCGCTCGATACGACACGCCTGGCGCGCTTCTTCGATGGCCATATCTACAGTGCCTATACCCTGGGCGTGTGGAAGCCGGACCCGCGCATCTATCGGCTCGCGGCCGAGCAGATGGGCTTTTCGCCATCACATTGCGTGGTGATCGATGATGCCATCGTCGGGGTACAGGCAGGGCTGGATGCCGGTATGCAGGTCATCCACTTCGCCCATCACGACGACGGCCATGAAACGCCGCGTGGCGCACTGCGCATGCACCACGCGCGCGAACTGCCGAGGCTGGTGGCGCAGATTTCCCAGAAGCTCGCTGCGCAGTACTAGACGTCGTCGCGCCTTCTCCCTCAATTCCCACACCATGCCCCCCCGGCTCGTGAAACCACGTCTCATGACATCCCGCAACGAGAATCCCGCAGCGAGAATCCCGCCCCTGAGGCGGGATTTTTCATGCCTGGTGCACAAGACAGGCTGCTCGTGGTGTGACTCACTCTGTCGCAGCCACTAGCACTCCCGTTCGCGAATGCCGCAAGCCTCCCTCTCCTGCCGATACGAATAGGCAAGTTTTAGCGACTATAGCGCCTATATATCGCCATTCTCGATACTTATAGTGTCTCTACAGCAAACACGCACCAGACACGCAAGGCTCGCAGGACATGACCGTACGCAAAGCCAGACGCAGCTGTCGTGCGCGCCCCTGACGTATCCCGAGCGCAACCGCCGCACACCTGCCATCAGGATCTTGACCATGACTCGCAACACCCCATTTGGCCCCAAGGGCTGGACCCCGGACAGAATCGGCTCGCTCGTCGGCAAGACCTATCTCATCACCGGCGCCAACAGCGGCGCGGGCTTTCAGGCGACGCGCATATTGCTGAGCAAGGGTGCCGACGTCGTGATGTTGAATCGCAACCCGACCAGATCAGAGGCGGCCATCGCGGCGCTGCAAGAAGAGTTTGGCCCCGCGGCGAATGTCAGTCATATACGCATGGACCTGGCGGAACTGGCCTGCGTACGCAGCGCGGCCGCGGAAGTGCTGGAGAAGGTCCCGCAGATCGATGCCCTCATCTGAAATGGCGCCATCGCTCAGGTTTCCCGACAGCAACTCACCGTCGACGGTTTCGAAAGTCAGCTGGGCGTGAATCACTACGGGCATTTCCTGCTGTGCGGGCTGCTGTTCGAGCGTATCGATGCCTCCAACGGGCGGATCGTCGTGGTCTCCAGTGAAGACCACAAGATGGGCCTGAAAACTATCCAGTTCGATGACATGAACTGGGAGCACAACTATCACCCGAACAAGGTCTATAGCCACAGCAAACTGGCGCAGATGATGTTCGCCTATGAATTGCAGGACAGGATTGAGGCGGCAGGTCGCCAGGTAAACGTCTTTGTCTGCCATCCGGGCGCGTCCAATACCTCACTGATTCGTGACAACGCCAATCTGGCGACTCGACTCAGCTGGGCAGTGATAGTGAAGACTGGCTTGGCGCAGACGGCCGAGAAAGGCGCTTACCCGGAAGTCATGTGCGCCACCGAGGAGACCCTCAGGCAGCGGGCCTACCATGGCCCGACGGGGCTGATGAATTTCGGAGGGCCGGTGGGCGAGTGTGAATTGGGGGCATTCGTTCTGGAGAAGAGCGTCATGACCCGGCTATGGCAAGTCTCGGAGAAGGCAACGCAGTTGAGCTGGCCAATTTGACCTTGAGCCGACCACCGACCTTCTCGCCCATCGTCAGGGAGGTGAATCCCATGAATGTATCACTGGTAGTGACAGGTCTTCTGATGATGATTCCGAACATGTCGTTTGCCAACCGCCTTTATGACGAGATCATCCAGCCGGAGACCTCGATTCAGGACAGTGAAGGCAATACCTATCGCAGCGTGGAGATTGGCGCTCAGACCTGGCTTGCCGACAACCTCAGAACGACTCGCTATCAGGATGGCTCGCCCATCCGGACGGCATTCATCCCCGAGGATGACCCTGACAACCTGTTGTCATATGGCCGTCTGTATGACTGGCACGATGTCAGTGATGCACGCAATCTTTGCCCGGAGGGCTGGAGAGTCGCCTCGGATGAGGACTGGAAAGCGCTGGAACGCGCCATCGGGATTGCAGAAAAGGATATTGACTCGACTGGCTGGCG
The DNA here is from genome assembly GCF_001306765.1 of Cobetia sp. UCD-24C. Classification (NCBI taxonomy): domain Bacteria; kingdom Pseudomonadati; phylum Pseudomonadota; class Gammaproteobacteria; order Oceanospirillales; family Halomonadaceae; genus Cobetia; species Cobetia sp. UCD-24C. The sequence continues at coordinate 46,918 of NZ_LJTD01000014.1, read as the reverse complement.
TGGCGATAACGATATCGCCATCACGCTCAAGGCGGCTCAGCCCGACTCCCTGTTGACGTCCTTCGATCAGGCGCGCATCAATCTCACCGGCTTTTCTGCCAGACCGGCGGGCGTGAAGTGGAAGGGCTGGTATCTCACCCAGGGCGCCTACGCCGAATTCTGGACCCGCAGTGAGGCGACGCCGACCAAAGCGTTGGCCAGAACTCTGGCCTACTCCTGGTGGAATCCGCACAAGGGCGAGATCCGCCGAGCGACACTTGGCAAGGATGGCATGTTCTCGGTGAGATGCGTAAAGGACTGATCAGGGCACAACACTGGGGGAATTGGAGGGGCACAGTCGGTAGTGATATAGGCGCGAGGAGCGCTTGAGCAAGGACTCTGATCCGCTGAATCACGCCGATTGAAGACATTCTGACGTCAGCGATTGAAAGCGTGGTTCAAAAAGAATCCTTGCTGAAGGGTTCCTGCCGGTTCCGGGAGCAAGATGACATCGTCATGGTCCAGCGTCTTTCCGCAAATGGCGGGCTTCACGTTATTGTGTCGTGCTGTTCATTGCTGGCTGGCAGCTAGCGCTCAGAAAGACTCGACCATGATGTCACGCACACTCCATCCCGGAGGTGATATCGGCTGTCAGGCGCTCTCGCTCAAGGCATGTTCGATGCGGGTGGCGGGGACACTCTTGCCGGCATCATTCACGAAATCCGTCGCGTGATTCTTGTCTTCAATGGCCCACTTGCGAGCATGTCCGCGACTGCCTTCTTCACTCAAGGCATGCTGCACTCTGCCTGCCGCCACGCTCATGCCGCTTTCCACATAGATTTGCGTGCTGCGCTCGGCCGGCTGCGCCTGCCCCATGATACGGCTCTCGCTCAATGCCTCACGGACACGGGTGTCGCTTTCGCCATTGTCGGCAAATGCCGCATTGCTCGCAGCACACAGCGCAGCTGTCACACACAGTACTTTCATGGCTTTCATGATGTCACTTCTCGTCTTTTGCGTTGGGTTGGTCAGAACTGCAAAACTTGCGATTTGCGGAACGTCAGGTTGATAAAGCTCAAGATTGATGGAACGTAAAATCGATAGAACGTGAAATCGATAGAACGTCAGGTTGGTGGCGCCAAGGGCCTGTGAGCCAAGGGCCTGTGAGCCAAGCGCGTTGTCAGCCGATAGATTCCCTGAACAGGCTTCACTGGCCACCCTTGGCCACGCCTGACCTCACATATTGAACTTCACCAATGTCACGATACGTGACAGGCCCTGGGCCGCCGCCAATGACTGCGCAGTATTGCCACGCGCATCCTGGATCGAGGGGTCCGCACCTGCCTGCAGCAACAGTTTGATGATGTCTTCATTGCCGAACAGAGACGCCATCATCAGCGCCGTCTGGCCACTGTAATTGCGATGATTCACATCACAGTCGGTATTGGCGATCAGCCATCTGGCTGTCTCGTCAAAGCCGCGAAACGCCACGCCCATGAAGGCATTGCTGCCCTTCTCATCGAGTGCACAGGCGTCAGCACCGGCGGACTTCAGTAGCGCCAGGGTGTCGGTATGCCCGTAGTAGGCCGCGAGAATGAAAGGGGTATAGCTGCGGGAATTGGTGACCGAGAGATCACCGCCCTGCTGAACATATTCACGGATCGCGGCATTGTCGCCATCGCGTGCGGCGTCAAAGATATCGATGTCGCCAGCCGCGACAGCCTGCCCCGCCATCACCATCATCAGCAGACTGGCCAACACCGCCAGCCATCTTCTGCCCAGGCCGTGTTGCTGCCCGATGGGGACTGTGGCTCGCATCGTTTGCATCTTGCGCTCCTCTCTCGTCTTTCGCTCGTGTTGCGCTCGTCTGGCGCACATGTTGCGCTCGTGTTGCGGCCGGCAGAGGAGCGCAAGCTCCCCTGCCGGGTCAATCAGTTCCGGGACTTCCAGGCAGCGGTTGATCACGATCGCATCACGCTTTTCTTCATACGCTTTGCTTTCAGCCGCTGCCTCAGATGTCTCAGTCCTCGATCAGCTCTTCCACGTCATCCATGTCGACATCTGCCACCTTGGCCAGACGCTCACCGTATTCGTGGTCGGCCTGGTAGAAGTGGCTGACCATGATCTCGCGGATCTCCTCGTTCTTGACCTTGCCCAGGTCAGACCCCAGCGCCTGGATCAGAGCGTCCTGATCCTGCTCGGAGAAGGAGCGATACAGCTCACCGGCCTGAGCGAAGTTCTGCTGCTTGTCGATCGGCTGCTGCTGAGTGGTGCCATTCAGGGTGTAGCGCTTGTACTCGTACTGGCTGTCATCCACCAGCGAGTCGGCGTTGCGGCTCGGCTGATAGTTGATGGAGCCGGAACGCGGCTTGGAGTAACCCGCGCCGTCCTGATGGTTGTTGTGCACCTCATTCTTGGGCGCATTCACCGGCAGCTGCATGAAGTTGGCTCCCAGGCGATAACGCTGGGCATCGGCGTAGGCGAACAGACGCCCCTGCAGCATGCGGTCTTCGGAGGGCTCGACACCCGGCACCAGGTTGGCCGGCGACATGGCCGCCTGCTCGGTTTCCTGGAAGAAGTTGTCCGGCGTACGATTCAGCGTCAGCTCACCGACCTTGCGGGCAGGAATCAGGTCTTCCGGCCACATCTTGGTGGTATCGAGCGGATTGAAATCGAAGCTGTTCAGCTGGCTGGGATCCAGAGTCTGGATATAGAGATCCCAGACCGGGTCATCGCCGGCATCCAGATGGGTGTAGAGGTCATCGGTCAGATGGTTGAAGTCAGTGGACTGCACCTTGGCGGCTTCTTGCGGCGTCATGCCGTGGTTGCCCTGACGCGACTTCCAGGTGAACTTCACGTACTTCCAGTCGCCTTCGGCATTGACGAACTTGAAGGCATGCACGCCAGAACCATCCATCTCACGCAGGCTGGTCGGAATCCCCAGCGGCGAGTAGAGGTAGGTCAGCATGTTGGTGCTTTCGGGGATGTGGCTGAAGAAATCGAAGTAGCGATTCGGGTCCTGCAGGTTGGTACGCGGGTCCGGCTTCAGCGCATGGATCATGTCCGGGAACTTCATCGCATCGCGGATGAAGAACACCGGGAAGTTGATGCCCACGATGTCCCAGTTGCCCTGTTCGGTGTAGAACTTGACGGCGAAGCCACGCGGGTCGCGCAGGGTCTCCGGCGAGCCCTTGCTGTTGATCACGCTGGAGAAGCGCACGAAGACAGGCGTCACCTGGCCCTTGTCCTGGAAAGGTGCCGCGACGGTCAGATCGGTCAGGTCCGCGGTGGCACGGAACTCACCGTAGGCACCGGTACCGCGAGCGTGGACGACACGCTCCGGAATGCGCTCGCGTTCGAAGTGCGCCAGCTTCTCCAGCAGGTGGTGGTCCTGCAGGAGTGTCGGGCCGTTCGGGCCGGCGGTCAGGGAGTTCTGGTTGTTGCCGACCGGCGCACCATTGGAGCGAGTCATCACTTCCTGCTGCGCCAGACTGCTGGCAGAAAGGCCCAGCGCCATCACGGCCGTCAGGGTCTTCATGGGAAAACGTACGTTCAGCATCTCGCAAATTCCTCGTTAAATCAGGGAGTAACGGGGCGAGGAGTATTGGCGAGAAGTTCCCATAGCAAAAATAAATAATAACTAACCATGGGATAGTGAAAACCTAACGTGTTGCAATATAAGCACCAGTTGATTCATCCCGCCAGCGAGGAACCCGAGGTGGCGTCCGGCACGACGGCCACGGCTTGCTGCATGTTCATGCATACAGGTGTCGTGCTGCTGCGGTTTTCAGGCCAGATGCAAACTTCACCGTCATCAATCGCCCAGCGAGAGACCGCCAACCCAATGCCTGAGGGCCAGACGTTCAGACCATGATTGTTGCGTCCTGTCATCCAATCCGCGCGGCTCAAGATACTCGATGCTGGCCGTCGCCCACCTCGAATACACACGAATCAAGGCCCACCGTCAGCCCACTCCCCCTTTTTTCCTTGTCGTCCGCTGCCGTCCGCCTGTTGCTGAGAGCCTACTGTTTAGCACCTCTCGCCAAGCGCTATAGGACTTGATCGGCCCTGCCTGAAATGACCAAGGGAAAGGACCGAGAGACATGGCCGAGAGACATGGCCGAGCGAAGGGCCGGGCATGGTATGCCTGAGCCAGGCCAAACCTGCTCCCTGTCAGGCGTGTCCATACGCCAGAAACGACAAGGGCCCCTCATGTTGAGGGGCCCTTGTCGTTAGGTCTTGCGACGTATCTTTCAGCGCATGGCGCGGTTACGCCTGGCGATTCGTCTTCTTCGGCTTGCGCTGGAAGGCCGGCATGTCATCGATGACCAGTACCGGATTCAGCTCTTCCTTGGGGAAGTCATTCTTGAGCCAGCGCAGCATCGAGAGCGCCAGAATCAGCATCACCGGAATCATCGGCAGCGCCACCACGATGGTCGAGGTCTGCACCGTCTGCAGGCCACCCAGCTGGATCAGCGCAACCCCGACGGCCGCGATCAGGAAGGCCCAGATCAAGCGGAACGAGCGCTTGGGCTCCTGATACCCGGACAACTTGCGTGAGGTCACCGAGGCCAGCACGTAGGCCGAGCTGTCCAGCGTGGTCGCCAGGAAGATGAAGCACAGCAGGATAAAGGCCACCGTGACCAGCTTGGCATACGGCAGGGTCTGCAGAATGCCTTCCACCGCCAGCGGGATACCGCCGCTGTCCAGCAGCGCCTTGATGTCCAGCGCGCCGCTGATCTGCAGGTCCAGCGCGTAACCGCCCCACACCGCGAAGAACACCCAGGTCCCCAGCGAGCCGAACACCAGCTCCGCGATGATCAGCTCACGAATGGTACGGCCGCGCGAGATACGCGCCACGAACAGACCCACCATCGGCGCGTAGGCGATCCACCAGGCCCAGTAGAAGACAGTCCAGTCCTTCCAGAAGGTGGAATCCCCCGCCGGGTCGGTCCACAGGCTCATCGGGATGAAGTTGCCCAGGGTCTTGCCGAGGCTGTTGACGAAGCCTTCGACCATGAACTGCGAGTCACCGACGATAAAGGTGAAGGCCAGCAGGAAGATCGCCAGGATCACGTTGACGTCGGAGAGAATCTTGATGCCCTTGGCCAGGCCGAACCAGACACTGGCGGAGAACATCGCCGTCCAGATGCACAGTACCGCGACTTCCAGCCCGAAGTTGGCTTCCATGCCCAGGATACCGCTGACCAGCTGTGATACCAGCGGGACCGCCAGCCCCAGCGAGGTGCCGACGCCGCCGACGATCCCGAACACGACGATGGAATCCAGCAGCACGCCCCAGGCGCCATCCGCATGACGGCCCAGCACGCCGCGAGAGGCGACGGACAGACGCACGCCATCACGCTTCTTGACGTACATGGAGTAGGCGATCGGCAGGCCCGGCAGGCAATAGAAGGCCCACGGCGTCAGCCCCCAATGGAACTGACCGAAGGCCAGCGCCCATTCCGCGGCTTCACGGCTCTTGGCCGCCACGTGATAGGCCGGCGAGGTGTAGTAGTAGATCGGCTCGACCCACGCCCAGTTGACGATCGCAATCCCCATCCCGCAGGTGAAGATCATCGCCACCCAGCTGAAGTAGGAGAAATCGGGCGTGTCCTCTGCCCCGCCCAGTCGGACGTTGCCGTAGCGGCTGAAGGCCAGCCAGATGAGGAATCCGACGACGCTCAGGCCGGCCACCAGATACAGCCAGCCGAACTTGCCGGTGGCGAAGGAGAAAGCGGCATTGATCAGCGCGGTGCTGGCATCCGGGAACAGGATGACCGGGCCGATGAAGGCCAGGATGACCAATACGGCGGGGATGAAGACACGGGGGTCCAGATGATCGCCATCACTGGCGGGGGGAACTGCTTCTTGCACGACTACCACCTTAGTGAGAAAGCCCGAGCAAGAGGGGCGAGACGTCGCTCTTGCTCGGGCAGTTCGCTGTATTCAATAATTTTTCATAATGAAAAGAGCGCGGTATTATACATTTTTTTATTCCACGCGCATTATACTTTCCCGGCAACCGCGGGGAGCATGAATCGCGACACGGTATTTTCTCATGTAATCATGAATTTAATTCATTAACCCCGCGCTGCGCGCTCCCCCTCCTCGCGCTCTCCTCGTGCCTTCTTCGCGCCCTCCTCGACCAAGTTTCCGCCAGACGCGAACAGGCCGCCGACACGTCAATGTCGGCGGCCTGTGGGTCTCAAGCGCTCATGAGCGGCGACTGTCACGCAGAAGCCAGCATCTTGCGCGGCAGTCTTTCCGCTTTTGCTTCGCGAGGGTCTCGCCAGCCGATGCGCCACTATCAAGAGCCGCATCATCCACGTTTGCCTCGTGTCACAAGACGCTCAGCGCTTGAGCACTTCTCATGCGCCGGAAGCTGACCCCGGCAAGCTCAGGGTCAGACAAGCCGGCCTTGAGCGATCAGCACTGGCTGACGTACTGGGTCACGAAAACGCCCCACCTCGTGAATCACGAGATGAGGTGTTTGAACGTCTCAGGCGCTATCGACAGCCTTTAGTCGGCGGCCCTCAGTGAACAGGCACCGTATGGCGCGATCAGCTTGGCAGGTACTCCTCACTCCAGCTTTCGGACACCACGCCCTCCTCGATCAACTGATCGATCTCTTCATCGCTGTGATCAAGCCCCTTGAGTACCGAGCGGGTCGAGGCGCCGTATTTCTCGGCCGGCGACAGCGGGTAGATGCGTCCACGCCGCGGACGGATGGCGTAGGGATCAAGCTGGGTGATCTCGTGACCACTGGGGTGATCCGAGTAGACCGAGAACGAATAGCTGCCGGCATCGATCCCGGTCCGCTCGCCAGCCGGGTGGACGTTGTAGGAGCGCAATGTCTCCAGGTTCTCGCACACGGCCGCGGCGATATCCGCCGCCTGCAGTCGCTCGACCCAGTCATTGGCTCGCGCGCTGATGAAACGCGGTGCCAGGTAGGCGGCACGCTCCTCACGCGGGATTTCCGGCAATTCTTCCAACCCCTCGACCTTGCGGAATTTCTCCAGCTCCGACTCATAGACACTGACCAGCAGGATGCCATCGGAGGCTGAATAGAAACGAGCCAGGTCATCGTAGCCGGTCGCCTCACGACCGGAGGGCTCGTCGAACAGGCCACGGCGCTCATAGTCATAGCAGAACGGCAGCTGGGCCAGACCGCTCAGCGCCGACAGCGAGGTCTTGATGCGCGAGGTGCGGCCGGTCTTGAGCTTGCGATACAGCGCGGTGGCAATCCCCAGCGACGCGCCAAAGCCGCACATGACATCGATGGTGCCGACGTGGGCGTGCTCCTCGGGAGTGTCCATGCTGCCACCGAAGCGCAGCATGATGCCGGTGGTGGCCTGCACCAGATCGTCATAGCCGAGGTAGTTGGTGCGCGGCCCGGGCAGCACACCACTGAAGCAGTCCAGCTGACAGAAGACGGCGTCCGGGTTGAGCTCGCGCATGGCCTCCTCGCTCAGGCCCATGGAGGCCACCTGCCGGTCGGTGGCATTCCAGACCACCACATCACTCTGGCGGATCAGCTCATCCAGGATGGCACGCCCGCGGGGCTGTCTGACGTCGGTCAGCAGAGAGCGCTTGGAGCGCATGTGCGACAGGCCGAAGATGACGGTATTCCAGCAGTCATAGAACGGCTTGGCCGGATCGACCTTGATGACCTCGGCACCGAAGCGCGCCAGATACGCCACCGAGTGCGGCCCGGCGATCACGTTGCACAGATCCAGAATCTTGACGCCTTCCAGCCAGCCATCGCGGGCATTGCGTGCCCGCACCCGCGGCAGCTTGGTCTCGATACGGGTCAGCACCGACAGCGCATGGGTGACGCTCACCCAGCGCCGCGGCCTGGGCGTCAGCATCTCCTGGCCGCTGTCGGCCATCCACACCATCGGGCCGGGCTGGATCATCAGCCCGAATTCCGGGTCCTCGACCTCGACCATCAGGCCCGCCGTCTCGGCGTGGTCATCGTGGATCCACTCCTGCAGCCAGCGCTGCGGCGCACCGGGGAACTTGCCCTTGCCGAAGATCTTCTCCCATTCCTTGGAGGTGCGCGTGAGGAAGACTTCCTTCATGCGCGCCGCGATATGGTCAGCCCAGGACTTGGGCAACGGATAGACGCCCAGCGACATGTCGGATTGCCATTCGCTGCTCGGGCGATAGGTATCCGGCTCCTCGCTCATGCCTTCGGCGACCAGCTCATCGTAGAGGCCCAGTACCTTCAGGCAGCGCTTGGCGTGCTCGCGATGACTCGGACAGACCACATAGAACATGCGGCCATCCTTGCACTTGTAGCTGCGATAGAAGGGATCAAGCAGCTCCTGCAGCTCGTCGTAGTCGAGATTCATCGGCTGGCCTTCGATACGCCGACGTTCGATCTCCTTCTCGCGCTGGGTCTTGTATCGCTCCGGCAGGCCCTCGATCTTGATCGAGTTGTAGCAGAGCCCTTCCATCAGCGCGCAGACCAGCGGCACCTCGATCTCGTCGCCCATGCCGGTCCGCTCGCGGGCCTGCAGCGCCAGTACCACCGAGGAAGCCGCCAGCATGGTGCCGTAGGCCGAGCCCAGCGGCAGCGGCGAGAAGGACGGGTTGATGCCCATCAGCACCCGGTTGAGGCCCATGTCGGTGAAGACGCCGGAATTGGCGGCGATCACGCTCTCGAAGGCGCGCCAGTCGCGGCGCAGGGTGTCATTGGAGGCAAAGCCGGGAATCGACAGCGTGATCAGCTCATTGCGCTCCTCGCGCAGGGCCTGGAAGTCGATGCCCAGCCGCTTCATGACCCCGGGGCGGAAGCTCTCGATCACGATGTCGGCCTCCTCGATCAGCGCCAGCGCCTGCCCGACGCCCTCCTCTGACTTGAGGTCCAGCGAGACGATCAGCTTGTTGCGATTGAGCGTGGCGTTGGCCGGCGACTGCCACAACGGCCCGCCGGGCGGGTCGACGTGAACCACGGTAGCGCCCAGGTCGGCGAGGATCATGGCGACGGCCGGGCCCGCCATGTATTGACCGAAATCGATGACCTTGACGTCAGTCAGCGGCAGGCGGGTTTCGGAGTGGATTGTCATCGGTGCGGTCCTTCTGTCCGGGGGGCATGCGGGTCGCGTCAGCCCCGGTGAGCGTCATGTGTTGAGAGAGACAGGAAAAAAGTGCACTCAGCGAGGCTTGGCGTCATCGCGCGGGCTGGGGGTCTCCAGCACCAGATGCGGTTCCAGAACCTTGCGAGCGAAGTCCTGGCGCAACCAGCGCACCAGCGACCAGGTCAGGATGAACAGCACCGGAATCATCGGCAGCGCGACCACGATGGTGGAGGTCTGCACCGCCTTGAGGCCGCCCAGCTGGATCAATGCCACCCCGACCCCGGCAATCAGGAAGGCCCAGATCAGACGTACACTGCGCTTGGGCTCCTGATACCCGGAGAGCTCACGGGTGGTCACCGACGCCAGCACATAGGCCGAGCTGTCCAGGGTGGTGGCCAGGAAGATGAAGCACAGCAGGATGAAGCTTGCGGTGATCAGCTCGGAGAACGGCAGCGTGGCGAGAATCGCGGACACGGCGCCGGGGATACCGCCGTCGCTGAGCGCAGCCGCGACATCCAGGGTGCCACTCACCTGCAGGTCCAGCGCATAACCGCCCCAGACCGCGAAGAACACCCAGCAGCCCAGCGAGCCGAACACCAGCTCGGCGATGATCAGTTCACGGATGGTGCGCCCCCGCGAGATACGGGCGACGAACAGCCCCATCATCGGCGCGTAGGCGATCCACCAGGCCCAGTAGAAGACGGTCCAGTCCTTCCAGAAGGTCGAATCGCCCACCGGGTCGGTCCACAGGCTCATGGTCACGAAGCTCGACAGCATGGTGCCGAGACTGTTGACCCAGCCTTCCACCATGAACAGCGATGGCCCGGCGATGAAGGTGAAGGCCAGCAAGGCGATGGCCAGAATCACGTTGATGTCGGAGAGAATCTTGATGCCCTTGGCCAGCCCGAACCACACACTGGCGGAGAAGATCGCCGTCCAGATCAGCAGCACTCCCAGGTTGAGCGCAAAGGACGGCTCGATGCCCAGCAGATCGCCAAGCAGTCGTGATACCAGCGGCACCGCCAACCCCAGCGAGGTGCCGACACCGCCGACGATGCCGAACACCACCACGGCATCCAGCAACACGCCCCACCAGCCATCGGCACGCTTGCCGAGCACGCCGCTGGAGGCCACGGACAGACGCACGCCCGGGCGATTGCGGACATACATGGAATAGGCGATGGGAATCGCCGGCAGGCAATAGAACGCCCAGGGCGTCAGTCCCCAATGGAACTGGCCATAGGCCAACGCCCACTCGGCCGCCGCATCACTGCCGGCCTTGACGTCAAATGGCGGGCCGGTGAAATAGTAGATCGGCTCGACCCATGCCCAGTTGACGATGGCGATACCGATGCCGCCGGCGAAGATCATCGCGACCCAACTGAAATACGAGAACTCCGGTGTGTCCTGCGGGCCGCCCAGACGGACGTTGCCGTAGCGGCTGAACGCCAGACCGATCAGGAACACGACGACGGAGAAGCCCGCCAGCAGGTAAAGCCAGCCAAAATTGCCGGTCGCGAAGGCGAAGGCCGCATTGACGGCAGCCTCACCGGACTCGGGAAACAGGATGATGGGAATGATGAGGCCAGCGATGACGAGCACCGAGGGCAGGAAAACCCGCCAGTCGATCTCGTCGCGGGCCTTATGGGAGGCGCGGGGCTCGCATGTCGGGCTCCCGCTGCCGGAAGCCGTCTTGGGCGCAGAACTGCTCATGTTGATCACCGTTATTGTGGTTATGCGGTTCGGTGTTTAGGCGAGGTCCACCGCGATTGGCGTATCACTGGTGGACCACTCAACGCATGGTGTTGAAAGGGGCTAAAGAGTCTGGCTGTCCAAAGTCGGAATCTCTGACGCGTCCATCGCTTGCCGTCACGTCTCAAACACGGCACAAACGAGGCCGAGACTCGTCAGTCCCGCTCAATCGGGACAGAATTGCGCAATGCCATCCTCGAATGACCAATCGATATCGTGATTCTCCGAGATCGTGATCAGGACGTTGCCGGGGGCAATCCCCGGGTTTCTGCCCAGCGCCTCGACCACTCTGGCGTAGAACGCCTTCTTGGCCTGGTCCGGCTTTCCGCTGCGCATCACCAGATGCATCATCACGCGGTCCTGATCACGTGACTGGAATTCGAGGTCCTGATGGGCACATTCATGGATCACCTGGTAGCGATCATCTGCCGGGAAATCCAGGGTCTCGATGACGGCGGCATTGACCTCATCGGCAATCGCCTTGCGATAAGCATCAGACTTGCCTTTCAGAACATTGATCGTGACAAAGGGCATCATGGCCTCCGCTGGCACCCGGACAAGGGGTGCGGTGAATGAACATCGAACTTGCCAGACCCCGGGGCCTAGCGATGACGGAAGACCGGCGCTCGCTTGGCAACGAAGGCGCTCATGCCCTCCTTCTGGCCCTCGGTCGCGAAGGCGGCCTGAAAGAGCAGACGCTCTTGACGAAGCCCCTCATTGAGCGGGGTCTCGAATGCCGTGTTGACGGCTGACTTGGCCATCTTGACCGCCGGCGTGTTGTAGCCCGCGATGGTATGCGCGGCCTCGAGCGCGTTCTGCATCAACTCATCCTTGGGCACGACCCGCGCCACCAGGCCAATCTCCTTGGCCTCCTGAGCGCCGATGTTGCGGCCGGTCAAGACCATATCCATCGTCATCGCCTTGCCGACCGAGCGGGCCAGGCGCTGTGATCCGCCGATGCCCGGCAGGATGCCCAGCTTGATTTCCGGCTGGCCAAACTGGGCGTCTTCCGAGGCGATGATGAAGTCGCACAGCAGGGCCAGTTCACAGCCGCCACCGAGGGCGAAACCACTGACGGCGGCGATGATCGGCTTGGAAATCCTGCGCACCTCGTCCCAGGGCGAGAGAAAGTCATCCATGTAGAAATCAGTGAAAGACTTCTCGGCCATTTCCTCGATGTCCGCACCGGCGGCAAAGGCGCGGGGATTACCGGTGATGACGATGGCGCCGATGCCCGGGTCGGCGTCCAGCTCGCGGAGGACCGCCAGCGTCTCCTCGGCCAATTGGCGGTTGAGCGCATTCAGACTTTTCGGGCGATTGAGGATGATCAACCCTACGCGCTCGCGGCGCTCGACGACGATCATCTCGAGATTTTCCGGCTCCGGCGCGTCAGACGCCGACTGTTTGGCCTGGGGTTGCGATTTCACCATCTTGTTCATTCTTGTCTCCCGATGTCGGGTGGCGTCACTCTGGCGTGAGTTCTGGCGTGAGTTCTGGCGTGAGTTCTGGCGTGAGTTCTGCGTAAATTCGGCGTCAGTTCGGCGTACTTACTGCGCATCGCCGGACGTTGCGGTACTGGGCGATGACGCGTCACTGGATGACGCGGCGTCTGGCGCTGCGCCGCGCGTTTTCGCGGCGGTACCTGATGACTTGCGAGCCGGACGGGCCTTGTGTGCGCTGCCATTCTCGCTGCTCTGTTCACCGCTCTGTTTGCTGCCATTCTCGGCGGTCTGTCCGCCGTCTTTCTGGCGGTCAGATTCGGGCAGATGATAGGCACCATGGCGTGCCATCAACTCGTCCAGAATCGCCTCGCGATGCTGGCCAAGGCCCGGCGCACTGCAGGGCACCTGACTGTCGATGTCCCGGCGCCCCGTGAGCTTGATCGGATTGCCCGCCGTCCTGAATGGCTTGCCGGCCTTGCCCTGGACCTGAACGATCATGTTGCGGGCCTTCAGCTGCGGGTGATCGAACAGCTTGTCGATGGTATTGATCGGCGAGCACGGCACGCCCTCCTCATTGAGCAGATCCACCCAATGATGAACCGGCTGCTGCACCAGGATTTTTTCCATCTCGATCACCAGTTCCGGACGATTCCTGCAGCGCATGTCGTTGCTGAGAAAACGCGGATCGAAGGCCAACCGCGCCGCACCGATGGCATCGGCCATCAACAGGAACAAGGTGTCGTTGCCGGCCGCGATGACGAGCTTGCCATCCTGCGCATTGAAGCTTTCAAACGGCGCCAGCGAAGGATGGCAATCGCCGGTGCGATGCGGCACCTTGCCTTCGATATCGAAGCGCGCCAGCGCCGTTTCCATCAGCGCCGCCTGGCAGTCGAGCATGCCGATATCCACCCGCGTGCCCTGGGCATCCCGGGTGCGGCTATAGAGCGATGCGAGAATGCCCACCGCCGCAAACAGCGCCGCGCTCAGGTCGCCAAAGCTGGTCCCCACGCGGGCAGGCTCACCGTCAGGCCAGCCGGTCAGGCTCATGATGCCGCCCATGGCCTGCACGACCATGTCGTAGCCGGGCAGTTCGCTGAAGGGGCCGGTGTGCCCGAAGCCAGAGATCGAGGAATAGATCAGGTGAGGATGCGTTCTGGCCAAGCGCTCAGGGCCATAGCCCAGGCGGTCCATCACCCCGGGACGGAAGTTCTCCACCAGCACATCCGCCTCATCCAGCAGGCGCTCAAGCAGCTCGCGGTCACGAGGCGACTTGATGTCCAGCACGATGCTTTCCTTGTTGCGGTTGAAGCAGCTGAAATAGGCGCTTTCTCCCTCCACGAAGGGACCGAATTCGCGGGTATCGTCTCCGGTCCCGATCTTCTCCACCTTGATGACACGTGCGCCCAGGTCAGCCAGCACCATGGTGCAATAAGGCCCGGCGAGTACCCGTGAGAAATCCAGCACGGTGATCCCGTCCAGTGGCCCCTTCTTGAGTTCCGTCTGCGTCGAGATGGCCATCCGGTCAACTCCCAAAGTCGTGGCGTATTACTGTGCGTTCAGGATCCATCCCGCGGCTTTTTCCGCGATCATCAGGGTCGGCGAGTTGGTATTGCCGCTGACGATGGTCGGCATGATGCCGGCATCCGCCACCCGCAATCCCTGGATACCGCGCACACGCAGACGGCTGTCGACCACCGCCATCGGGTCGTCCGCGCGCCCCATGCGCGTGGTGCCCACCGGATGGAAGATGGTGGTGCCTATATCGCCGGCTAGCCTGGCGAGCTCTTCATCAGTCTGGTACTCGACCCCCGGCTTGATCTCCTCGGGCTTGTAACGCGCAAAGGCAGGCTGGGAGGCGATGCGCCGCGTGACCCGCAAGGAATCGGCCGCGACCTTGCGGTCTTCTTCCGTGCTCAGGTAGTTGGGCGCGATGGCCGGGGCCTGACGCGGGTCGGCGCTCTGCAGACGCACCGTGCCACGGCTGGTGGGGTTGAGATTGCAGACACTCGCGGTGATCGCCGGGAAGGGATGCAACGGTTGCCCGAAGGCCTCGAGGCTCAGTGGCTGGACGTGGTACTGGATGTTGGGATGGGCGTAGTCATCGCTGCTGCGCGTGAAGGCCCCCAGCTGCGACGGCGCCATGCTCATCGGCCCGGAACGCTTGAACAGGTACTGCATGCCGATGCCCATCTTGCCCAGCAAGGTGCTGGCCATGGCGTTCAGGGTCTTGGCATTGGTGACCTTGTAGACCGAGCGGATCTGCAGGTGATCCTGCAGGTTCTCGCCGACGCCGGGCAGGTCCTTCACCACCTCGACGCCATGTTCCTCCAGCAATGCCCTGGGTCCGACGCCCGAAACCTGCAGCAGATGTGGCGAGCCGATGGCGCCGGCACACAGCACGACTTCACGCTTCGCCGAGAGGTTGATGACCTTGCCGTCACGCACGACCTGCAGCCCCGTGCAGCGCAGATCGGTAGCTTCTTTCGCCGCCCCTGTTTCAGCCCCCATGCCCTGCTCGCCGCCCGCAAACAGCAGACGATTGACCTGGGTGGAATGCCACAGCGTCAGGTTGCTGCGCTTGAGCGCGGGGCGCAGGAAGGCCTTGGCCGTGTTCCAGCGCCAGCCCGCACGCTGGTTGACCTCGAAATAGGCCACCCCTTCATTGCTGCCACGGTTGAAGTCCTTGGTGCGCGGAATGCCGGCCTGCTCGGCCGCACTGGCGAAGTCATCCAGCACTTCCCAGTTGAGGCGCTGACGCTCGACGCGCCACTCCCCGCCGTGACCATGGAAATCACGCTGCTCAGGATCACTGCTGGCGCCGTCATCCAGCAGCGCGTGGTCCTCGTGACGCATGAAGTCAGCCAGACACTGCTCCCAACGCCACTCGTCATCGCCGGACACCTCAGCCCAGTGATCGTAATCCCGCGCCTGGCCGCGCATGTAGATCATGCCGTTGATGCTGGAACAGCCGCCCAGCGTCTTGCCGCGCGGATAGATCAGCGAACGGCCATTGAGGCCCTTGTCCGGCTCGGTGCGGAACATCCAGTCGGTGCGCGGGTTGTTGATGCAGTACAGATAGCCCACCGGAATGTGAATCCAGTGGTAGTTGTCACGTCCGCCCGCCTCGACCAGCAACACGCGGTGGTCAGGGTTGGCGCTGAGGCGATTGGCCATCAGGCAGCCGGCGGAACCGGCGCCCACGATGATGTAATCGAATTCAGAGAGATCGTCGCCCGGTTTGGCGGGGCGAGCGTCCTGCTCGCCCTCCGGGGATCGATGCGGGTTGTTCTTGTTGTCTGACATGGCGCGTCCCTCTCCAGACAGCTGGCGTATGCTGGTAGGTAACCAGAATGCAGATGACTACGATGCAGATGGCGACAGTGCAGATGGCCCAGTCGCGAGCGACTTACTTGGCCGTCGGCATGGCGAATTCGGCACCGGCATCGATGGAATCCGACCAGCGCTGCATGATGGACTTCTGCTTGGTATAGAAACGCACCCCCTCTTCACCGTAGGCGTGGGTGTCCCCGAACAGGGAGCTCTTCCAGCCACCGAAACCGTGCCAGGCCATCGGGACCGGAATCGGCACGTTGATGCCGACCATGCCGACCTGAATGCGGCGCCCGAATTCACGCGCGACACTGCCGCTCTCGGTGAAGCAGCTCACGCCGTTGCCGAATTCGTGGTCGTTGATCAGCTGGATGGCGGTCGCGACGTCCGGCACGCGGACACAGGCCAGGACCGGGCCGAAGATCTCTTCCTTGTAGATGGTCATGTCCGGCGTGACGTGATCGAACAGCGTGCCGCCCATCCAGAAGCCTTCAGTGCTGTCGCCGCCGATGTCGTTACCGGAGAACTCACGCCCGTCGACGATCATCTCGGCGCCTTCCGCGACGCCCTTTTCGATGTAACCGCAGATACGCTCATGCGCCTGACGGGTGACGATCGGACCCATCTCGGCGTCCAGATTCATGCCGTCCTTGATCTTGAGCTCGCGGGCACGCTCGGCCAGACGCGGCACCAGGGTGTCCGCCACATCGCCCACCATCACCGCGACGCTGATGGCCATGCAACGCTCACCCGCGGAGCCGTAGGCCGCGCCGATCAGGGCATCCACCGCCTTGTCGAGATTGGCGTCCGGCATCACCACCATGTGGTTCTTGGCGCCACCCAGTGCCTGGATGCGCTTGCCGTGACGTGCGCCGCGCTCATAGATCAGGTTGGCGATCGGGGTCGAGCCCACGAAGGACAGGGCGCGCACCTTGGGGTGATCGATCAGCGCCTCGACGGAATCCTTGTCGCCCTGCACCACGTTGAAGACGCCATCCGGCAGGCCCGCCTGCTTGAGCAGGTCCGCCATCATCAGTGAGGCGCTGGGGTCCAGCGGGCTCGGCTTGAGCACGAAGCTGTTGCCTGCCGCGATGGCGACCGGGAACATCCACATCGGCACCATCACCGGGAAGTTGAACGGCGTGATGCCGGCGACGACGCCCAGCGGCTGGCGCATCGTCCAGTTGTCGATGCCGGTGCTGACCTGGTCGGTGAAGTCACCCTTGAGCAGCTGCGGGATACCGCAGGCGAATTCGACGATATCGATGCCGCGTGCCACTTCGCCCTGGGCGTCGGTGAATACCTTGCCGTGCTCGCGGGTGATCGCCTCCGCCAGCTCGTCCTTGTGCTCGTTGAGCAGTGCGAGGAACTTGAACATCACTCGGGCACGGCGAATCGGCGGCGTGTCGGCCCAGGCCGGGAAAGCGGCGTCGGCAGCAGCCACGGCGGCATCGACATCACTGTTGCGGGCCAGCGCGACCTGACCGGTCACCTTGCCGGTGGCCGGATTGAAGACATCCTGAGTGGCGCTGGAATCGCCTCGGGTCACCTGGCCGTTGATGAAATGCTGGATAGCGTTGGCTGCTGTCGTCATGGTGCTGATCTCCGCTGGCGGTGTTTTATAGGAATAAGCCTGTGTAATGCACATGTCTGGCGCTGAAGGTCCTTCGCCTGGTCAATGACGAACGAGGACATGCCATCAGCAGGTGTTCATGAAATTACGCCGCCACGCGCAGGGTGCAATTGAGTAATTCTTGGGTGAGATATAACGATTGCTGATATCCGATTTCGCTCAGAAACTTCTCCGCTTCCCTCGAGAACCAGAGCAACAGTCAAGCGTTTACAATCAATCAGTTACAACGAAAAAGAAGGAAGGTGTTTCGACAGTGGCAGGCGATTCGATCACGAGGCCTGACCCGGGTGAACACGGCTTACCGCGACCAATGGCCAATAGGTGGCAGAGAACGCATTCAGGCCACAATGCGTGATGCAGGGCCAGCAGCACGTCTCTCGCCGGCCAGAAAATGCCAAACACATGGATGTCACTGATGCAGGATCTGTCCCGACTCAACGCCTTTGTCACCGTGGCGCGCACCGGCAGCGTGTCGCGAGCGGCGCAGGCGTTGCACCTCACCCAGCCCGCGATCAGCCTCAAGCTCAAGCAATTGCAGGAAGGCCTGGGATTGAGCCTGTTCGAGCGTCACCCCCATGGCCTGTTGTTGACGGCCGATGGCCAGGCCTTGCTGCCCAGTGCCGAGAAGACCCTGGCCAGCGCACGTGGCTTCGAGCAGGCCGCCGCGGCACTGCACAGCACAGTGCGCGGCAAGCTGCGCATCGGCACCATCGTCGACCCGGAATTCATTCGTCTGGGTAGCTTGCTGCGCCATCTTCTGGAACGCGCACCCAATCTGGAAACGGAACTCCACCACGGCATGAGCGGCTGTGTCCTCAAGGCGCTGCGCCAGAATGAGCTGGAAATCGGCTTCTACCTCGCTCCCCCCGGAGAAGGCCCACGTGATGACTCCCTCTGTTATCGCGAGCTGGCATTCTTCGACTATTTCATTCTCGCCCCCAGCGGCTGGTCAGCGCGCCTGACGGAGACTGACTGGCCTTCCCTGGCCGCCCTGCCATGGATCGTGACGCCGGAAAACTCCGTTCACTCACGCCTGCTGGCACATGCCATGCGCGACAGTCAGTGCACCCCTCACCGCGTGGCGCAGGTGGACCAGGAAGTCTGCATGCTGGATCTGGTGCGCGCCGGCGTCGGGCTGACACTGGCCCGTGATGTATTGGCGCTGGCCGAGCGTCAGGAACGTGGCCTCAATATCGTGCCGGATACCCGCCTGCCCTGCGCCTTGAGTGTGGTGTGGCGGCACGACAAGCAACACGAACCCTGTGTCGAAGCCGCTCTGCAAAGTCTCGAAGAGGTCTGGCCGTCCGAGTGAAGGAAGGTGGCCTTCCGAGATCGGACAGCAAGCGTCATGCTGACCAGAGAGGCAGGTGTGCATTCCGCGTTCTCCCTTCTTGCACGGCCATGCAGCACACTTGATCGCCTCGGAGCTCTGGTGTCAGGGCGCGGGGCTACTCCGTTGGCGCGGGATGGATTATTCTAGTCGTGATACTGAAAAAGCCGCATGTCCCGCCAGAGGCCGAGGGATGGCCCCTGCTCATGCGCTAGCGAAGTATCCCCAGATGGCAGCACTGTCGAATCACAAGGTAATACAATGATAGATTTCAATAATAAAGGCTTTTTTAAACTCAAACAGAACGATGAATATGCCGAACGCGTCAATGACCTGCTGATCGATGGCGAAGAAATCATTTCAGCCTATAAATCAATGCGTGACGGGGTCGTGTTTACCAACAAACGTATTATCGCTGTCAATGTTCAAGGATTGACGGGCAGCAAGAAAGACTTTACCTCCCTCCCTTACAAGAAAATTGAAACCTATTCCATCGAAACTTCCGGCACCTTTGATCTTGATTCAGAGCTCACGATCTATTTCTCGGCACTCGGCACGGTGAGATTTGAATTTACCGGCAAGACACGCCTTACCGAAATCTCGCAAGTCATCACCACCTATGTGTGTTGACTCCCTGCTGCTTCAGATGTGAATTCCTTTGATCAAACGGGGTTACCCAGATGAGTGACATGTCAGTCGACCAGTTCGAAGAAAGCATGAAACGCGAACTCGACAAGTTCGTGCGCAGTACCAACAGAACCGCCAGCTCAACCTCCCGTGATACCGCTCCTCGCGCGCGTCCTGAAGCACCACGCGCCAGAGAGACCACCACTCCCCTCAAGGGACTGCGTGTGACGCTTGGCGTCAAGCAGAAGCGACTGGCATTGGAAGTGCCCTTCACGGTGCAGACCGACAGCATCTCGCGAATGGAAGCGCGTATCCATGCCGAGAAGGCGGCACGCAAGGCCGGCTGGAAGATCATCAGCCATGTGATCGACTGGAATGATACCGAGCGAGAACCCGACGCTCGCTGATACCTCGGTTACTACGCCTAAAGGGGGTGACATCGGTTGCGCCACTAGCCCATATCGAGATTACCGGAAGGCAATCAGGCCTTGGGCGGCATAGGCTCTGTAGACACACTCACGGTCTAGAGGGGTATGCGAATGAAACACTTCGATTCATTGTTCTCGCTGTTCGCGGCGGTCCTGTTGTCAGCTCTGCTGCCCTTTACCATGGAAAGTGACGCAAGGTCTGCCTCTCACGACCCGCAACCTTTCTCATCCCCTCTGGCAGAAGGCTCGCTCAAGGAAGACGACGGTGACGAGACGCCAGACGCGTGAGTTACCGACGTTGGGGTAGCCTGATGTGTAGCCCTTCGCGAATCTATCGCCTGGAAACGTCTGCCCCGGTAAACGCCACCTTTCTCGACACTGCCCGCTGGATCACCTCCCAGGCCGGCGCTATCGCTTCCGCTTGCGTCTCCCCGCTGCACTCAGCCTACGCAAGCAGGATGCCTTATAACACTCGTTGCGCGGCAAAGGGGCTGTGGTATTCCCCGTTTGATGTCGGTCAGGTTGGTAGCATCAATACATCCATAGATAGATAAATAGATAGCGGCCATTATTGAAGGTGAGTCGGGAATTCAAGCGCTTGCGCACTCCCGTGCAGCCGCATTTCCCTCGCCAAGACACGACAATGCCCCGGCCTGGCGACAGGACGGGGCATTGTCGTAGTGAGTGGGCCACATGAGGTGAACTCACCACCTCTGACGGCCTACTGACCGCCAGCGCTAACGCCGAAAGACCACACTCAGATTGTTCGCCGGCATCTCGACCACCTTGTCGAGCCGCAAGCCGTTGCGCTCTGCCTCCTCGATGACCGCCTCCAGATCACGCACGCCCCATAGCGGGTTGCGGCTCTTGAGCTGCACATCAAAGCCTTCGTTGCTCGGCGCCGTGTGCTGCCCTCCCCGCTTGTAGGGGCCGTAGAGATACAGCACGCCGTCCTTCGGAAGGCGTCGACCGGCCTGCAACATCAGCTCGGATGTGACTCGCCATGGTGATATATGGATCAGATTGATCGCTACCAGCGCATCGCAGGCCACCTCAGGCCACTCGGCCTGCACATCCAGCGTGATCGGCGCCTTGAGGTTGGGCAGTGCGGCCTCGGCCCGCCAGTCCGCGATGGATTCCAGCGCACGCGGGCTGGCATCGCTGGGCTGCCACTCCAGATGGGGGAGCCCGTGGGCGAAATGCACGGCGTGCTCGCCACTGCCACTGGCCAGCTCCAGCACCTGACGTCGCTGGGCCAGCACATCCCGCAGAACATCGAGAATCACGTCACGATTGCGGGCGACCGCCGGGCTGGCGAGACGCTGGCTGTGCGCCACCTCGGCATCCTTCTGCGATGATTGCGACGCTGCGCTGGGCAAGTCATCGGGTAACTCGGGGGTGGCCATGCAGCACTCCTTTCAACAGGGCATATGACTCAGAACGAAAAGATGGCGAGATCATAACAAAGCGCCGCACCCCTGAGGGGCGCGGCGCTTGAGCAAACAGTGATCGGATCGGGGCATTTCGGTCAGGCTATCTCGTTCGGGCTATCTGAAGCAGGCCACATGAACGACTCTAGCGGGCACGCGCCACCGTGGAACGGGCGCGCCAGAAGTCCAACACTCGCAGCGGGTCACCCACTTCATGGGCCTTGTGTTGCGCGTTATGCGCCATGGCACGCGTGGCATCACGATCGCCCAGCAGGCGCTCGAGAGCGGCTGTCCATTCTGCCGGGTCATCCCCCACCAACAGGCCATCGACGCCGTCCTCGATCAAATCCACATAGGGCGCCCGGCGACTGTAGATGCCCACCCCGCCCATGCGGGTGATATCGAGAAACCGCAGCCAGGAGGCGGCACGGTTGTCGGAATTCTCCATCAAGGGCGCCAGGCCGATGGCGATTCGACGCCGCGAGCAATAATCCTGAAAGGCCTCCCAGCTGACGGCCTCCATCGTCTTGAGGCGGGGAATATCGCTGAGCGCCAGCGGCAGATGACGCCCCATCATCAACTCCACCTCACTGTCCGAGTGTCGGGTCTGGATATCGCGCAGCACCGGGGCCAGTGTGAGGATGTCCTCACGATGCGCCAGGGTGCCGTGAAAGCCGATGCACCAGTCGCTCTGCTCGAGATGGTGAAGATCCGGCAGCTTGCCGGTCAGTGGCGGCGTCAACAGGCTGACTTTGGGATGCAGACTCGCCAGAGCGGCCTCCAGCTGCTCGCTGACCACGACGATCTCATCCGCCAGCGCGAACAATCGCTGCTGCAACTGAGCCGCTTCAGCCTCAGAGCCTGCTTCAGGGGTGGCATTGCCCTGCTCCGCTGACAGCAGCTCAGGCGAATACAGATGATCGACGAGGTAGCAGATACGACCGTGCTGCTCACGGTGTGTTTCCAGCATCTCGATCCATTCTCGCCCCAGGCTACGCGCGATCAGCAGGCAGGCGCCGATAAGGCGCGCCTGGGCAAGCTTGGGGGAGAACTTCCAGCGGCGGGTTTCAAAACGCTCGACACGTGTGCCTTCCTTGCGCAACGCGGCCATGGCAGGCAGGAAGAAGTAGATATCTTCCAGCGCCTGGGCTTCATCACTGAGTACGATCCAACGAGGAGTGGTCGGGAAGGCGGTCATGTCAGTCTCCTTTACTCGAGGCATTCATGGTCCCGGCACGTTCGGCGTTACCGCCAAACAAGCGCGAGCGAGAGCACACACTGACTCTGGGACGCTTACTTTGAGCTTAATGATTTCTGGGCATCACACCACTCAAATTTTGCTGGTGTGTAGCGGATGTAATCAACGTGTTACCTGCGTTGGGCACCAATTCGCCGCTGGCAGCGCCCGATTGGACGGCCCCAAGTCCAGAAACGACAAGGCCCGCAGGGTAAGCTGCGGGCCTTGTGGGTTGATGACCCCGATGTCGAATCGGGTCATGTGCTTTGCGTGACGCTGACTCTCATCACGCCACGCGTATCAGTTCATGGCGGTCTTCACCGAGTGCCGTGGCACGGCGCACATCCTCCAGTCGCTTGAGCAGGTACTGGCCATAGCCTGTCTTGCTGAGACGCTGGCCGAGCGCGAGCATCTCATCGTCATCGATCCAGCCATTGCCCCAGGCGATCTCTTCCAGGCAGGCGATCTTGAGCCCCTGACGATGCTCGATGGTCTGCACGTACTGCCCCGCCTCCAGCAGGCTGTCATGCGTGCCGGTATCCAGCCAGGCGAAGCCACGCCCCAAGCGCTCGACATGCAGGTCGCCCCGCTCCAGATAGGCATTGTTGATGCAGGTGATTTCCAGCTCCCCCCGAGAGGAAGGCTTGACGCGCTTGGCGATCTCCACGACATCGTTGTCGTAGAAATAAAGGCCGGTCACCGCAAAGGGCGAACGAGGATGGGCAGGCTTTTCTTCGATGGAAAGCGCCTTGCCCTGCTCGTCGAACTCCACCACGCCAAAGCGCTCCGGGTCCTGCACCAGATAACCGAAGACGGTCGCCCCCGTGGCACGGGACGCGGCGTGCTTGAGCTGGCCCGTAAAGTTGGGGCCATGGAAGATGTTGTCCCCCAGCACCAGGCAGACATCATCATCACCGATGAAGTCCTCGGCGATCAGGAAAGCCTGAGCCAGCCCGTCCGGGCTAGGCTGCACGGCATACTCAAAGCGAACGCCATATTGCTCGCCACTGCCGAGCAGCTGCTGATACTGCGGCAAGTCCTCAGGCGTCGAGATGATCATGATGTCCTGGATGCCGGCCAACATCAGGACCGAGGCGGGATAGAAGATCATCGGCTTGTCGTAGATAGGCAGCAACTGCTTTGAAACGCCTAACGTGATCGGGTGCAAGCGAGTGCCGGAGCCCCCCGCGAGAATGATGCCTTTCCGTGCCATGTTACGCTCCCTGTCCCTGCTGAATTTCCGCTGTCGTCGCGGATCAGTCAGTGCCTACGCTTCCTGACCCAGCGAACTGACAAGCTCACCGGGCTCCCTGACGCAGCATCTGATTCAGCTCATAGCGTAAACAGCAAGAAGGCCGCCTGCAGTATGGTTTTCGCCGCAAGATTGCGCATTTTATTGCTATTTATACTACTTATCAAAATATCACTAAATCAATATATATAGCTCAGAGCTGGGCAAGGCAGGAGCATGATGAGACTCATGCCAAGTCACCTCAGGCAGTTGAGTCACTTCAGCTCCTGCATGGTGCCCGGATCAGATCTCGGCTCCCAGACGCTCTCCCTGATAGCGGCCATCACGAATCCGCTGCCACCACTCAGGATTATCCAGATACCACTGAACCGTCTTGCGCAGGCCCGACTCGAAGGTCTCCCGCGGCCGCCACCCCAGATCACGCGCTATCTTGTCGGCATCAATGGCATAACGCAGATCGTGCCCGGGCCTGTCGGTCACGAAGGTGATCAGATCACGGTAGTGCGCAAGGCCTTGAGGCTTTTGCGGCACCAAGGCTTCCAACGTCTCACAGATCAGGCGAACCACGTCGATATTGCGCTGCACGTTATGCCCGCCGATGTTGTAGCTCTCCCCCAGCGGCGCCTCGCACGCCACCTTGATCAAGGCACGCGCGTGGTCCTCGACATACAGCCAATCGCGCACCTGATGGCCATTGCCATACACCGGCAGTGGCTTGCCCGCCAGGGCATTGAGGATGGTCAGGGGGATCAACTTCTCGGGGAAGTGATAGGGGCCATAATTGTTCGAACAGTTGGTCATCACTGTCGGTAGACCGAACGTCCGCTGCCAGGCTCTTACCAGATGGTCCGACCCCGCCTTGCTGGCCGAATAGGGCGAACTCGGTGCATAGGGTGTCTGCTCCGTGAAGCCGGGGTCATCCTCTGCAAGATCACCAAACACCTCATCGGTCGAGATGTGATGGAAGCGGAACGTCTCAGCCTTGGCAGGATTCACCAATGCCAATTGCTTCCAGTAACGGCGTGACGCCTCCAGTAACCGGCAGGTGCCCATGACGTTGGTTTCGATGAAGGCCTCCGGCCCATCGATGGAGCGATCGACATGGCTCTCGGCGGCAAGGTGCATGACGATATCCGGCTGATGCACACTGAAGATTCGTGCCAGCGCCTCGGCATCACAGATGTCCGCATGCTCGAAGACATACCGCGGATGATCACTGACGGACTCCAGCGAATCCAGATTGCCCGCATAGGTCAGCTTGTCCAGGTTGACCACTTCATGGGACGTCGAATCGATCAGCTCGCGCACCACGGCAGAGCCGATGAACCCGGCACCGCCGGTAATCAGGAACTTCATGCTTCACCACCTCAGCCACGCACTCGGCGCAGAAAGAAAATTGAGAGTGCAGAGAATCAAGGGTCAGAGTCATGGGGGTACCACACAACAACCCCGGGCTCGTCCCTTGTTGTCTTCTGATGATACGCCACCGCCCCGCCCGCCCTTGGCCGATTAGCGTGCAGTATCACAGCTGAAATTTCTCGCCCGAATGGCATACCCACATAATGAGAACCAACTTATATAGAGAGCCAGATGACTCCGTCTCCAGTATGACAGGCACAAAAAAGCCCCGAACGCGTAGCGAACGGGGCTTTTCACTCTCTCGTCCATCATGAGGGAGGCCTGGCTTGCAAGGTGGCTAAAGGATGAGCCTCAGGGCTTGATGACACGTAAAATCTGACGTCATCAATAAAGCTCACTGACTCCTGGCGCTATCACAACGCCCTGTCACAACGCCCTGTCACAACGCCCTGTCACAACGCCCTGTCACATGAGCCTGAATCAAAGATCCCCATTGTCAGCAGGCACGAACCAGGAAGCCTTCTCACCTCGCGCGTCGGCCTTGCGATCATCACGCTGCCGCTCCGCTTCCAGCACACGATATTGGAGACGATTGATCCACTCGAAGCCAAGCCCTGGCAAGGGGGAAAAGGGAGTCGTGCGACTCATCCCCCACAGTGCAAAGCGTGTACTGCCCTGCTCTGCTTCACCACGCCCATGCATGCCATAGGTATTGGCGATCAACAGTGTGTTGGCCTTGACGGCAAAGTGCTTGACCTCGCCTAGACCAAATCGCTCGAGATCCCCTTCATCCACACGGAAAGACCCACGCTGTGTGTATCGATTGGGATGGTCGCGTGCGATCAGGCTCATGTGCCTTTCCCACGACAGACGCGCTGACGACATGCGCGTGGAGCCCGGGACAAACATGAAAGGCCCCTGGGCAGGCGTCACATCCTGAAGATACAGCCAGAACTTCATGGTGGGCTGGAAGGTATCCACATGCAGGGACTTCTGGGGGTCACGCTCATGGCTTTCAAGCACGCCATTGTGAATACGCTCCAGATGCATGATGGGCTGTCGCGCATGGCCACTGCAGTAACGCATCAGGCGCCGGAACCGCTTGTCACGCATCAATGCCTGCATTTCCGGCAAGGCTGCGACATTTTTCGGCGCCATCACACGACGACGGGTCAAGGTATCTGCCTGGCGGCACTGACGAATCTCGCCACGTGCTCCCTCTGCCTCCCTGACCAACCGCTCGTACTGCTCCGCAGGCAGAAAATCCTCCAGCAGCAGATAGCCATCATGCTGGAAGGCCTTGCGCTGCTCTCGCGGCACCCCATAGGCAAACCAAGCCTGACGTACGCGCATTATCCAATGCGCGAGGGATACTCTAATTATAAAGAGACCAAGTTTATTTAAACAATAGGCTAGGACGCCTAGATTTCTAAAACTTTTATTTGAAGTAAACCATAGAAAAAAGTTCACAATCTTTGATCCTCAAGCTAATAAAGTGATGCCTTATAGCTTTTTGTGATCCCATGATATATGCTCTTTTACAACTTTAGCAGGAGTGCCAGCGCATAAACAATGACTGGGCAATGATTTAGTAACTGTAGAGCGCGCAGCAACAACTGATCCTGTTGCAATAGTTACCCCTTTATAAACATTCACTTCTTCTGCCAACCAAACGTTATCTTCAATCTTGATATCACATGCTTTATTTAGTCTTTCACCAGTATGCTGATCCACAATAGAATGCTGATCAGATGTTCTAAATCTTACATTAGCCAGAAGACAATTAGCGCCGATCTTAATACTGGTACCGAATTCACCACAATGAATCCTAGTAGCATTGTTATTTATTTTTGTACCATCGCCTATAACAACACTACAATTATCTTCTACTATAATGATACCGCCTACACGGCAATTACAACCTATCGATACACTAGAATTGCTACCTTTGTATAAAACCTTCAGATTAGTTACAGTCACGCCCTCTTCAACTCTCAAGCTATTATCCCTACCTCTCAGATCAACTTCAAACCTAGCCTTAACTACTAAATCATTAGAGTAAAACAAATTATGACGACTCAAATTACCTTTGATATTAATTTTTTCCATTGCTCAATCTCATTTATATTAGTCGAAAACAATATATGGCTTTTCATGTTAAAACAAATTGCAGAACCACTCTTATTAAACTACTTACATAAGCTAAACTAGCTTTAAGGCGAACCACCTTACAACACTAACAAAATACGGAGATGAATAACACAAATAACATCGAAAAATCTTACGATCTAATTATACTTTCTTTGAAATGTATTATAGTCTTTTTCCACGATGTGAAACCCTATCAACATACTTATTTAAAGCTTGCGTATAGCTTTAATTTAAGATCAATGTGTAAACCAGAGAGAAGGTTTATAATGATACTATCCTCTCTAGAAAGCACCCTCTTTCTGTCTGATGAACTATAAGATAGGAAACACTCAGACCGATCAGATTGTATTCATTCATTATTAAATGACTGGCGCCTGTTGTGTATTGGTTACAAAGGAATATAGTGGTTGTACATCCAGCAAGAACGCAGGAGGAGCTGTTTCAAGTTCATATAGGAGTCATCAGCCGAGTCACTAACTCATCACCGATATTGCTAATGAAAAGTTTCAACATCTCATTCATCTGCAGTTCATTCGATTTGCCACATTGATTATAAATATATGGCTTTAACACTTGTATTATAAAGATGACGTCTGCTGAGTTGACGCTCACCTTGCACGATTGATACAACCGGCAAATGATTTATCAATGGCACTCCCAAGCGAAAAAATTCACGAGTTATTCCCATTCAAAAGTCAAAGTCACTAGAAATCATGGCCTGTGATAGAACGTGCCTAGGTTCTGTACGAAAAGTCGGCTCGTAGACAGCGGCGTATGCAAGCTACGCATACCATCGCATAAAAGCTACGGGCCAATTTCTCATATCGCGTCGCAATACGACGGAACTCTTTCAGCCAGCTGAAAGAGCGCTCCACGATATTTCGCTGACGGTACATGGGTTTATCGAAACCACGTGGGAGACCTGGCCGGGGCTTTCGCTTCATCTTTCGTTGAGCGATGACCGGCTTGATTCGTGCACGGTCGCAGTAACGGCGCAACTCGTCACTGTCATAGCCCTTGTCTGCCACGATGTAGCGGCAACGTTTTCGTGGCCGACCAAGACTCCCCGGTAGATGAACCTTTTCCAGGGTGGGCATGAAGTAACGCGTATCCGACTCTTGCCCGGCCGACAGTGTGAAGGCGATGGGCCAGCCAAGGCGATCGCAGATCAAATGGATTTTGGTCGTGATACCGCCACGACTCCGGCCCAACGCATGGTCTAAGGGTTCTTCAGATCCCCCTTTTTGCCTCCACCAGCGGAGGCGCGTGTTGCACGAACGGCGGTTGAATCGATCATCCAGGTCTCGAGATCCATCAGGCCATCTTCGCGAAGCTGAAGTTGAAGGCGCGACAAGACCGCCTCAAAGGTACCGTCATCACGCCATTGTCGAAACCTGGTGTAGACAGTACTCCAAGGGCCATAGCGTTCGGGAAGGTCACGCCACTTGGCGCCAGAGCAGAGAACCCAAAAGATGCCGTTCAGCATCTGCCTGTCGTCTTTACTGGGTCTACCCATCGATTGAGCCGGTGAAACGATGTCTTCGATCAGCTGCCATTGGCTATCAGAGATTTCGTAGCGTCCTGCCATACCGCACCTATGCTGGATGTGCATGAATCATATTAGCAAAAACGACTTTTCGTACAAAACCTAACAGTAGGTATCCCTGCAGTAAAAATAATCATCCTAAATCATAATGGGATAAGTCGAACTTTTAACCCAACTGGGACTTAATTTCATCCAATAACTTATCTATAAATATAGATCTAACGTAAATTGAATCAATTACATGATGGTCAGGCTTTGTTGGTATAAAAGCTGAACGAATCATACCAGTATTTAGGTCTGTCAATTCATCATGCAAATCAAAGTAACTCCAATTGTTAGCAGAACACATAGTCTTTAAATGGTTATTAAAAATGTTTGTCATACTAATTCTATAAAGATCCGACGGGAATTCAGCTTTCATTCTATTTATAACAAGTTTAGCCTTACTTTTATCTTTAATATTTTCCGTTATAATCCTTCTTGTATAATTAATAGCTTTATTTCTAGAGGAAACCAACACCGGTGGATTTAAACCTTTTACAACCACCGGTACGCCAAGATCTTTAATAAAATTAGAATATACAGTCAGTGTACTTAGAGCCCATTCGTTAAACTCAAAATCCTCCTCTTTTACATATTTCTTATAGTAATAACCAAGTTCTAAATCAACTTGACCGAACCCTATACAAACAACATCTGGCTTAAATTCATCTATACTATATAAGATTTTGTCATACAGCCCTAAGGTCGAATCTCTTCTACCAAAGCCATTAATTGTGCCCCCAGCATAAACATGATTATTAATCTCAATGCCTTCTATATTATGTTTTAAGTATCTTTTAACTTGCTCAGTCATGCCAAAATATAGAGCATGCGAATCGCCAAAAACTAAAATCTTCATATATACTCCAAAAATCAATATAGCCTTTATGTTTAATACTTTTAACGATTCATACTCACTAAATTTTTATTGCTTCTGTATATGA
The DNA here is from genome assembly GCF_001306765.1 of Cobetia sp. UCD-24C. Taxonomy (NCBI): domain Bacteria; kingdom Pseudomonadati; phylum Pseudomonadota; class Gammaproteobacteria; order Oceanospirillales; family Halomonadaceae; genus Cobetia; species Cobetia sp. UCD-24C. The sequence goes on along the minus strand of NZ_LJTD01000014.1, from coordinate 17,350 downwards.
TTGCATTTGGCATAATATCAAATTATACAACTCTCGCAATATGTCTTTAAATTATTATAGGAATAAATATAATAATACACAAGCCTAGTGTTCATATGGAAGGGGGATTACACCACTTTTGTAAATATGTGGAGGTAGGCAGTGGTCTAAGTATATAAGTTGACTAACATCTATAGTCAAAGCAAGTCATTATACTGAGAGACAACTTTTAAGCATGCTTATAGGACACAAAGCCATTATGTGTAAAAGTGATTGGTAAATTACAGATGCCAGAGCACAGCTTAACTAACTAATAATTTCTTTACTAGTTTTTCTGAAATCATAGGCCTAGAAGCTATGAAAAAATCTTCAGTAGGTAGCTCAGGCTCTATCTGTAAAACATCACATGCTCGCATATAATCTTCTTTAGCTCGTAGGAAGTATTTACCGTTGTTATTAAACCGACTAGACCAGGTAGCACTATTGTTTACAGCCTCTAGGCCTTCATAATAATCAACATTATATCGTATCCAAGATCTATTATTATTAATACTCAGTAAAGCTTTAGGTGGTATAAAAACAATATTATTACCATCATAAACTTCAACACCCTCATTCCCGCCATATACCAAATTTGGGACCCAACCTCCCGGGTTGGAAACTTTTGTAAAATCTCCTATTGGTATATCGACTCCAACCATTGCATTGATTTTTTTTATAGAAGTGTCACTGTAAGTATCTTTAGTCGATAGAGCTAAAATACGTTCACGGCCAAAAGTATCAACAAGGCATTGACACTCTTCAGCGTAGGTAGAAAAATATTTTTTTATGGCGAACTTAGAATAAAGAGTATAGTTTCCTCTATTCCATCTCTGGCGTCCAGACTCTTTATATGCACCCTTCAAATCGTGGAGATAATGAGAGACTATTCTGTCAAAATAGTTACGCAAGCAAATAACAAAGTAAGTATCTTCACCAGCTAAAGCGCCACATAGATTTTTTACAATGGCACTAGAGTTTGGGCTGCTTAAATAAGATGGTGTAGCATCCAAATATATTTTATCACTTTTACCTGATATGTAATAACTGTTTATATCAGAAATACAACTATTTCGTGAATAAAATCTCGTTTCTTTTCTAATAGGTATGTTGAATATGTTTTCGCCATGATTTAAAAAATAATCATGCAAAAAAGTAGTGCCTGCTTTTGCTAAACCGGGAATTATTAAATGTCTCATTGAGTTATTATCCTTCCTAAAAATCTTCAGTTGAAAATGATACTATAGATTTACGGCTGCATATCTTGTGATATATCTCAACCAGTTTGTTGCTTGCTAATATTTGGCCATTAATCATATCTGTACTCTTCAACAAAGAGGTTATTTAGCCTAATCTCGATAAATTAATGGCTCAATATAGCTATTTCATTAAATAACAACGAATCAATTCACTAAACTCTAACCAACAAATAACACCACTAGCAAAGCTAGATCAACTAGTGTATATATCAATTAACACTACAAACACAACTTACGATCCTTATTTAATTAAGATCACTAAACCCTAGCATTAGTTCATCGATGTTTGTATAAATGATTGAAAAATCAATTTACTTTATTTTAGCTGTAGCGACCATTTCAAATAAATGAATTTTTCAAAAAATCATATTACCTTTATAGCATCCTGAAGTTTGAGGACTCCTGTCAAGGCACCATTATCATCCACAACCAACAGAGAGGTGACATTGGCTTTCAACATAGTGTTTTCGGCAACCGAGAACATTTCGTTTTCATTGATCGTCATGGGGGTGCGGGTCATGATATCGCCCCCTGTCACGTCATCCAGCCCTTGATTATCGAAGAGTGAGCGACGCAAGTCACCGTCCGTGATCAAGCCATGAATAATGCCATTGTCAGCAATGACGGTCAGCCCTAACCCGCCTTGCGTGATCGTCATGATCACTTCGCGCAAGGAATCTGTCGGGGTATTACAGGGGACTGGGGAGTGCATGACATCACGGACACGCGTCAGCAAACGACGACCAAGGCTGCCGCCGGGATGGAACACCGCGAAATCCTGAGGCATGAAATGACGGCGCTCGATCAAGGCAACGGCGAGCGCATCCCCCATGGCCAATGTCACAGTGGTCGAGGTAGTAGGCGCCAGATTGTTGGGGCACGCCTCACGATCAACACCGACATCGAGCACCAGATCACTGTTCTTGCCAAGTGTCGAACTGGGATTGCCTACCAAAGCAATGATTTTGACCCCGAAATGTTTCAGTGACGGAATCAGGCGAATGACCTCTTCTGTTTCTCCACTGTAGGAAATCAGAATGACCACATCCCCTTTGGTGAACATCCCCAGGTCGCCATGATAGGCCTCTGCTGGATGTACCGCGAAACTGGGGGTGCCGGTCGAAGCCAAGGTGGCCGCAATCTTGTTACCAATGATACCTGACTTGCCCATCCCGGAGACGATCACTCGACCAGAGGTCGTCATGATCATGCGTACCGACTCTTCAAACTCATTTCCCAATCGCTCAGAAGTCGCTTGCAGTGCCTCCGCCTGAGTCACGAATACCTTCTTTCCAATCTCGACGCTTGGCATTTCCTTACCCTCGGAATCTGTCCATGATGCTTGGCTGCCCAGCAGAGATGTGCTGAGCAGCTTCCTTCATTGTTTATTGTGCAACTTTAGCAACATTGCCGAGGAAACCCGAAGCAGTGCTATAAACCGCTTCCCTCCCCTGTGCAAAAAGGATTCGGTCGGCCAGCTCTCTGACAGCGCCCTTGCCCCCTGCCAGTGACAACACTTCATCGGCTTGTGCCTTGATATAGTCCGGTGCATCCGCGACAGCGTAGGCTCTACCACAGGCCTCGGAAGCTGGGAGGTCTATGACATCATCGCCAATGAATACTGTCTGCTCCGCAGTCGCACCCGCTGCCGCCATCAATTCCTGGCATGCAGCGTGTTTATCCTTCACGCCAAGCTTGGCATGAGAGATCCCGAGATCGGCAATGCGTTTGCGCAGCGTGGCAGAATCACGTCCCGAAAGGACCGCCACCTGAATGCCTGACTCCTCCAGCAAGCGGATTCCCAAGCCATCCCGCACATGGAACTGCTTCAAGGATTCCCCCGAGGCATCGTAATAGATACCACCATCAGTCAAGACGCCATCAACATCCGTAATCAGTAGCCGAGTCTGAGCCAATGGATCAGGCTTGCTCTGCAGTGTGCGGCCTTCTATCAGAGCACGTACCGTCTCCAGACACTCAGGGGTATCAACGCCGGGCCCGGTTTCCTCTACCTCAATGACATGGATCTTGATACCGGCATGCATGAGGCGAAGCTGTTCCAGCGATTCAGCACGTTCTGCCATGGACTGGGGTAGCCGTGAATATCCTTCCAAGACCTCGCGTCGATAGGCGTAGACACCGACATGCTTACGATAGCTGGCTTCTTCAACCTCGCGAGGGTAAGGAATCGGAGAGCGACTGAAGTACAAAGCATCATCGAATTGATCGCACAGAACCTTGACCGTGTTCGGATTCTTGGCTTCCTCCGATGAGATAGCATGACAAAGTGTCCCCACTTTTGCCTGGCTATTCTGCATGGACGCCACCAGCAGCTCGAGGTCCCCCGGCCGTACCAATGGCTCATCGCCTTGCACGTTGAGGTAGATATCGGCGGAAACCTTCTGCATTACCTCAACCAGACGGTCCGTGCCAGAGGCATGGTCTGGTGAGGTCATGACTGCCTGTCCCCCAAAAGCCTCTACTGCGTCGAATACACGCTCGTCGTCCGTGGCAACCCATACCGCATCAATGCCAGATACCTGAGTGGCACGCTCCACCACATGCTGCACCATCGGCTTGCCAGCAATATCTGCCAGGGGTTTCCCTGGCAGACGGCTGGAGCCGTAACGGGCAGGAATGATGATGACCGTTTTCTGGTTCATCTCAATCGTCACGACGCTATTCCCTGTGCAGACTTATTCAATGACCAGTTCTGGCAACGACTTCACTGCATCATCGATAGCCTTGACCTGTTGCAGGAAAGGTTCGAGTTGATGCAGCGGCAAAGCGCTGGGCCCATCGCACTTGGCGTTGTCGGGGTCCGGGTGCGCTTCCAGGAACAAGCCTGCCAGACCAGTGGCCATACCGGCTCTCGCCAATGTCACGACCTGCTGACGACGGCCACCAGAAGCGGCGCCGGTCGCTTCACGCTGCTGCAAGGCATGAGTGACATCGAAGATGATCGGAAGATTCCCGGTCACGCGCTTCATGACATCGATGCCGAGCATGTCGACCACCAGATTGTCATAGCCAAAGCTGGTGCCACGATCACAGAGAATGAGGTCGCTATTGCCTGCTTCCTTGAACTTCTCGACGATGTTTACCACTTGGCCAGGGCTCAGGAACTGCGGCTTCTTGATGTTGATCGTCTTGCCTGTCTTCGCCATGGCTACCACCAGGTCCGTCTGGCGAGCCAGAAATGCCGGCAGCTGCAGGATATCGGCCACTTCCGCGACAGGCTCACACTGCCATGTCTCATGGACATCAGTAATGACCTTGACGCCGAACTCAGCCTTCACATCCTGGAAGATTCGCATGCCCTCTTCCAGGCCCGGGCCACGATACGAATTAATCGAGGACCGATTGGCCTTGTCGAAACTGGCCTTGAACACATAAGGAATACCAAGCCGATTGGTAACCTCTACATAATGTTCACAAGCACGCATCGCAAGATCTCGTGATTCGAGAACATTGATTCCACCAAATAGAGTAAAATTACTGATATTTGATAACATTATATGGGCCTTAGCAAGATATATTTTTGAAATTTGTATCGAGAACGTCAAGATCAACTCTCAAATCATGAAGCCTTTTTTGACCTGTACCGTTATCGATTTGTTCGCACAAGATAACGGTTGCCTCCAAAGAGTTAGCTTTTGCTAAAGCCAACATTTCTGACCCCCAAGTTTTGTATTCAAAAATAATAACTTTGCAAGTGCTTTTACAAAAATTTAAATTTGCCACACCTGCACCATGAGGAGTGACCACATAGTCGGCATTGTTAAATATATTAACCTGCTGCTGTGGAGTTAGATCCTCAGCGTGAATAGTAGTAAAGTTATTATCTGTAAGCCAAGAATCAAAATCCTTTTTATTATATACTTTTCTACCTCTGGATTTCTCTCTGCTTAAATATACTCGCTTAGGGCTAGAGCTTACATCAGTTACATTCAACACATCCTTGAAGCTCTCTAAATAATAACTTCCCAGCCCAACTGGCAAAGTCTTATTTGCTAATAAAGAAGGGACATATATACGATTTAGCTTCACATTAGAAATTTCGCCAACCTTACATATATTATCTCTATTTATTCCCAGCCAGTCTAAATGTTGAAGCTGAACATCTGTAACATTATCATTTACTATCAACTTAAGGTTGTTAAAATTAATATTGCCAGCTTGAGCGATGAACAACCGAGGTAAGAAATTGTTTAACCAATGCCAATAATTTTTCATTCCACCTATAAGTAAATAGGTATTTTCATCTGTTACATCTTTTTTAATCTCATGATTATATTCATGCAGAACATCTAGCTCTTTGAAGCTAGCGCCATATTTTTTGTTTAGTATGTGCGAGTTATTTAGATCGGCAGCTACGTGGTCTTCAGAGTAACATAAGAACATATTGTCAACAAAACAATCTCTAGCCTCAACTAAGTAAGCAGGCTCAATTACTATAGAATTGTTTTTATCGCTCAAAATTCTTTTTTTAAAAACATCAACTTCAACAATATTGAAATTGTTAATTGCCGCAAACTCTTTAAGAGTTTTCTTTTTGTATTTAGCAACAGCATTATCGACGTTTTTGTATGAATTACTTATTACGTTACACTCATTACCATCATAATAATAACCGAGAGCAGATATACTGTTACGGCATATGGAATATATAATGTTTTTTACTTCTTTAGGTAACTTCTTGTAAGAGTGTAGAGAACCACCATGAATATCTTTCCACAGAGGAATTCCTCCGTGACCATATTCACCTTCTTTAAAGAAGGTGTGAGATTTTAATACTAAAGGGTTCCACTCTATTTCTAGAGCAACACAAATTCGTTTTAGAGCTATTGCTGGTTTCGTGACAAAGTCTTCATACCTAATAACAGGCTGATCTAGATTAGAGGCATCTAACATTTTTGCGTTATATAATACAGACAGAATCTTGAAACTATTCTCTTCTTGGTTCACATATGGCAACAATTTACTATCTATGAGCTTAGCCCATCGTTGATACTGTTTCTTTCTCTTGGAATACTTTAACTCATCTTCTGCTGTAATCTTGAAACTATTAGCAACTGCGAAAGGATTACGAGCCAAGACGAAACCCTTGTGAAAATACTGATGGGTCCATACTGCATTTTTTACCAAAATTACTGAACCAGAAGCAACCCCTGCTGCTTTAACATAGGGATCATCAGAAGATATTTCAGTCGGCTCAAACTGCATCAAATGTTTCCACAATGCAAGATCTTCAGCAGTGTCAGGTTCGTTTATTTGATGCACAACATGAATCAAAGGATGTGCATTTAAACAACGGAGCAACAATGTTTCTCCAGAACGAGAGAAACTATTCATATGGAAAACTTTATGCATTTCGGACATATTAGACATCTCTATTATCGATTGTAAATATCGTTGAATCTTACAATATCGTCTTCACCTAAATAGGAACCAGACTGGACCTCTATCATTTCTAACTCTATATTGCCAGGATTTTCCAACCTATGAGTTGTACCTAAAGGAATATATGTTGATTCATTTTCTGAGACCAAGAAAATTTTTTCTCCATTTGTAACTTTTGCAGTCCCCTTTACCACGATCCAATGCTCGGCTCTATGATGGTGCATTTGTAAGGAAAGTTGACCGCCTGGTTTTACGGTTATCCTCTTGACCTGGTAACGAGCTCCATTGTCAATGGCATCATACTTCCCCCATGGGCGGTTAACCTCTCGGTGAACTATGTGCTCTGTACGACCTAAAGTGGAAAGCTTGTTCGCCACGCAGCCAATTTTAGAGACCTGATCAAGTGTCGATACCAAAACAGCATCTGTTGTTTCTATAACAACAAGATCTGACACTCCTAATGTTACAACCAGCTTATTTTCTGCATTGACCAGACAATTGGTCGTATCAAAGTCAATGACGTCGCCGGAGAAACTGTTGGAATTTTCGTCTTTTACTTTTACATTATGTAGCGATCCCCAGGTACCAACATCAGACCACTGAATGTCAAAAGGATAGACAAATACATTCTTGGATTTTTCAAGTACTGCTATATCAATAGGAATGTCTGGGAATGAACAGAAGATTTCAGAATCAAAGCGAATAAAATCTGCGTCTTTCTGTGCTGTTTCCACAAGCGCTTCAGAAATGCTATAGACCGAAGAAGCATGCTCACGGAGTTCGTTAAGGATAGTTTCAAGTGTAAACATGAACATACCTGAATTCCACAAATAAGCGTCATCGGAGTCCATATATTCTAAAGCAAGTTCTTTTGAAGGCTTCTCCTTGAAAGATGATACCCTTGACAATTCATTCTTTATTTGTGGTTGAATGTAACCATACTCAGAAGAGGGATATTCAGGAGTGATACCAAACAAGACGATAGAATTTTTGATTGCATCATCAGCAATGACTTCTTCAACTTTATCACAAAAAGCGGAAGAGTCGCCAATATAATGATCTGCCGACAAAACAAGCATTGGTTCTTTGCTTGTTTTATTTGCAAGATGGCTGACAACAGCAATTGCAGGTGCAGTATTTTTACCAGTAGGTTCAAGTAAGATACTGGCATGAACATCCAATTCTCTTAATTGCTCTGCAACGAGAAAGCGATGCTCTTCATTACAAATGACATACATATTCTCATATGCCAGTTTTTCAACGCGCAGAACTGTTTCCTGAAACATGGAGCGTTCAGAGATAAGGTTCAGGAACTGTTTTGGATAATTCTTACGTGATTTCGGCCAAAGGCGTTTCCCTGACCCACCAGCCATGATACAGATATTCATCTGTTTACCTCCAGAAGATATTCATCGAGTATGAGATCATGTTTTATTTCTAGAGAGGAGTGTCTCTCATCTCTAATAATCAGATCAAAAGAGTCAAGGTCAATATTATCACGATCAGCATTTAATAGTTTGAATTTAATCTTACCTGTATAGTTGTATCTTTCCTCAAACAGTTTTCGATAAAGATTCGGTGTGATTTCTTCTTTATTTTTTCGATATGTTAAATCTAAAGTCGTATCATAATTTAGATAACACCCCACCGTCAGTCCTTCTTTATTAGTCAACTTCTTGGCTAAGCTTGAATACGGAACAGGTGCTTTGGCAATATCTGGATCAAGATTCAATATCGAGGACACACTCTTGGGAAAATTCTCGATATTACTTGTATTGTATAGATACAAATGATTGAAGAATGATAATTTACTATCCAGTTTAGGAGTCATGATCTCGCCGGATAGTACAGCTTGTAATTTATTCCTGAAACCAGGTAGGTCAGATATGACAGTCAGCTCTTCATGTGAGAATAAAGAATGACCAAACGAAATTACAGGTTTATCAATATAGATAGCCTCCATTCCTACAGTCGAGTTGACATTGACGACTGCGGAGGCGTGATAACACCAATCTTTGATAGCACCCGAGCTTCTATACAATACTAGGGGGTGCTGTGGTAAATTGATATTTGGGTCAACTTCCTCTGGGTGTGTCCTAACGATAATCTTATATTGCTTTCCCAAGCTACGGTTTATTCGATCTACCGCTCTGATTGTAGCAATAACCAGAGCTCTGGTTTTCTTTATATGAGGTGAGTAGAGTATATTATTTGTATCGGTCTGCACTTGTAGTGGGACAAAGATAAAATCCTCTTTACAAAGGGTATTTTTATCAGGCACTTCATAATCGTCAATCAGTTTATCTACAACGTAATGCTTAGGTATTATATTGTTCTCATAATGACTATACTGTCGAGATATCGAAGCGGCAGCATTAGCCCCAGTTGAATCAACAAAAAGAGAGTTTTTATAAAAAGATCGCTCAAGAAACCAAACTTTATAATTTTCGGACTTTGATGTTATGACTCTGAGAGTATTTGCCACATTGCCAGTAAAACCATTCCATATAAAAACATATTCAGGCGAAAACTCAGATAGAATTTTTAATAATGCACTATAATCTCTATCGATTTTAAACTTCTCATGCTTTATCTTATGCGGCTTATTGAATCTGGAATATGCTCTCTGCCTTTCGATAAACATTACTTCTTCATAATCATAAGGGAAGGAAGTAGGCTTACTATTGACTTCCTTACGGAATCTATCTAGATATACAACTTGCAAATTATATCGTGTGAAGAGCTTAGCTGCATTTTCGGAATACAGTAAAATAATCGGCTCAATATCACTAGCCTTAAGGTGCAACGCTAGTGGTAGTATTCTATTTTGATTTTCAAAATGATCGCCCGATTGAATTAGCGCATTCTTCATGACACTAACACCTTTTTCAATTCATTATAGGCTGTTGCTTCACCAAATTCTTCAAGTGCTCTTTTTTGACGAAATTCCAATAATTGATTGAATTCACGGCCAGGCATAATCTCAATTTTCTGAACTACATCAAGAAATTCTTTTTGCGTATCAGCAATAGTGGCGATATTGGTCTCACCGAGGCACTGACTCCCCAACTGATTGGTAATCAATAATTTACCTGCCAGTACAGCTTCAACGGATTTGAAGTTCAGCCCACCTTGTACAAGTACTGGATTCAAAGAAATATCTATTTTATCGTAAAAATCTGAAATACTATCCACAAACCCCATTTTTACGATGCTTTCATCGAAAAAGACTCTACTTGCAATAAGAGGGTTCTTGCAAATACTACCAGCGATATAGAATTTACTATTGGGTGAATAGGAATTCATCACTGGCCACCATTCGTCCAATATATAAACTAAAGCCTTAACGTTAGCATCCATGCCTCCGCCAATAAAACCATAATGCAAACAAGGCTTGTGGCCGATTTTACGAGGCCTTTTCAAAGCATAATTGAAAGCACTTGTTACATTTATCACTTTCTTAGTAAGCTCTTTATGCTTACGTAACTCTTTAGAGTCAGACTTTGAAATAGCACCAATATAATCGTATCTAGCCAACACTTTCTTCTCTAACCACTTATCATATGTCTGAAGCGACAGGAATCGCTTTTCATGCTTATTAGCTGAAAGATTACGAACGAACTGAACGTCATGTGTATCACATATTAAATTTGTTTCTTTCAACTTGTCGTCAGGGATGTAATCTAAGCACTTGGACATCCAAGCGTAGCTTACTATTATGTTCTTGTATTCATTCTCATCGTGAAGCTTGGCAAGCGTGATCTTGAGAGATTCTGTTGCCTTGTTCGAATAACGATCAGCGAAAAGCTCAGGCACTTTATTATTTTTTATAGTAAACTTACGATACTTTCGTTCAATTTCACGCCTTAACCATAATGTATCTGGCAACTTACGTTTATTATTCTTGAAGGTATAGACATTGGGGGCGATTGCACTCAGAAGACGACGAGCACGACTTACAGTATTACTGTTGCTACCCGTTATTATTGCATCAGTATAATAGCCAGAGTAGTTCAAAGCTGCTAGAAGTAAGAAAGATCTTTGGTGAGAGCCCATGGACAAGGGTAACATTGAGCCTGGAAAAACCAATATTGTATTGGCTTCATAACCCTTGAAAGGAGAGTAGCGCCCAATAGCACCATCGTACAATCCACTTATAGCGTCGGCTCCATGGGAAAGAAACTCGACTATCCATGTTATCGGAAGGATCTCTGTTCTTTCAAAGCCCAATAATATTACGCGCTTGAGAGTTTTTCCGGTCAAGAAGCTTTTCAAGCCTTCATAATCAGTCAGCTCAATAACATTATAAATAGACTCACTCTCATCGCAAGACGGGGTTAATATACTGAATTCTTCACCAGGAAAAGAGTCATATACTTTTTTTGCCGCCTGTTCGAATATTAACTTATCAGAAATTTTTGAGTATATGATGCTTTCCATCGTACAGAATTCCTTTAATACAAACTGTGAGAAATATGATTCAATCTTCTAAACTTTCTATATTAGCTTTGGCATTCAACATGTTTTTCTGCATCAACTCTATTGCACTCTCTATGACATCAAGCTCTTCGGATTCAAGCTCATACTTTTGCAAGTGGTCTTTAAGATATTGTAACGACTTGATTGCCTTGTTGTACTGATTAAAATTCTTCTTTTCTTCTTGTATCTTGATCCGATCATCTTCACTTATTATCTCTTGAAGAACCTTCATCTCTTTTTTTGTTTTATCATGTAACCCATTAAGTTTTTTTATTTTTTCTGTAGCCCAGTTGTTTTGCTTGGCTTTATTGACGGTTATTCCTATCCCTGCAACAATTGGCTGCAAGTTTTTGATTACTTCCCTTACTTCTTCCAATCGTTCGGCCGATAACACGCTGTCACTAGGTTTTTGATCAACTTCTCTAACATCAATAACTTTACTAGCTGTCGAATCAGCTAACTTTTTAGCCTGATTTCCATCATCATGATAAGCAATAATTGCATCATTGATATCATCAAACCAATAAGCAGAACCATTCTTTAGATAAATACCAGCCTGACATAGTTCGCGTAGTATGCCTTCCCCGTGAGATACGATAATCAAGGAAGACTTACCTACCTTGCTCTTGAAAAGTGCCTTTGCTTTTGCCTTGAAAGCACGATCTCCGACAGCAGTGGCTTCATCTGAAATAAACACATCAAAGTCGAAGGCTAATGAAAGCCCGAAGGACAGCCGTGACTTCATACCTGATGAATACGTCTTGACAGGATCATCAAATGCACTGCCAATTTCAGCAAAGTCCTCTACAAAAGAGACAATCCGTTCAACATCATTGCGGCGGCCTTGCGCTCGTGCAACAAACTTCACATTTTGTCGGCCGGTCAAACTACCTTGCATCCCCCCAGACAAACCGACTGGCCATGACACACGGCTATGGCGAATGACCTCTCCTCTGTCGGGCGTGTCCATACCAGCGATAAGCCTCAATAAGGTAGACTTTCCAGCCCCATTGCCTCCAATCAATCCGACACTAACACCAGTGGGTATTATGATATTAATATCACGTAGCACCCATTCATTACTATGGTGATTATGATACCGCTTATAGAGACTCTTTATCTCTATCATATTTAATCCCGATGCTCTTTGATAATCAAAATTAGCATACTAGCAATAAATGCCAAGAAAATGGTGATCAACGCGAATACCGTAATATTATATATTCTTTTCGGCTCGGTAGAATACTCTGGCATCATTGGGCTTTGTAGAATACTGACTTGTTTCAATTTACGTGCAGCCTCAAGCCTGGTGCTTTCCAAGGCGGCAATGGCACCAGAATAAGTTTCTTGCGCAAATTTTGCTTTCAATTCCAAAGATTGATACTGAGATGACACTTTATTTAAAGAATCGCCCGTTGCCTGAGCTAGTCTATCTCTTTGCTTTAGAATCTGCTCACGCATCGCTTCAATTTCAGAAGTCACTCTTTTCATATCAGAAGAGCGTTCACTTTGATAACTTGCCAATGCTTTACGCTGCGCTTGTAGCGTCGCGAGCTGCCCTTCAAGAGTTGCAACAACTTGATTGATGCTCTCTACGGTGCTTGTGGGAGATATCAAGCCTTCCTTGTTCTGGAACTTTAGGAGATCATCCCGTGTGTGATCCAACCTTGCTTCTAGTCGACCCAATTGCTTTTCAAGAAACATGACTTGCTCATCGGCTAAACGACGCCCCATTTCATTCATGTGCGCCTCGCCTTCATCGAGCAGTAACTGAGTCATCCGGTGTGCAAACTCAGGAGTATATGCCTGAACCTCCACATTGAGAACTCCTGCATAGTCATCCATTTCAACACTGACACGCTTCAAGTAATAATCATGCAGTTCCTCAATAGGAACATTTTCGTCTCCCAGAGTTGAGAAATAGTCACCGTGCTCACTATAATGCTGTCGAAATCCTAGTTTCTCATCAACCACCTTGAGCATATCAGTAGAAAGTAGGTATTCCCTTAACAAAAGAAGATCTTTATCTGAGCCTCCCCCAGTCAATATTGAAGAGAAATTGACTTCTGTTGAAGTTACCTGGGGGCTTTCCAGCACAACCGTTGCTTTGGATACGTAGCGATCTGTTGCCCAGAAGCTCCAATATAGAGTTACTAATAAAATAGCAAGTATTGCTATTGCCCAATGAGGCTGACGTTGGATGAAGGCTTTCATTGATTACTGTGCCTTGAGTTTATGAGAAAAACGGATATGCAACATTAGACCTAATGCGTTTGTACCCAGTATAAACGCCCACAAATAAAGCTCACTTGTCCCTTTGACAACATGATAGTTTTCGAAGAAGCCCAGCCTTAGCGTCTCTAAACCGTGAGGAATCGGGTTGATCATCGCATACTCAAGAAGCCAATGAGGCAAATGATTCAATGGAAACATCACACCAGAGATAATAATCAAAGGCAAGCTGGTAAGTTTTACTATTTTCTCAATTTCTTCAACGAGCGTCGCTAGAGCCGACAACGTCAACCCCAAGCCTAAACCAAGAGACCATAGCGAAAACCAACTAAAGAAGGATCTAACTACATTATCTGGATATAGCTCTAGGCCCAACAACCCTCCTATACAAATAAAAAGTATCAGCACAAAAGTTCGTAGCATACCATCTAGGAAAATACGAACAATAACTGGGTCGGTAGTCTGTACTTGCCGATACGTAAACAGCGCCTGATTTGCCTTTACCGCTGACATCCCTCGCGTCATTCCATCGCGTAGCAAATAAAATCCCATCAGGCCAGTGATCATCCATGGAATGAATGGAGCATTCACGATTAGCCTATCCCCTTTTATAAAGGAGCGTATACCTACCATTAGAGCTACCATTGCGAAAGGTTCTAGCACCATCCAGAACCAACCCATACGGTCCGTCATGGTGCGGCCAATCGCTTCGCGGATAAACATGGCGTACCAGACACTGCGCGTCACGGCCCAGGCGGAGCGGGCCTTGGGCCCGCTCCTCTTGTCGCCAAGTGGGCGTTCAGTTGGCGTGTTTATCTCACCGTTCATGTCACCGTTCATATCGCTGGCCATGATCAGAGGTCTATCGCGACTTTGGTGGCGACGGCGACCTGATAGAGAATCTGCGTGATGCCGGTAGCCAGCTGCAGATTCTTGGTCGGCGGTTCCGGCAGTACCAGAATCTGATCACCCGAGCGCAGCTCGACTTCCTCGGCATGACGCACGGCACCGTTCTGGCGCACGACCAGAATCTGGTCTTCATCCGCGTGCTGCGTGAAGCCACCGGCGCTGTTGATATAGTCCATCACCGTCATGCCCTGGGTGTAGACCATGGCCTGAGGCACCACGACTTCGCCGCTGATCAGCAGGGAATCGCTGATTTCCGGAATGGTGATGACATCGCCATCCTGCAGGCGCACATCGGCGATATTGCCGTCTTCACGTGCCACGACCAGTCGTCCGGTCGGTTCTTCCTTCTTCGCCTGCTCGACGAACTTCTCGATCATCTCGGCTTCCTGGACACGAAGCTCGGACTCTTCGGTGGTCGAGGAAGACGCGCCGAGATAAGTGGCCTGAAGACGCTTGAGACTGTCCTGCAGTGCCTGCGCCTGCTGTTCCTTGACGCTCTCACGGCGGATTGAAACGCTCTGGTAATCGGTCAGTCCTTTCGGCACCCCGACGGCATTGAGCAATTCCCCCAGGTGGGCATCGCGCGGCAATGCATAACGCGACGGGCCATAGAAGCTGCCTTCCAGCTGCACGACGATGGTCTCGTCACGCTGGTCGGCACTGAACAGCACTTCATCCCCTGCGCGCACGTCAGCAGCGCGGAATTCCGTCACCGGCAGATAGCGCGAGATGGGGCCGTCGGGACGTGAGCCACGCAGCAGCACGTGAGAGACACCTGACTTGAGGCGCGCCAGGTTCAGGACGTCTTCGCCACTCAGGCGCGAGTCGGTGAGCTCATAGCGGTAATCACGCTCGACATCCCCGACCACGCTGATCGCCGGGCCACGCTCCTCGACGACGACGGTATCGCCATCACGGAACTGCGGACGAGCGATCTCGCCATTGATCAGAAAGTCATACAGATCGACCGTATTGATGACGCGGCCATTGCGCTTGATCTTGATCTTGCGGTAGCTGCCCAATGCCTGGTCGATGCCGCCGGCCTGATCGAGGAAATACAGCATGGAATCATTCGGGGTACCGGCGTAGCGACCCGGATTCTTGACATACCCGGTGACGAAGACGCCCACCGGCTGCACGCCCTGCAGGTTGGTGTAGACGCTTACGTTCTCGGGATACACCTCTTGAATGGCGCTGCGTACCTTGCCATCCAGCTGGGCATTGGTGGTGCCCTGCACCTTCACCGGACCGATGCCCGGCAGGAATATGTTGCCCTGCGCATCGACAGGCAGCACGGACTCCATCTCGACCCCACCCCAGACACGCAGGGTGATCTGGTCACCCGGCTTGATGGTGTAGCTACTGTTGAGGCCATCGGCCATCATGCCGCGGAAACCACCGGTAAAGAGGTTTTCGCCGAACGGCGGCAGGGAATCAGGATCGGTCTGCGCACGGGAGGTCAGCGGCCCGTAGGTTCCGCTGCGCCAGTCGGCACGCGCCTTGTCTTCTACACTATCCGTTTTTTGCGGGATGCTGGAGGCCTGGTCATTGCTGGACAGGATGGAACCACTGTCCAGGCCGGCTGCCATGGCAGGGCTGGCGTTCAGGCACGCTACCGCCACCAGGCACCCGGCCCGGAGCAAGAATCTGGAAATCGTCATCGGGCTAGGCCCCTCGTAGTGCAAAGAAAATCGTGCAAAAAATAGAGCAATGTCGGTCAGGAATTACAGAGCCGACCACACCAGCCTGCTCCCCCCTGCGAATTCGGTACACGCTGAACCCGTTATGGGCCTTTCAGCGAGTAGGTGCCGAAAAGTTGCTGAGAAGTTATCGAGAAACTCCTCAGCGGGCCTCTTCCAGCAGGCCGGTCACCAGCCGCTGGGTCACCCAGGTGCCCTCACCGGCCTTGCCGTCGTTGCTGGTTCGGCACGCCAGTTCCTTGCTGGGCAGATCACGCGAATTGGAGACCGTCAGCTCACGACAGATACGCCCGCTGGCCGCGAAGTAGCGCTCATGGGCGACCACTTCGACATTGCTGCCCCAGGGGCTGGTCGGCACGGCAATCACGCTGCCGGGGGCGGCGCTGTCGAGAAATGACGAGACATCCGCCGGCAGTGACGCAGCGCCGGTCAGGTTGGCCAGGTTGGTGCTGCCGGCACCGGTGGATTCCGGATAGGAGGTCGCGCAACCGGTGATGGCCAGTGCCAGGCCTGCTACTGCCGCGAGACGCACGACATGCGGCAAGCGCTGTTTGAATCGGGATAAAGTCATGTGAGAGTCCTGAAACGGCAAACGCCCCCGCCTTGCGACGAGGGCTGATCGGCGTGAATGCATCAGCCGATGACGTTGTAGTGCTTGAGCTGATTGACCAGCTTGAGTGCGGTCTGCTCGAGGCTCAGTTCACCCGTGTTGATCTCGATTTCCGGGTTCTCCGGCGCTTCATACGGCGAGCTGATGCCGGTGAAGTCGCTGATCTCACCGGCACGCGCCTTGCGGTACAGGCCCTTGGGATCGCGCTCTTCGCAGACGCTGATCGGCGTGTTGACGAAGACTTCGATGAACTCGTCACTACCGACCATGTCACGCACGGTCTGGCGATCGGCCTGGAACGGCGAGATGAAGCTGACCAGGGTGATCATGCCGGCATCGACCATCAGCTTGGCAACTTCGCCGACACGACGGATGTTCTCGGCGCGGTCGTCTTCGCTGAAGCCCAGATCACCACACAGGCCGTGACGCACGTTGTCGCCGTCCAGCAGGTAGGTGTTGTAGCCCATGGCGAACAGCTGACGCTCCAGCGCATTGGCGGCGGTGGACTTGCCGGCACCGGACAGGCCGGTGAACCAGATGATGCACGGCTTCTGCTTGTTGCGATCGGCGCGGCGCTGCTTGGTGACCGCCATGTCGTGCCACACGATGTTGCTGGCGCTCATGGTCTCCTTGACCATGCCCGCACCGATGGTGATGTTGGACAGGCGATCAATGAACACGAAGCTGCCGGTATGCGGTGAACGCTGGTAGCTGTCCATGGCCAGCGGCTGGGTCAGTTC
>NZ_LJTD01000013.1:0-91617 GCF_001306765.1 Cobetia sp. UCD-24C | reverse complement strand
GCGTCATTGACGCGCGCCCGCCAGGAGGTGAAAGCATCCGTCTCGACGGTGCTGGCGCCCGACTTGGCCATCTTGGTGGTCTGGAAGCTCAGCTGTGACACATCGCCATCCAGCTTCCAGGCGGCCTGCGCGCTGGCAGCGGTGCTCAGGATCAGGGTAGTGGTCAGGGTGCGCAGCGCAGTCTGGAATCGCATTGGGGAGTCTTCCTTGAGGCAGGTGATACGGGAAACCGTCAAACGGACGTGCCGACGCGGCCCGAGGCAGCAACTTGCCCGGACGCTCAGCAACGTGAATTGGATAGCCGGATGGACGAGAGGTTCCCGCCCATCCGGTTGCGTTTGCTTCATCTCACCCAAGTGATACCGCGACTGACGGCCATGACAGGCCTCCAGGGAGCCGCAGTCAGTAAAGGGCGACAACAGCAGACGACAAAGGCGCGCTGATGATGCTCAGAACATGCCCAGTTCCAGGCGGGCGTCCTCACTCATCATCTCGCGCGACCAGGCAGGCGAGAACACGATCTCGACATGGACCTTGGAGACATCCTCGGCGCCAAGAATCTTGCGCTTGGCGTCCTCAGCGATGACGTTGCCCATGCCGCAGCCCGGCGCGGTCAACGTCATCTTGAGATTGACCATCTTCTCGCCGCTGATCAGGGTGTCGATACGACAGCCATAGACCAGCCCCAGCTCGACGATATCGACCGGGATCTCGGGGTCGAAGCAGGTGCGCAGCTGGGCCCAGACGAAGGCCTCGATGTCGGCATCGCTCTGGCCGGCCGGCAGATGCGGACGCGGCACGGCGTCCAGCCCCAGCGCATCGAGGCTGAAGCTCTCGATCAGGTACATGCGACCCTCGAAGGCGACGCTGACGGTGCCGCCCTTGGCCTGCATGACTTCGACCACCGAGTCCTCATGCAGGGTCACCGACTTGCCGAACGGTACCGAGATGCCCTCCACGTCCCGCTGCAACGGCATCTTCTGGCCCTTGCCGAGGCTGGCCAGCTGGTCTTCAGTGTGGCTCATGCCCTCTCCTTGCCGAGCCGCATGACAGGCATGCGGCTCGTGAATTCTGTTGGTTCACTCAAGACGTGCGGGTGACAACATCCCCTGGCGAGTGCCGATACCAATGAGGCCCGCCATGCGCGAGCCTCATTGATCAGCGCCCGTCAGGGCCACCGCAGGGGGGTGCTCAGCGCACCATGGTCAGCACACGCTGCAGGGCATCGACGAACATGTCGATCTCTTCCGGCGTGTTGTAGGCCGCGAAGGAAGCCCGACAGGTGGCGTCGACACCGAAGCGACGCAGTACCGGCTGCGCGCAGTGGTGGCCGGTACGGATGGCGACCCCCAGCTGGTCGATCAGCAGACCGATATCCTGGGCGTGGGCACCATCGACCACGAAGGAGATCGCGCCCGCCTTGTCGGGCGAGTTGCCGATGATGCGCAGGCCGTCCACTTCGCGCATGCGCTCGCTGGCATGACGCATCAGCTGCTGTTCCCAGCGCGTGATCAGCGCCATGTGGGTGCAGTCCAGCCAGTCGATGGCCTTGCCCAGTCCGATGACCTCGGCGATGGGCGGCGTGCCGGCCTCGAACTTGTGCGGCAGGTCCGCGAACAGGGTGCCATTCTCGAACGACACCGTGCGGATCATCTCACCGCCACCCTGCCACGGCGGCATCGCCTCCAGCAGCGCTTCCTTGCCGTAGAGCACACCGATGCCGGTCGGGCCGTACATCTTGTGGCCCGAGAAGACATAGAAGTCAGCATCGATCTCGCGCACATCGACCTGCTGATGCGGTACCGCCTGGGCGCCATCGACCAGAATCAGCGCGTCGTGAGCGTGTGCCAGCTTCGCCATCTCGGCCACCGGGTTGATGCTGCCCAGGGCGTTGGAGACCTGATTGACGCAGACCAGGCGTGTCTTCTCGCCCAGCAGGTCGCGGTAGCCCGCCATGTCGAGCACGCCATCGTCGTCACACGGGATGATCTTGATGACGATATCGAGACGCTCGGCCAGAAGCTGCCACGGCACGATGTTGGCGTGATGCTCCATCACCGAGATCAGCACTTCATCCCCGGCGTTCAGCCAGTTGGCTCCCCAGCTGTTGGCGACCAGATTGATCGCCTCGGTGGTGCCGCGCGTGAAGATGACTTCCCGCGTCAGGCGCGCATTGATGAAGCTGCGCACCTTCTCACGCGTGCCTTCGAAGGCCGCCGTCGCCTCATCCGCCAGGGTATGCAGACCCCGGTGGATGTTGGCATTGGTCTTGCGGTAGTAGTCGCTCATCGCGTCGATGACGGCGGTCGGCGTCTGGCTGGTGGCGGCGCTGTCCAGATAGATCAGCGGCACATCACCATGCACGCGACGCTCGAGGATCGGAAAATCCTCGCGTACCCGCACGACGTCGAGCATCAGGTTGTCGAGTGCGCTCATGCAAAGTCCTCATCACGTGCCACCGCCACGGCGCCACCGCCCAGCTCGACGCTGAGATCGACCAGCTCATCGAGGTGGAAGCGTGACGGCAGGCGTCCCGCGACACTGCGCTCGATGCGCTCG
Source organism: Cobetia sp. UCD-24C (assembly GCF_001306765.1). Taxonomy (NCBI): domain Bacteria; kingdom Pseudomonadati; phylum Pseudomonadota; class Gammaproteobacteria; order Oceanospirillales; family Halomonadaceae; genus Cobetia; species Cobetia sp. UCD-24C. The sequence continues at coordinate 89,058 of NZ_LJTD01000013.1, read as the reverse complement.
GCGATGGCGTCGATGCCCAGGCCGGTCATGACTTCGTTGGCGAAGGCCAGGGTCAAAAGGCCACGGGCGGTCTGCTCATCGATGCCACGGGCGCGCAGCGCGAACACGGCGGTCTCGTCGAGCTGACCGGTCGTGGTGCCGTGGGAGCACTTGACGTCGTCGGCGTAGATCTCGAGTTCCGGCTTGGTGTTGATCTCGGCGCGGTCCGACAGCAGCAGGTTGGCGTTGTTCTGGTGCGCCTCGATCTGCTGGCTGTCGCGCTTGACCAGCACGCGGCCATTGAAGACGCCACGGGCGCGGTCGGCCAGGATGCCCTTGTAGTTCTCGTCGGAGAACGTCAGTGCCTCGTTGTGATTGACCAGCGAGTGGGTGTCCACGTGCTGGCGATCACGACCGAAGAACAGGCCATCGAGACGTGCATGGGCGTTGTTGCCGTTCAGGTCGCAGACGATGTCGTTGCGCACCAGACCACCACCGGTGTTCAGGTTGATGGAGCGATACTGGCTGTCACGCGGCTGCTCGACCTGCAGCGAGGCGATATGCGTCTCGCCGGTGGCGGCTTCGCCCAGCTTGTAGTGATTGAGCACGGCGCCGCGCTCCAGCATCACTTCGCTGACCATGTTGGTGAAGTTGGTCGCGCCGCTTTCACCGATGTGATGCTCGATCACGCTGGCTTCGGCGCGGCTGCCCAGCTGCACCAGCAGACGCGGGTGGCTCATGGTCACGGGCTGGCCTTCGACGGCGGCACGCGACAGGAACAGCACGTAGACCGGCTTGTCGAGCACCGTGCGCGGGCCGACCTGAATCACCGCACCCTCTTCGGTGAAGGCGGAGTTCAGCGCCACGAAGGGCGTGAAATCGATGCCGGTCAGGCGGTTCAGCGAGCCGCCGATGACTTCCGGCTGATTGACGATGGCGTCAGACAGCGGCACGACACGCACGGTGTCGGGCAGGCCTGCCACATCGGACAGCTCGGCATTGTAGAGGCCATCGACGAACACCAGACGGTAGGCGTCGACGTCGAGAGCCAGCGCATCCTTCACGGCCGGCGCGAGGCTTGCATCGTCGGCGAGACGATATTGCTGACGACCCAGTGCCTGGGTGTCGGTGTACTTCCAGGCCTCGACCTTGCGGGTCGGCAGGCCGAGGGCTTCAAAGCGGGCGATGCCGGCCTGACGGCGGGCAGCCATCCAGCTCGGATCGGCCGCAAAGCGAGCCTTGCGGGCAGCGAATTCGCTGGCGAAGGCTTCGCTGCCGGGGACGGACGCGGTAGCAAGTGCTGTCATTACGCGGTTTCCTCCTGCAGCCAGTCATAGCCCTGGGCTTCGAGTTCGAGTGCCAGCGACTTGTCACCGGACTTGACGATGCGGCCATCCATCAGCACGTGGATCTGGTCCGGCACGATGTGCTCGAGCAGACGCTGGTAGTGGGTGACCATCAGCACGGCGCGGTCTTCGTTGCGCAGCGAGTTGACGCCCTTGGCGACGACCTTGAGAGCATCGATGTCGAGGCCGGAGTCGATCTCGTCGAGCATGGCGAGCTTCGGTTCCAGCACCAGCATCTGCAGGATCTCGTTGCGCTTCTTCTCACCGCCAGAGAAGCCTTCGTTGACGGCGCGCTGCAGGAAGCTGGCGTCCATCTGCATGAAGGCCAGTTTCTCGCGGATCAGCTTCATGAATTCCGGGGCCGGAATCTCGCCCAGACCTTCGGCTTCACGCTTGGCATTCAGCGCCGCCTTGAGCAGGTAGACGTTCTTGACCCCAGGGATTTCCACCGGGTACTGGAAGCCCAGCAGCATGCCGGCACGCGCACGCTCTTCGACTTCCATCTCCAGCACATCCTCACCTTCATAGGTAATGGTGCCCGAGGTCACTTCATAGCCGTCCTTGCCGGCGATCACGGAAGACAGCGTGGACTTGCCTGCGCCGTTCGGACCCATGATGGCGTGGACTTCACCCTTGTTGATGGTCAGATCGAGACCCTTGAGGATTTCCTTGCCTTCCACCGAAACGTGCAGATCTTTGACTACGAGCATGTTGATACCTTTTGCTGACAGGCCGCCCGCGAGCGGCCCTCAAGAATGGGGTGAATGCGAAAGGGACGGCGGGATCAGCCGACGGCGCCTTCAAGGGTGACGTTGAGCAGCGCCTCGGCCTCGACGGCGAACTCCATCGGCAGCTCCTGGAAGACGTCCTTGCAGAAGCCGTTGACGATCATGTTGACCGCATCTTCCTCGCTGATGCCGCGCTGACGGCAGTAGAACAGCTGATCTTCGCCGATCTTGGAAGTCGTCGCCTCGTGCTCGACGGTGGCTGTCGCGTTGCCGATTTCCTGATACGGGAAGGTGTGCGCGCCACAGCGGTCGCCGATCAACAGCGAGTCACACTGGGTGAAGTTGCGCGCGCCCTTGGCCCGCGGGCCGATCTTGACCAGACCACGATAGGACTGCTCGGAATTACCGGCCGAGATTCCCTTGGAGACGATGGTGGACTTGGTGCCCTCACCGATGTGGATCATCTTGGTCCCGGTGTCCGCCTGCTGACGGCCATTGGTGACGGCGACGGAGTAGAACTCCCCGACACTGTCCTTGCCGCGCAGGATGCACGACGGGTACTTCCAGGTGATCGCGGAGCCGGTCTCGACCTGGGTCCAGGAGACCTTGGAGCGGTCACCACGGCAGTCGGCACGCTTGGTGACGAAGTTGTAGATGCCGCCCTTGCCGTCTTCATCGCCCGGATACCAGTTCTGGACGGTGGAGTACTTGATGTAGGCGTCTTCCAGGGCCACCAGCTCGACCACGGCGGCGTGCAGCTGGTTGTCATCACGCTGCGGCGCGGTACAGCCTTCCAGATACGAGACCTGAGCCTGCTTCTCGCAGATGATCAGGGTGCGCTCGAACTGGCCGGTGTTGGCGGCGTTGATGCGGAAGTAGGTGGAAAGCTCCATCGGGCAGGTGACGCCTTCCGGCACGAACACGAAGGAACCATCGGTGAAGACGGCCGCGTTCAGCGCGGTGAAGTAGTTGTCTGCCTTGGGCACCACGGTACCAAGATACTGCTTGATCAGCTCCGGGTAGTCCTGGATGGCTTCCGAGATGGAGCAGAAGATGACGCCCGCCTCGGACAGCTCCTTCTTGAAGGTGGTGGTCACGGACACGGAGTCGAAGACCGCGTCGACCGCGACACCCGCCAGAGCGGCACGCTCGTGCAGCGGGATACCCAGCTTCTCGTAGGTCTCGAGCAGCTTGGGGTCGACCTCATCCAGACTCTGCGGGCGGTCTTCCGGCTTCTTCGGCGCGCTGAAGTAGGAAATCGCCTGGTAGTCGATCTCCGGATAATCCAGGTGGGCCCAGGACGGCGCCTTCATCTTCAGCCACTGCTGATACGCATCCAGACGCCACTCCAGCATCCACTCCGGCTCACCCTTCTTGGCCGAGATGAAGCGAATCACGCTTTCATCCAGTCCCGGCGGAATGGTGTCGCTCTCGATATCGGTCACGAAGCCCTGCTTGTACTCGCGCTGTACAAGCTGCTCCATCTCCTGGCTCGCCATGCTGGTCTCCTCTCCCGGAGAGCTCCGGGTCTGTTCAGATGCCTGATCACCCCGCCCGAATCGCAGCGAAGTTCGAATGTTCGTGTTGCCCCGGCGACGTGTGTCGCGCGGCAACGGATTCAGCGTTTGCCGGTGCTGTTGGCTGCCGTGGCCATGGGGGGCGGCTCGTCATCCCCGTACAGGCTGATGGCCTGAATCGGCAGTTGCACCGGCATGCGCAGTGGCGCGGATGACGCCAGATGCGCCAGCGTCACGCTGCCCAGCAGCTCACTGATGGCGTACGAGACGCGCTGCCAGTTGTCGGCCACCCCGCAGGTGTTGACCAGCTCGCAATCGCCGTCGGCGTGGCTGCACTCGGTCACGGCCACCGGGCCTTCGATGGCGCTGATGATGTCGCTGGCCGTGATCTGATTGGCCGGGCGTGCCAGGCGATAACCGCCCAGCGCACCGCGCCGCGACTCAAGCAGCCCTGCCCGCACCAGCGCCTTGAGCGTCTTGCTCACGGTGGGATGCGGCAGCTGCACGCTTTCGGCCAGATCGATCGCCGCATGGGCCGAGTCCGGCTCGCGGGCGATGCGCGCCATCACGACAGCGGCATAATCGGTCATCTTGGAAAGCTTCAGCATGCTGGCCTCCACCACGGGAAGATTAATTGGGGACCATTTTAGTCCTGTATCAGAACGATGTGAAGCGGGGACCCCACCGAAAACGTCGAATTGCGACCTGGGCAACCAGTTTGCCGACAAGATAGCCGCCGATCACAACAAAAATAACAATCATTCCCATTTAAAATATCTACCAGCCCTGCCCGAGGGACCAGGTGCCCTGTACAACAATCCCGTGCGCGCCAGGTGACCGATGACGGCAGCCCCACCCTCTCTACAACGCAAGCCCTCCCTGCAACACAAGTCATCTCTACCACGCGCACCCCTCCACAACGCAAGACACCCCGCCGGGAGAATCCCGACGGGGTGTCTTGGTCACGCCATCATGCCGTCATGCAAGGCTCATGTGAGCCATGCGTGATGATCAGCCGTGGAACGGGTTGCGCAGCACGATGGTCTCGTTGCGGTCCGGGCCAGTGGAGATGATGTCGATCGGCACGCCGACCTGCTCTTCCAGGAAGCTGATGTAAGCGCGGGCGTTGGCCGGCAGCTTGTCGACTTCGCGCACGCCGATGGTGGAATCGCTCCAGCCCGGCAGGTCCTGGTACAGCGGTTCGATGGCTTCGTAGCCTTCGGAATCCACCGGGTTGTCCAGTACGTCGCCATCCTTGCTGCGATAGCCGATGCAGACACGGATGTTCTCGAGACCGTCCAGCACGTCCAGCTTGGTCAGGCAGATGCCGCTGACCGAGTTGATCTGCACGGCGTGACGCAGGGCGACGGCATCGAACCAACCGCAACGACGCGCACGACCGGTGGTGGCACCGAATTCGTGGCCACGCTCGGCCAGGTGACGACCGAACTCATCGAACAGCTCGGTCGGGAACGGACCGGAGCCGACACGCGTGGTGTAGGCCTTGGTGATGCCCAGCACGTAGTCGAGATACAGCGGGCCGACGCCGGAACCGGTGGCGGTGCCGCCGGCAGTGGTGTTGGAGCTGGTGACGTAAGGGTAGGTACCGTGGTCGATGTCGAGCAGTGAGCCCTGAGCACCTTCGAAGAGGATGTTCTCGTTGGCCTTGCGCACGGAGTGGACCAGATCCACGGTGTCGCAGACCATCGGGCGCAGCTCTTCGGCCATTTCCATGGCTTCGTCCAGCACCTGCTGGAAATCGACCGGCGCTTCACCGTGATAGTGCTGCAGCACGAAGTTGTGGTAATCCAGCACTTCACCCAGCTTGGAGGCGAAACGCTCACGGTGGAGCATGTCACCCAGACGCAGGCCACGACGCGCGACCTTGTCTTCGTAGGCCGGGCCGATGCCACGACCGGTAGTACCGATCTTGGCGACGCCACGGGCCTTCTCGCGCGCCTGGTCCAGACGCACGTGGTAGGACAGGATCAGCGGGCAGGCCGGCGACAGACGCAGGCGATCACGCACCGGCACGTCGTTGGCTTCAAGCTCACGGATTTCCTTGATCAGCGCTTCCGGAGACAGCACGACACCGTTGCCGATGACGCAGGTCTTGCCCGGGTGGAGGATGCCGGACGGGATCAGGTGGAGGACGGTCTTCTTGCCGTCCAGCACCAGGGTGTGACCCGCGTTGTGGCCACCCTGGAAACGCACGACGGCGCTGGCGGATTCGGTCAGCAGGTCGACGACCTTGCCCTTGCCTTCATCACCCCATTGGGTGCCGAGCACGACTACATTCTTGCCCATGGTTCCTATCTCTTTCGGTGAATAACCGTCGGTGAAAACCCACTCACAAGTGCAGCTGCCCTGTCGGCAGCTGCACCTCGGGACCCAGTGGCCCCAGCTGTTCTGCTATCTGTCACTCGCTGCCATCGCTCTCGGATCACCCAGCCTCAGGTGCCGAGGCTCAGTCATTCAAGCTCAGGCATCGAGTGTGACGACCTGCCAGCCGCCGTCACCATTGACCAGCTCACGATTGCAACGGTGTGCATCCGCGCCGGTGGTCTGGCCCGGCAGCGCTTCGATGACACGCTCGCCAGCGGCACGCAGCTGATCGACACACTCACGCAGCGCGCTGTCGTTGAGTGCCGGCGCCCAGATGCCATCACAGGCCGGAGCCTGCACGGCCAGCGAGGCCAGCTGCTTGAGGTCCATCGAGAAGCCGGTGGCAGGACGCGCACGACCGAAGGCACGTCCAGTATCGTCGTAGCGACCACCCTTGGCCAGCGCCTGACCGTAACCCGGGACGTAGGCCGCGAACACCATGCCGGTGTGATACTCGTAACCGCGCAGTTCGGCGAGATCGAAATAGAGCGTGACCTGCGGATGACGCTCGCGGACCGCGCAGCTCAGCGCCGTCAGCTGATCCAGAGCGCTGGTGACTGCCGCCGGTGCGCCGGCGAAGGCGGTACGCGCCTGGGCAAGAATCTCGTCATCACCGTGCAGGTGCGGCAGCGCCTTGAGCATGCCCGCCACTACCTTGTCACCCACCACGCGATCGATCAATGCATCGAGAGCGGAATACTGTTTACGCTCGATGGCGGCGAACAGCTCACGCTCGTGCTCGTCATTCATGCCGGCTTCGGCGATCAAGGCACGATAGATGCCGATATGGCCCAGTGCCAGGTGCAATTCACCGGCGCCGGCCTGCTCGAGACTGGTCAGTGCCAGGTGCAGGATCTCGTGGTCGGCCTCGAGGCCGGCGTGACCGAAGAGCTCGGCACCGACCTGCACCGGGCTGCGACCGCCTTGGTGCTTGTCCGCCTTGGTGCGCAGCACGTTGGCGCAGTAGCACAGACGTACCGGGCCTTCGCGGTGCAGGGAGTGAGCGTCCATGCGCGCCACCTGCGGGGTGACGTCGGCACTGGCGCCCATCATGCGACCGGTCATCTGGTCGGTCAGCTTGAAGGTCTGCAGATCAAGCTCGGTACCGGTGCCGGTCAGCAGCGAATCGAGAAATTCGACGGGCGGCGGCAGCACCAGGTCATAGCCGAAGCGATGATAGAGGTCGAGCAGCGCGCGGCGCAGCGCCTCCATACGGGTTGCCTGAGGGGGCAATACCTCATCCATGCCATCCGGGAGGAGCCAGCGATCTGCGATGGTCATTGCGCTATCCTGCGAGAGATTTATGACAAGGGGTGACTCGTGACGCGAGGAAATTCACCCGGCTGGCGTGCGTGACAAACGCGACGCCTGCGGGGGATTTCACAGCAGCCGACCGAGACCCGTGAAGCAAGGTCCTGCTCGACGCTTTCCTGTCGGCCTTGCGCCTGTGCATGAAAAGCGGCCACAAAAAAACCGGGCGGTGCCCGGTTGCAGGAGTCTAGCATGAATCCTTGTGGGATGAACCCCGCGAACCTCTCGAGCGACGTTCATCCACTGCGCGACCTCTGATGCTGCCAGAGGCCGCGCGCAACATCCCCGAAGGCGAGCCTTCGGGCTTGATGATGCTGCTTACTTGCTACCTCCCTGCGGGTCCTTGAAGAAGCGGAAGAACTCGCTGTCCGGCTGCATGACCATCATGTTGCCATCGCCCTTGAAGCTGTCGCGATAGGCCTGCAGTGAGCGGTAGAAGCGGAAGAACTCGGTATCCGCCCCGTAGGCACCGGCATAGATGGCAGCGGCGGAGGCATCGCCCTCACCGCGCAGGGTCTGCGCCTGCTCTTCGGCCTGCGCGAGCAGGACGGAACGGCGACGATCGGCATTGGCCTGGATCTTCTCGGCCTGCTCCTGACCCTGGGCACGATACTCACGCGCCTCACGCTGACGCTCGGTCTTCATGCGCTCGTAGACCGCCTGGGAGACTTCGTCCGGCAGGTCGATACGCTTGACGCGGATATCGAGAATCGACACCCCCAGTTCCTTGCGCATCACCTCGTCGAGCTCTTCGGTGGGCTTCTTCATCAGCGCGTCACGCTGCTCGGAGATGATCTGCACCAGTTCGAGCTTGCCGAACTCGTTACGCAGACTCTCGTCGACACGCGGCGCGATCAGGCGCTCGGCCATCTGCTCGTCGCCGGAGGTCGCTTCGTAGTAGCGCTTCGGATCGACGATCTTCCACTTGACGAAGGAGTCGACGATGACGGCCTTCTTCTCGCGGGTCAGATAACGACTTGCCTGGGCATCCAGCGTCAACACGCGCGTATCGAAGGTACGGATCGTGTTGTAGACCGGCAGCTTGAAGTGCAGGCCGGGCTGGATGTTGTCTTCCACCACTTCACCAAACTTGAGCTTGATGGCGCGCTGGGTCTCATCAACCGTGTAGAGGCTGTTGCTACCAAGCCAGGCCACTACGGCCAGACCGGCGACGGCCATCAGTGAGCGATTGTTGATCATTAACGACCCTCCCGACGGATGCTGTTGCTGCTGTCAGTGCTCTGGCTGCGGCTCAGGGCATCACTCGCCTGTCGGGACACACGGTCCAGCTCGCTACGACTCATGCCACTGCTGCCTTCGGCGGCAGCACTGGACTTGTTGGCCAGCTTGTCCAACGGCAGGTACATGAGGGAATTGCCGTTCTCGACATCCACCAGCACCTTGTTGGTCTTGCCGAGCACTTCGCCCATGGTTTCCAGATACATGCGCTCGCGGATGATTTCCGGCGCCTTCTGGTACTCGGTCAGCAGGGACGTGAAGCGGTTGGCCTCACCCTGGGACTTCGCGACCACGGACTCCTTGTAACCCTCGGCTTCCTCGATGATGCGCTGCGCCTGACCCTGGGCTTCCGGGAGAATCGAGTTCTCGTAGGCCAGTGCCTGGTTGATCGTGCGCTGACGATCCTCACGCGCCTTGATGACGTCATCGAAGGAATCCTGGACCGCTGCCGGCGCAGAGGTGGACTCGACGTTGATAGTCTGCAGCGTCAGGCCGACACCGTAGTTGTCAAGATAGGACTGCAGGCGCGACTTGACGTTGCTGGCCAGCAGCTCACGACCGGAGGTCAGGATGTCGTTCATGTCGGCACTGCCGACTTCGTGACGCAGCGCAGAGTCCATGGCGTTCTCGAGACTGATCTCGGGCGCACGGACGTTGAGCAGGAAGTCACGCGGGTTGGACACCTGATACTGCACGGACATCTGGACTTCGACGATGTTCTCGTCCTGAGTCAGCATCGACTTGGTCTGGGAGAGCGAACGCACCTTGGTGACGTTGACCTCACGCACATCGTCGATGATCGGCGGATTCCAGTGCAGGCCCGGACCGACGATGTCGTTGTACTTGCCGAAACGCAGCACGACGCCACGCTCTGACTGATCGACCAGATAGAAACCGGAAGCCGCCCAGATGGCGACCAGGATGACACCGATGATACCCGGCAGTGCGAAGGCATTGGTGCTGCCACCGTTGCCGCCATTGCCACCGGCACCGCCACGACGCTTGCGGCCATTGCCGAGCATGCCGTTGAGCTTGTCCTGGAATTTCTTCAGCGCTTCGTCGAGGTCGGGCGGTCCACCATTGCCACCGCCGTTACCCCCGCCCCCCTTCTTGTCCCCGTTGCGGCCACCGCCGCTCCACGGGTCATGCTGGTTGCCGCCACCCGGCTCATTCCAAGCCATACGTCGTCTCCACTCAGTCGATGTTCCGCTCGTCATTATGATGACGCCGCCCTGCCAGCTGCGACCGGTTCCGTGCCTTGAGCCTGATGGCCTCCGGCGACCGATTCTCTCGTACGGCATGGCGACGCGTCCCTTGCGGGAGAAGGCCATGGCCCTGCCCGACGGCCATCGTCCGTCGGACGGCATCCAGCCAATCCTGCTGAATGCCCGCTGCTCTGACGCGCAGGGCATGCCCTGCGCGAGGGCATCCATCGTCATTCGTGCGCGGCGATGGATGCCGGGTAGTGCTTGCCACTGCGATGCGACAACGATGCGCTGCTGCCTCGTGCGCCACTTCTCATCGAGTGCTGCGCAGCGCACCGGCGCAAGTCTCGTTACCAGACGGTATCAGGACTTGTGCGTGACCGACACGCGATGCTTTTCCGCGCGTTCGGCGGACAGCTCACGCTGCCAGGCTTCGCGGTCGTCATGTTCACCGCCGAGATAATCTTCAGGCGATTCACCAAGATGCGACAACAACTGCAGAAAGTCGCGTTTCTCGAGACGAATGTCCAGCAGCGCATTGCCCTGCTCGTCATATTGCTCGTCCTTGACCGCGTCCAGCTCATGCAGGCCTGCCCGCAGACGGGACTTGGCAGGCCCCAGCGTCAGCTGCATGGAGATGACATTGTCGGACAGCAGCTCGGCGAAGGCCTGCATCAGCAGATCCAGCCCCTTGCCATCGCGTGCCGACAGCCACACCGCCAGCGGACGACCGAAGCCATCACGCTCGATGCGCGGCGCCATGTCGAGTCGGTCGATCTTGTTCATGACCAACAGACGCGGCACATCACCGGCATCGATCTCGCTCAGGACGTGATTGACCTGCTCGGTATTGCGATCATTCTCCGGGTCTGCGGCGTCGATGACATGTACCAGCAGATCCGCTTCCGCCGCTTCCTGCAGGGTCGCCTGGAAGGCTTCCACCAGCTTGTGCGGCAGATGACGAATGAAGCCGACGGTATCGGCCAGGACTGCCGGACCGACATCCTCGAGCTCCAGACGACGCAGCGTCGGGTCCAGCGTCGCGAACAGCTGATCGGCGGCGTACACCTCGGAGGTGGTCAGCGCGTTGAACAGCGTCGACTTGCCGGCGTTGGTATAGCCGACCAGCGACAGACTCGGGATCTCGGCACGCGCACGGGCACGGCGGTTCTGATCGCGCTGCTTGTGCACCTTCTCGAGTCGCTTGTGGATCGACTTGATACGGGCGCGCAACAGGCGACGGTCAGTCTCGAGCTGGGTTTCCCCCGGGCCTCGCAGACCGATACCGCCTTTCTGACGCTCAAGGTGGGTCCAACCCCGCACCAGGCGGGTGGACATGTACTCGAGCTGTGCGAGTTCCACCTGCAGCTTGCCCTCATGGGTCCGCGCACGCTGGGCAAAGATGTCGAGAATCAGACCGGTACGGTCGATGACGCGACACTTGAGCGTGGCTTCGAGGTTACGCTGCTGGGAAGGACTCAATGAATGGTTGAAAATGACCAGCTCGGCTTCGTGCACGGCCAGGGCCTCTTGCACTTCCTCAAGCTTGCCTTCTCCGATGAACGTACGGGAGTCGGGGCGGGGCCGGCTACCCTCGATGAGGGTCGCCGGCACGGCGCCTGCCGAACGTACGAGTTCGAGGAGCTCACCGGCATCCTCGCGTTCTTTTTCGTCCCGGAAATTGACATGCACCAGGACGGCCGTTTCACCGGCTTCGGGTCGTTCGAAGAACAATCAGCGCCTCTAACTTCAGCTTTCTGTGGACGGCACGCTCGGATCCTGGGCCGGCAGGCGCACATTGCGCGACGGCACCACGGTCGAGATAGCGTGCTTGTAAACCATCTGGGAGACAGTATTGCGCAGCAGGATCACGAACTGATCGAAGGATTCGATCTGGCCCTGCAGCTTGATGCCGTTGACCAGGAAGATCGAGACCGGGATACGTTCCTTGCGCAGGATGTTCAGGTACGGGTCCTGGAGTGATTGACCTTTGGACATGTGACTCTCCGTAAAAATGTCTCGTTCGAGGTAAGTATGGTTATGTTCGCCAGCGCTCCGGGTTGCCCTCTTGAGGGGGCTTCACGGGCGCGGGTCGTGACCGTTCATGTTACGCTAAGTGCAGGTCTGGCGCACGATTTTCAAGGTTTCACTGTAAGGATCTACACCCATGGAATCCACCGGGTGAATCCCCTGCCAGCTCCGCAACCAGGTCAACTGTCGCTTGGCGAGTTGACGCGTCGCGATGATGCCGCGTTCCCGCATCTCATCCCGGCTAAGATGGCCATCGAGAAAATCCCACACCTGACGGTAGCCGACACAACGTATCGAGGGCAGGCCCGCATGCAGCTCCGGACGTGCCTTCAGCGCTTCGACCTCGGCAATGAAGCCCTGTTCCAACATCTGATCAAAACGCGTCTCGATACGTTCATGTAACACGGCTCTATCGTGGGGCGCCAGTGCGATCGCTATCGGCCGGAACGGAAGTTCCGCCTCTGGCTGCTCCGCGAGCAGCTCGCTCATCGGGCGCCCGCTGATCAGACAGACCTCCAGCGCACGTGTCAGCCGCTGGGGATCAGTGGCCCGAATGCGCTGTGCCGTGGCCGGATCAAGCCGCGCCAGCTGCGCATGCAGCGCCGGCAGACCCTCGGACTGGATACGCGCCTCGAGCTCCGCGCGCAGCTCGGCATCCGCTGCCGGCAGCTCCGCCACGCCTTCCAACAGACGCTTGAAATACATCATGGTGCCACCGACCAGCAGCGGCATCTTGCCGCGGGACTGGATCTCGGCGATATGCGCCAGCGCATCGCGACGAAACTCGGCGGCGGAATAGCTCTCCAGCGGGTCGAGAAAGTCGATCAGGCGATGTGGCGCTCGGGCCAGCTCGGCCGCGCTCGGCTTGGCCGTGCCGATATCCATGCCGCGATAGATCAGCGCCGAATCGACACTGACCAGCTCCGCGCCCTGCTCCTCATGCCAGCGAATGGCGAGGTCGGTCTTGCCGGAGGCCGTCGGCCCCATCAACAACACGACAGGCGGCTTGTCAGCCACCTCAGGCGCGTGGTGTCGGGAATCTTCAGGGGGTTGAATCTGGGTCATGGCCTATTGTCTGGGCTGGGAGGTGAATCAGGGGTGAACCGCGACGACACGAGGCATCATCTACTGGCCGCGCAGGAACAGCTTGTCGAGCTCATGCATGGAAAGCTCAGTCCAGGTCGGTCGGCCGTGATTGCATTGCCCGGAGCGCTCGGTGCGCTCCATGTCACGCAGCAGGGCATTCATTTCCGGAATCGTCAGTCGGCGGTTGGCGCGCACGCTGCCGCGACACGCCATGTCGGCGAGCAGTTCATTCATGTGCGCCTCCATGCGGTCACTGCGCCCATAGCGCTCAAGATCTTCCAGCATGCCGCGCACCAGGGGCTCCACATCGGCATTGCCGAGCACGACCGGCACCTGACGCACCAGCAGCGTTTCCGGCCCGGCAGCGTCCAGCTCGACGCCCAGACGCGTGAACGCCTCGGACTCGCGCTCGAAGGTGCCCATCTCGCGTGAACTGACCGCCAGCGACACCGGCACCAGCAGCGGCTGGGCCTCCAGATGGCCGCCACCGTGAACGTGCTGCTTCATACGCTCATAGGTGATGCGCTCGTGAGCGGCATGCATATCGACCATCACTAGCCCGCGCGAGGTCTGCGACAGGATGTAGACGCCGTGCAGCTGCGCCACGGCGTAGCCCAGCGGCGGCGTGTCATCGTCGTCACTCTGCGCGGGCAGACCACGCATCACCACTGCCGAGCTGCCTGAGACCGAACCACCTGAGACCGCGCCACCCGGGACCGAACTGCCTGAGCCCGAGCCACTAGAGACAGACGGCGCCGACATGCCAGGCCCTGCGTCGCTGGAAGGCGCGCCCGCCGGCGCCGAGTCGACCCGCCAGCCGGGCGCAGCTTCCCCGACACCGGCCTGCGCACTCCCCAGTCCTGCGCCCTGCCCTGGCCCGTCACCCTCGCGGCCACCTTCACCCAGCGTGACACGTGGTGCACGCCGCGCCTCACGCTCGGCACTGGCGATCGCCGCCGGGTCGTTGACCACGCCCGTGCCGCCTGCGCCGCCACCCGGCGTCAGCAGATGATCTTCGCTGGGGTGCAGTGCCCGATAGCCGGCCATGAACTGACGCACACGCTCGGCGCTCAGACGTTCGCTGGAGCGACCATCACCGGCAGGCGGCAGCTGCGAGGAAGGCTGCCAGGGGGCCGCAGGGCGGCCTGCAGGAGCGCTCGGCGAGGCTGACGAGTCGCCCCCCGCCTGCGGACCGGCCGATGACGCTTGCTGTTCAGTGGTGGCATTTGGCTGGGCGTCCTGTTCCTGACGCCCGAGGCGCATGCCCTGCTGCTGCCAGCCGGGGTCCTCCTCCTTCTCCTGCCCCTCGATGCCGGTAGGCGCGGCGCTGTTGTCACCGGGGCGCACCTCGGCCAGCGCCTTGTGCAGGCTCGAGAACAGGAAGTCATGCACCAGTCGCCCGTCCCGGAAGCGCACTTCGTGCTTGGTCGGGTGAACGTTGACATCCACCACCGTCGGGTCGAGCTCCAGATAGAGCACGAACACCGGATGCCGCCCATGGAACAGCACATCGCGATAGGCCTGACGCACGGCATGCGCGACCAAGCGGTCGCGCACCACGCGGCCATTGACGAAGAAGTACTGCTGATCGGCCTGGGCACGCGAGTGCGTTGGCAAGCCCACCCAGCCGGACAGGCGCAGGCCGGAGGCCTCGATATCCAGATGCAACGCATGCTCGAGGAAGTTGCGCCCGAGCAGCGCACCGATGCGCCGCTCCACCGTCAGGGTGTCTTCACCGGCACGCAGCTGGTGCACCACCTTCTGGTTGTGACGCAGCGTCCAGCCGATATCGTGGCGTGACAGTGCCAGCCGCCGGAAGCTTTCCTCGACATGGCCGAACTCGGTCTTCTCGGTGCGCATGAACTTGCGGCGCGCCGGCGTATTGAAGAACAGATCACGCACCGCGACGCTGGTGCCACGCGGATGCGGCGCCGGGGAGACACGCGGCGCCATCTCGCGCCCTTCCGCCACCACGCGCCAGCCATTGGCCGGTTCCTCCGAGACATTCGAGAACAGCTCCAGCCGCGAGACCGAACTGATCGAGGCCAGTGCCTCGCCCCGGAAACCGAGGCTCGCCACGCCCTCGAGGTCATCCAGGCTCTCGATCTTGCTGGTCGCATGCCGTGACAGCGCCAGCGGCAGGTCTTCCTCGGTGATGCCGCAGCCGTTGTCGCGCACGCGAATCAGCCGCGCACCGCCACCTTCCAGCTCCAGCTCGATGCGGGTGCTGCCGGCATCGATGGCGTTCTCGACCAGCTCCTTGACCACGGAAGCCGGCCGCTCCACGACCTCACCCGCCGCGATCTGGTTGGCGAGGCGCGGATTGAGGATACGGATCCGTCGCTCGCCAGGGCGAGCGGGCTGCATGTCGGTCAGCTCGTCAGACATCGATAGACTCCTGGATACACGAGCGAAAAACGCCGCTTCTCTGAAAACGATACTGTCCGCCGACCCAGCCACGGCAAGCAACGCATGCCGGAACTGCATCAGCGGACAGTGTCTGCGCCCCGCCAACGCAAGGTGCGGTCAGGGCGACTTCATGACGTCAGGTTCAGCTGCGTGGAATCTTGAGCAGCTGGCCCACGCGCACCGTGTCGCCACTCATGTTGTTGGCCTGCTTGAGGGCCGCCATGCTCACGTTGTGGCGCTGGGCCACTTCCGACAGCGTATCGCCGCTCTTGACGCGGTACTCGCCGCCATTGCCACCGCGTGCCTGGCTGCGCTGCCATGCCAGCAGACTCGCGGGCGGCGGATTGCGCTCGAAGTGACTCTGGATTCCCGAGAAGATCGAGCGCGCCAGCTTCTCCTGATAGGGGCCGCTGTTGAGGTTGCGCTCTTCCTGGGGGTTGGAGATGAAGCCCGTCTCCACCAGCAGCGAGGGGATATCCGGCGACTTGAGCACCACGAAGCCCGCCTGCTCCACCTGACGCTTGTGCAGGGAATTCATGCGCCCGAGGTTGGCCAGCACGCCGCTACCCGCCGCCAGCGAATCGTTGAGCGTCGCGGTCATGGTCAGGTCGAGCAACACGCCACGCAGCATCTCATCCTTGTCATTCAGGCTGAGATTGCCATCCACGCCCCCGATCAGGTCAGCACGGTTTTCGGTGGCGGCCAGCCAGCGTGCGGTCTCGGACGTCGCACCGCGGCTTGAGAGCGCAAAGACCGAGCTGCCGTGCGGGCGCGGGCTGTTGAAGGCATCGGCGTGAATCGAGACGAAGAAGTCCGCCTTCTGCTCACGCGCGATCTCGGTGCGCTTGCGCAGCGGAATGTAGTAATCACTGTTGCGGGTCAGGATGGCCTTGAAGCCGGGCTGGGCATCGAACATGCGCTTGAGGCGCTTGCCGATCTTGAGCACCACATCCTTCTCTCGAGTCCCGCTGGGGCCGCTTGCGCCCGGGTCTTCCCCGCCGTGGCCAGGGTCGATCGCGATGATGATGTCACGCTTGGGATGTGCCGCCGCCTGGGTATTGACCACAGGTTCCCCCGGCTCGCCCTTCAGCTTGCGCTTGGCCGCGGCCTGTTCCTGCTCGCGGATACGGGCCTCGATGGGGTCGATGGGATTCTCGACCGCCGACTCGCCGGGGAACTCGAGATCCACCACCAGGCGATTGCCATACTTGGCATTCGGCGCCAGCGTGAAGTCCTTGGGATTGACCGGGCGCGTCAGGTCGAGCACCACACGCAGGGCATCCCCCTGACGTCCGCTGCGGATCGACTTGATGGCGCTGCCTTCGAGATTCAGCGCGGCGAACTTGCGCTCGACCGCGGCACTGGCCACTTCGCTGCCGGCAAGGTCGATCACCAGACGGCGCGGATTGTCGAGGCCGAAGACCTTGGCCTTGGCGGCACTGTCGAGATCGAACACCAGCCGCGTGTGGTCCGGTGCGGTCCACAGGCGCAGGTTCTCGACCTTGGCGGCCAGCGCCTGCGGCGCCAGCACCAGACTGGCAAGCGAGCAGACGACGCCACCCGCCAGCCAGCGACGGAAGCTGCGCGCCAGACGCATACGGGGGATTTTGGACGCTATTTCAGGCATCAGACAGGATGACCCAGACAGAAAGAACATGAATGAAGATAACGAATGACCGGACACTGCGCCGCCAGACATCGCAAGCGGAACGGCGTCATCATGCCTGAGAGGTTCGGCGCTCGGCCAGTGTTGCCAACCAACCCTCACCTCGCGGTGTCAGGGCAGTCAATTCGGCCTCGCGTCCTTCGTCGGCGACGAACAGCGTGATGCGCAGATCCGGCGTGGGCAGAAAGCCCTGACCACAGCTCGGCCACTCGATCAGCGCCAGGCTGTCGGCGGCGAGCAGATCGCGCCCCCCGATGAACTCGAGCTCTTCAGGGTCGGCGAGACGGTAGAGGTCGAAGTGGTTGATGTGCCATTCGCCACCCTCGGCCCGTGGCAGCACGTAGGGCTCTACCAGGGTGTAGGTCGGGCTCTTGACCGCGCCCTGGTGACCATAGGCGCGCAGCACGCCGCGGGTCAGGGTCGTCTTGCCCGCCCCCAGCTCGCCCTCCAGGAACACCAGCCCGCGGCCGGCAAGGATATTCCCCAATTGAGTGCCGAAGGCAACCTGGGCGTTTTCATCAGACAGAAGTATGCGCATCTCGGGCCCGTGGATTGAGCAATAAATGCATATAGGATGCCAGATCACCCGCGAGCAGGCCACGTTCACCACGCTCCTGTACCGCCCGGTCGGCCGCCAGGGCATGCACCAGCACCCCAAGCCGCGCCGCCTGCGCCATGGCGCGCGTGACACGCCGGGCCTGCGCCGCCTCATCCTGGGAGGAACGCGGCTGGCGTGCATCGAAGCCGCCGTTGAGCGCCTGCGCCGCCAGCCCCGCGATGATGCCACCCAGCACATCGCCCATGCCGCCACTGGCCATACCCGGATTGCCATAGGGGCAGAGCGCCACCGCCGGCCCCTCGAGTACCCCCGCAGGGCTCGCCACCAGACTGCCCGCGCCCTTGAGCACCACGCTGCCACCGAAACGCTGCTGGAGTGCTCTTGCGGCTGCGATCCGGTCGTGTTCGATGTCCGCCACACTGCAATCGAGCAAACGCGCGGCCTCACCGGGATGCGGCGTCAGCACCCAGTCGTCGCGACGAATGATCTCGCCTTCGCTCGCGCGCCAGGCCAGCAGGCTCAGGCCATCGGCATCGACGACCAGCGGCTGCCCCGCCGCCAGCACCCGCGACATGCCGCCCCAGCCCCACAGCATGCTCTCGAGACTCTCGGTGCCCATGCCCGGGCCGACCAACGTCACGCTGGCCTGAGCCAGCTGTGATTCCAGCACGGCGAAGCCATCGTGGCTGCTGCCCTCCGGGCCACTCTTGAGGCCGCGCGCCATGACCTCAGGGCAGCGCGTCAGGCTGGCGCTGATATGCGCGGGCGCCGTCAGCAGCGCGACCTTGCCGGCCCCGGCGCGCGCCGCCGCCTCACTGGCCAGCAACACCGAGCCCCCCAGCCCCGGCCCGCCGCCGAAGACCAGCGCGCTGCCGGTATCGCCCTTGTGGGCCAGCGGCGAGCGCGGCACCAGCTCGGACTCCAGCCAGCGCGGTGTCAGCCGCTGCACGGCGTCCTCTGCCAGCAAGGCCGCGGTTCGCGACTGCGCGACCACCTCCGGCAACACGCGCGCCGCGCCCAGGCGCGCCAGACTGACGTGCCCGGCGTGCAGCTCGGCGCGTCCGGTGTGCAGGCCCGGCTTGTCGACCAGAAACGTCAGCGTCACATCCGCTTCCACGGCGACACCCGCGACCGCGCCCGTCGCGGCGTTCAAGCCTGAGGGCACATCCAGCGCCATGACATGCACGCCGTGCTGATGAGCGTGATTGATGCGCTCGATGGCTTCGACCACGCTGCCGCGCGGCGCATCGCGCAGGCCGATGCCGGTCAGCGCATCCACCAGCAAGGACCAGCCCTTGAGCAGCGCATCCGCCGCCTCCTCATCGGCCTTCGGCCATGCCAGCGTCTCGACACCAGCCTCGCGCGCCGCGATCGCAGCCAGCTGCGCATCACCGGTCAAGGCATCCTCCGGCGTCAAGGCGATGACCCGCACCTCGAAGCCCGCCAGCAATGCCAGGCGCGCCAGCAGATAGCCATCGCCGCCATTGTTGCCGCCGCCACACAGCACGCACAGCCTGCGAGTCTCCGGCCAACGCTGACGCAGCAGATCGAACGCCGATTGCGCGGCGCGCCCCATCAGGCGCTTCTCCACCGGCGCCTCGCTCTGGCCACTGTCAGCGGCGACGGTCTCCTCCGCGAGCATCCAATGCTCCAGATCACGCAGCGCCGCCAACGGCCACAGACAGTTGACCGAGCGCCACAGCGTCATGGTCGCCGAAGATGCCGGGGGGCAGGTCTGGTCAGAGGTCGATTCGTGCGCTGTCATGCCTACACTCCTTGTCTGGATATCCATTGCCTGACTGGATGTTCGTTGCCTGTCTAGACGCTCGTTGCCTGTCTGGATGTGCGTTGCCTATCGTGAGGCATGGCGTGGTGTGCCGCCTTCCTTTCTACTGCACCTTACCTGCCGTGCTCACGCCGTCAGGCAGCACGCTTGGGCTGACCGGCAAGTTGCGCTAAGGTGGCGCGCCTCTGCCCTCGATCTCGCTGGAACCCCCATGTCTGCTCCGCACTCCTCCACCGCCGCCGCTTCACCTGCCGACACCGGGAGCCCCGCTGCCGATGAACAGGCCATGGCGGCACTGGCGACGCGCATCAAGACATGGGGGCGCGAGCTGGGTTTTCAGCAGGTAGGCATCACCGATGTCGACCTCTCGGCCCACGAGGCCTATCTGGAGCGCTGGCTGGCCAACGGCCATCACGGCGAGATGAACTTCATGGCCAAGCACGGCACCAAGCGCACTCGTCCTGAGGAGCTGGTGCCCGGGACACTGCGCGTCATCAGCGTGCGCCTCGATTACCTGCCGCCTGAGGTCGAGACCACTCAGGTGCTCAGCCAACCCGAACGCGCCTATGTGTCACGCTACGCGCTGGGGCGTGATTACCACAAGCTGATGCGCAAGCGACTGGCCAATCTGGCCAAGCAGATCGAGAAGGAAGTCGGCAAGTTCGGCTATCGCGCCTTCGTCGACTCCGCCCCGGTGATGGAGCGCGCCCTGGCACAGAAGGCCGGCATCGGCTGGTTCGGCAAGAACGCCATGCTGATGAATCAGCAGGCCGGCTGCCTGTTCTTCCTGGGCGAACTCTACACCGACCTGCCCCTGCCGGTGGACGCCCCCTTTGAAAAGGAACACTGCGGCAGCTGCAACGCCTGCAAGGTCGCCTGCCCGACGGATGCCATCGTCGAGGACAAGGTCGTCGATGCGCGGCGCTGCATCTCATACCTGACCATCGAGCTCGATGGCGCCATCCCCGAGGAATTCCGCCGCCCGATGGGCAACCGCATCTACGGCTGCGATGACTGTCAGCTGTTCTGCCCCTTCACACGCTTCGCCAAGGCGACTCAGGAGACTGACTTCTCGCCGCGCCATGATCTGGATCGCATCGAGCTGATCCGCCTGTTCTGCTGGGGGGAGCAGGAATTTCTCAGCAAGACGGAAGGCAGCCCGATTCGACGCATCGGCTACGAGAAGTGGCTCTCCAACATCGCCATCGGGCTGGGCAATGCGCCCTGGTCGGAGCAGGTCGAGCATGTGCTGCGCGCCCGCCTGGCCTACCCCAGCGAGCCACTGCGCGAGCATGTGCGCTGGGCGCTGAAGGAGCAGGCCATCAAGCGCGGCGCCCGCCTGGCCACCGCGCTTTGAGAGGCGTTGCCTAGAGGAACGATGCTTAGACGATGCCCTGCTGGGTCAGCTTGAGGAAGGTCTTGCGGTAATGCGCAAGCTCCGCCAGTGACTCACGGATATCGTCCATCGCCTGGTGCGTCGCACGCTTCTTGAAGCCGTCGAGCGCAGCCGGATTCCAGCGCTTGGCCAGCTCTTTCAGGGTCGAGACATCGATGTTGCGGTAGTGGAAGAATTCTTCCAGCAACGGCATCTCGTGCTGCAGGAAGCGGCGGTCCTGATGCACGCTGTTGCCACACATCGGCGAGGCGCCTGCCGCCACGTGCCGGGCCAGGAACTCGATGGTCTGGCGTTCGGCTTCGGCGGTATCTATCTGACTTTCCTTGACGCGCTTCACCAGCCCGGATTCACCATGGGTGCGCGTGTTCCACTCATCCATCGCCTCCAGCAGGCTGTCCGGCTGATGCACGGCCAGCACCGGGCCTTCGGCGATCAGGTTGAGATCTCCGTCGGTGACCAGCGTGGCCACCTCGATGATGCGCTCACGCGCCGGGTCGAGACCGGTCATTTCCAGGTCGATCCAGATGAGGCGGTCGGCCTGCGCGGTGGGATTTGCCATGGGTCACTCCTTGCTGAGCAGATGATGGAATGGCGCGGGACGCCAGTCGATGACAGCAGTATCACACGCCATCCCGGGGCGTCGCACGACACCCGAGGGCGCAAAGGGTACAATCGCGTCGCAAAGGGGGGAAGACTCTCCCATCCCTGGCGAACGAACGGCGACCGGAGTCACCAGCCAAGCATGAGTAAACGCAAGCTAAGCCGCCAGCAGCAATGGCGAATCGAGAAGGTGCAGGCCGAGCGTACCAAGCGCGCCGAAAAGCGCGAGACGCAGGACCGCGACAAGCTCGACGCCGGCGAATATGGCCCGGAGCAGCATGGCCGTGTCATCGCCCACTACGGGCGCAGCCTGGAAGTCGAGAGCGAATCCGGCAGCCTGCACCGCTGCCACCTGCGCGCCAACCTCGAGACGCTGGTCACCGGTGACCGGGTCATCTGGCGCGAAGCCAGCGATGCCAGCGGCGTCGTCGTCGCGCGTGGCGCACGCACCACCGAGCTTGAACGCCCCGACATGCGTGGCGTGCTCAAGCCGGTGGCGGCCAACATCGACCAGATCCTGATCGTGTTCGCCGCCGAGCCCGCCCCGCAGCCCAACCTGATCGACCGCTATCTGATCGCCGCGGAAGCCACCGGCATCACGCCGGTGCTGGTGCTCAACAAGGTCGACCTGCTGCCGGAAAGTGGCGGTGAGCTGCGCGACCTGCTGGCGCGCTATGAAGCGCTCGGCTACGAAGTCGTCGCCTGCACCACGCGTGGCGAGTCGGGGCTTGACGCCCTCAAGGCCCAGCTCAGCGACCGCACCTCGGTCTTCGTCGGCCAGAGTGGCGTCGGCAAGTCGTCCCTGATCGGCATGCTGCTGCCCAGGGAAGAGGTTCGTGTCGGCCCGCTGTCGGCCGAATCACGCCAGGGCATGCACACCACCACCACCGCCTGGCTCTATCACATGCCGGATGGCGGTGACCTGATCGACTCGCCCGGCATCCGTGAATTCGGCCTGGTACACCTGACTCCCGAGCAGGTCACCGACGGCTTCCGCGAGTTCCACGACTATCTCGGCTATTGCCGCTTCCGCGACTGCAAGCACGAGAAGGAGCCGGGCTGCGCCCTGCTGCAGGCCGTGGACAACGGTGAGATCGGCCGCGTGCGCTTCGAGAGCTACAAGAAGATCCTGCTGTCGCTGACCGAGAGCTGATCAGGCGCTATCAAAAAAGCCGTCAACAAAAAGCCCCGCCAGGCAGTCACTGCCTGGCGGGGCTTTTTCATGCTCGACACTCTCGAGATACATCACATCATCGAGACACATCACAGCCTCGAGACACACCACTGCCGCTTTCGAAGCCTAGCCTTCCAGCAACAGCAGCAGTGATAGCGCGAACAGCACCCACATGGTCGGGCGAATCTCGCGCGCCTTGCCGACGCCGAGCTTGATGACCACGAAACTCAGGAAGCCGAACACGATACCGTGGGTGATGGAGTAGGTCAGCGGAATCATCACCATGGCGATGAAGGCCGGAATCGCATCATCGAACTGGTGCCAGTGGATCTTGCCGATCGGCTCCATCATGAACACGCCGACCAGAATCAGCGCCGGGGCAGTCGCGATGGACGGTACCAGCGACAGCAACGGTGCCAGGAACAGGAACGGCAGGAAGCAGAGCGCCACCACCACCGCGACCAGCCCGGTGCGTCCGCCCTGACTGATACCGGCCGCCGATTCGATGTAGGCATTTGCCGGGCTGGTACCCAGTGGCGCAGATACCAGCGCCGAGAAGGCATCGACCATCATCGAGCGACGGATATTGCGCGGGTCACCATTCTCGTCCTTCAGATTGCCCGCCTCGGCCACCGCCATGAAGGTCGAGAGCGCATCGAAGAACACCGTGAACAGGATGACGAAGATGAACGGCGCATAGGCCACCTTGAGCGAACCGAGCAGGTCCAGCGCCAGCAGGCCGCTGAAATCAGGCGCAGCGAAGATGCCGGTGAAGTTGACCAGCGTCGGCTGAGCGATCTCCGGCGGGAAGTAGGCGCTGCCATCCCCCCACAGACGCCCGATGGTGGTCGCCATCAGGGTCGTGACGATGATGCCGATGATCAGTGCGCCGTGAATGCGCTTCGCGACCAGGATGGCGGTCAGCGCCAGCCCAAGCAGGAAGACCACCAGCGAGGGCGTCATCGGCGCCACACTGACCACGGTGACCGGATTTGAGACGATCAGCTTGGCATTCACCAGACCGATCAAGGTGATGAACAGGCCGATACCACAGGCGATGGCGTAGCGGAGCTGAGCGGGAATCGCATCGATCACCAGGCGGCGCACGTTGAACATGGCCAGTACCGCGAAGATGACGCCGGCCCAGAACACGCAGCCCAGCGCGACCTCCCAGCTCATGCCGCCGCCCAGCACCATGGTGTAGGCGAACAGGGCATTGATGCCCATGCCCGGCGCGACCAGGATCGGGTTGCGCGCGTACAGGCCCATCATCAAGCTGCCGAAGAAGCTGACCAGCACGGTCGCCGTGAGGGCGGCACTGAATGGCACGCCGGCGGCTGACAGGATGCCGGGATTGACCACGATGATGTACATCGACGCCATGAAGGTGGCGATGCCCGCCAGCACTTCCGTGCGCGTCGTGGTGCCTTCGGCACGCAGTGAGAATAGGCGCTCGAGCAAGATGATGACTCCCGTTCAGGATGAAGCTATTGAGTAGCAGCTCAGCGTCGACGAGTCGCCGACATGCTGCACCGAAATGACACACATTGAGCGCCCGCACCGTACTCGAAGAGTGCAGCAGCGCCACTGGCTTTAGACAGTGTATTGCCTGGGGCCGCGAAGAGGGGGTTCCCGAGGGCCAGAATGTGGCATTCGCCTCAGGCCCGCTGCACTGAAACAAGCGCTTCTTTCGACAAGACCTACTGGCTACAAGATCTACTGGATCTACTGGCTGCTGGCTGGCCTCGCCAGTTGATCAGAAGGCTGTCCAGAAGGTCAGGTCATGGCGCGCACTGTGCCCTGCTGGCACACGCGTCGTCCACGTCTGTACCGTTATGCGTTCGCACTGGGCATTCACACGTTCGCCCCAGAATGTGACGCGCGGCATTATACTGAAAACATGTCGTTTCAGGGGACAAGATGGCAAGGAATCTGGCGCGGTGGCACTTCGCCTCGCCGCAGTCACTTGATTGCATCTCTTGACCACAGTGACTTGACCACAGTGCCAGCCGACGTGCCATGATGCCGGAAGGATCACTCTCTTAGTAGAAGCAAGGATTACGCCATGTCTCACGATTCTTCACACCCTTCCCCCTCGGAAGCCGACCTGCTGCCCTTGATCGTCGAACCGCAGCAGCTCGCGGGGATGCTCGACCATCCTGATATCGTGATCGTCGACGTGCCGCTGAAAGCCGAGAGCCATGCGCGTCATGTGCCCGGCGCTCGCCTGCTCGACTTCAAGCAGCTGGTCGGCAGCAATGACGATGACATTCCCGGCGTGCCGAGCCCCGAGGCGCTGTCTCGCGTGATGTCAGCCCTTGGCATCACCCGCGACAGCCATGTGGTGGCCTATGACGATGAAGGCGGCGGCTGGGCCGGACGCCTGCTGTGGACCCTGGCGCTGCTCGGCCATACCCGCTACAGCTACCTCAATGGTGGCCTGCACGCATGGCAAGGCGATGGCCTGCCGCTGAGTGACACCGCCAGCGACTGGAGCCCCAGCGAGTATCACGCCGCCTACATGGACACCAGCGTGATGGCGACGCGGGAAGACATTCTTGATCGACTGGCGGCCGAGGACCCGCAGGAAAGCGTCGTGGTCTGGGATGCGCGCTCCGCGGAAGAGTATCGCGGCGAGAAGGGCCAGAACGCCCGCCTCGGCCATATCCCGGGCGCCGTGCATTTCGAGTGGACCGAGGCCATGGACCGTGAGCGCAACCTGCGTATCCGCGACTATGCGGAGCTGGTAACGGAGCTGGGCGCTCGCGGCCTCAACCCCGAACAGCACATCGTGACGCACTGCCAGAGCCATCACCGCTCCGGCCTGACCTGGCTGGTGGGTCAGGCACTTGGCTTCAGCGATGTGCGCGCCTATCCGGGCTCCTGGAAGGAATGGGGCAACCGTGATGACACGCCCATCGAACGCTGACGACTGATAATGGGCTGAAGGCTCCTGATAACAGGCTGAAGGCTCCTGATAACAGGCTGAAGGCTCCAGACGGCAGCCTGAGACGGGCCTGTCGAGCGCCAGCACGCCAATGCAGGCCATGCCGGGATGACACGCAGTAGCGGGCCTGGCAACTGTCGCCAGGCCCGCTACTGCGGCAATTCGCAGGCTTGAGCCGTTATTGACGATGGGCTAAGGTGCAGCCCAACTGCTGGCCGCCGCTGTTGCCGGCCAACGCCCGCCCTCTCGAGGAGCGGGCTTTTCATTCCTGAAAGTGCCTGCAAGGATCGCCATCGTGGATCGCGCCAAGCTGTTTTCCCTGAGCCAGTACCCACTGCCCCAGCACCTGATCTCACGCCTCATCGGCCGTGTCGCCGCCTGCACCAATCCGTGGGTCAAGAACACCTTCATCGAGCGCTTCATCAAGGCCTACGGCGTCAACATGAACGAGGCGCTCGAGGAGAATCCGCGTGCCTACGCCTGCTTCAATGACTTCTTCACCCGCGCCCTGAAGGCGGATGCCCGCCCCATCGGTGAAGGCCTGGTGTCACCGGCCGATGGCGTACTGTCCCAGTTCGGCAACATCGACCACGGCACCCTGGTACAGGCCAAGGGTCAGGCGTTCTCGCTGACCCAGCTGCTGGGTGGCAGTGAAGAGCGTGCCGCGCCCTTCCGCAACGGTCGCTTCGCCACCGTCTATCTGTCACCGAAGGACTACCATCGCGTCCATATGCCGGTGGCCGGTCGTCTGGTCGAGATGGCTTACGTCCCGGGACGCCTGTTCTCGGTCAACGAAGCCACTGCCAAGCACGTGCCGGGCCTCTTCGCGCGCAACGAGCGACTGGTGTGCATCTTCGAGACCGAGCACGGCCCGATGGCCATGGTGCTGGTGGGCGCGATGATCGTCGCGGCGATCAAGACCGTCTGGAGTGGTCAGGTCACGCCGCTTTCCGGTGATGTCGAGACGACCCGTTTCGATCAGCTCATCGAGCTGGCACATGGCGCCGAGATGGGCCGTTTCCAGCTCGGCTCCACCGTGGTGATGTGCTTCCCGGACAGCGTCGAGTTCGATGACGCCCTGACGCCGGGCCAGAAGGTCAGCATGGGTCAGTCACTCGGCATGCGCCCGTCTGCGACAGCACCGGCCCCGACCGAGTCAGAAGAGCATGCGACAGAGACGGCGCAGGATTCGCCGACCACAGACGAGAAATAAGGTCAGGTCTGGCACAGCGCGAGCGCGACACTCGCGCATAAAGCCCGCACATGAAATCCGCGCATAAAAAAAGGGAAGCCCCTGGCTTCCCTTTTTAACGACAGGAGACTGACCGCGCTCCTCGCCTTCTTGCCTTGCCCCGCGATGAACGTTGCCATCGGGGTGATCACTACCTTCAGTGCCCAAACAGATCAGAGTCCTCCATGACGGGCGTCACGCTCTCACGACGCGACTGCCGGATGATGCCTCGAAGGCTCCGAGGGTTCGAGCCATCATCTGTCGCCTTCTTTCACCATGCCCGATAAAAGAAGACCCGCTGCGACCATTGCCCTGGTCCTGCCATCACCTTGTCTGCGGGCTTCGCAGGCAAGCGCCAACCCTCCACGCTGACATCTCCAGTCTAGTCGACGCACGCTCGGCAAGCGTGTTGGCAATAAACGCTGGGATTCACACAAATCACATCGAAAGCTGCCTCTCATGTCGGCTCTCAAGCACGTGATGCCGGGAAAGCGATCACCGCCGAGATATCGCGCTCTCCCAGCGCCAGCATGATCAGACGGTCCAGCCCCAGCGCCACCCCGCTCCCCGCGGGCATTCCCGCCTGCAAGGCCGCCACCAGGCGCTGGTCCGCCGCTACCTCAGGCAGGCCCTGGGCGACTCGCGCGGCATTGTCTTCGGCAAAGCGCGCCGCCTGCTCACTGGCATCGGTCAGCTCGTCATAGCCGTTGGCCAGCTCGATGCCCGCCACATAGGCCTCGAAACGCGACGCCACCCAATCACCCTCACTGTCCTGATGCTTGCGCGCCAAGGCAGCCTGCGCCGCCGGGTACTCGGTGACCAGCTCCACGGTGGCTTGTCCCTGTGACCCTGAGCCAAGAGTCGGCTCGATCACCAGGCTCATCAGCGCATCCAGGCAGGTCTCATGCGACCAGCCGTCAGCCGCGACCTCACATTCTCGCGCACAGGCGGCTCGCAGCTCCTCAAGCGAGGCCGTGAAGGGGTCCAGCGCCAGCACACGGCGAAACAGCGCACGGTAAGTCGTAATGGCAGGCCTGGCCTGGGCGCCTTGTGACTCATTGAGCAGCGACGGCTGACCAGTCAACTGTGCCCCGAGCGCCATCACGCGCCGGATCAGCTCGCAGGTCTCCGTCATCAGCGCCTCAAGGCTCATGCCGGGGCGATACCACTCCAGCATGCAGAACTCGGGATTGTGGCGGCGGCTGACCTCGCCATCCCGGAAGGCACGCGCGATCTGGAAGATCGGCCCGCTGCCGGCTGCCAGCAGGCGCTTCATGTGAAATTCCGGCGATGTCTGCAGCCACATCGGCACGCGCTCACGCTCGCCCGGCAACTGCGCGGTCAGTGACAATGACGCGAGACCGACATCCGTCGACCCGGCCTGCCCCAGCACCGGCGTTTCCACCTCCAGCACCTCACGCTCGGCGAAGAAGGTGCGCACCTCACTGATCAGACGCGCGCGCTGGACGAGCCGCTCGCGCGTGGCAGTGGGCGCCCAGTCCTCTGCCAGGGCAGCGCCTGGCACGGCAGCGGCTGAGAGAGGTGAAGCAACGGCGGAAGAATCGGCATCAGACATGGACAGGCTCGAGGAAGGGATCAGCGGGAGCGTTGGCCAACCGGAAGGGCTGATCGACACGATCACCCTGCACGACCGACCAGCACGAATGAGGAGCACGAAGGAGCAGCACAAACGATGATGCCCCGCACGAGGCGAGGCATCAGGGTGTTCACGACGTGAGCGAAAGGGCTCAGGCGCGAGACACGTACTCGGCGCTGCGGGTATCAACCTTGAGGACTTCGCCCTGGTTGATGAACAGCGGCACACGCACCACGGCGCCGGAAGACAGGGTCGCCGGCTTGGAGCCACCGTTGGCGGTGTCGCCCTTGAGACCCGGGTCCGTCTCGACGACTTCCAGCTCGATGAAGTTCGGCGCGGTGACGGCGATCGCGTTGTCGTTCCACAGCGTGATGGTGTAGACGACCTGCTCTTTCAGCCACTTGACCGTGTCGCCCAGCGCCTTGCCATCGACAGCGTACTGCTCGAAGGAGCCATCGGTACGCATGAAGTGCCACATCTCACCGTCGGTGTAGAGGTATTCCATGTCGACTTCCATGACATCGGCGGCTTCGATGCTCTCGCCGGACTTGAAAGTACGCTCCCATACACGACCGGTCTTCAGGTTGCGCAGCTTGACGCGGTTGAAGGCCTGGCCCTTGCCCGGCTTGACCAGTTCGTTATCGACGATGGCACAGGGATCATTGTCCAGCATCACTTTCAGACCGGACTTGAATTCGTTGGTAGAATAGTTGGCCATCTTGCTCGCTCTCGACTCGTTAACGGGTCTTGCCCGCCATGAATTCCAGATTGCAGTCAATTGGCTGCAATCATGACTAGAAGTGATGCGCATGATAACCCGAACCCCTGCATCCTTGCATACCATCCCGCACACCAGCCACGAAAGTCGTGCCTCAGAGGCCTTCTTAGCTGCCGCTGAAGCCCCGTCTGCCCCGAATGACTGGCGCGCACAGCTACGCGACGTGATCCGCTCTCCACAGGCTCTGCTGGAGCGCCTGGGGCTGGAGCGCGAATGGCTGCCGGGCGCCCGTGACGGCCATGAACTGTTCGCGATCCGCGTGCCCGAGGCCTATGCCAGCCGCATCCGCGCCAATGACCCCGACGACCCGCTATTGCGCCAGGTGCTGCCGCTGGACGCCGAGACCGATGTGCTCGACGGCTACGTCACCGATCCGCTGGAAGAGGCCGAGCATACGCCGCTGCCGGGGCTGATCCACAAGTACACCAACCGGGTGCTGCTGATGGCCAGCGGTGGCTGCGCGATCAACTGCCGCTACTGCTTCCGCCGTCACTTCCCCTATGACGACCATCAGCCCAGCCGCGCGCAGTGGCAGGATATCCTCGACTACCTGCGCGCCGACGAGCGCATCCAAGAGGTGATCCTGTCCGGCGGCGACCCGCTGGTCTCGCCCGACAAGCGCCTGGCGTGGCTGGTGGAGTCGCTGGGCGAGATTCCGCATCTCAAGCGCCTGCGCATCCACACGCGCCTGCCGGTGGTGATTCCGGACCGCGTCAATGACGAGCTGCTCGGCTGGCTGGGCGCCACACGCCTGCAGAAGGTGCTGGTCATTCACACCAACCATGCCAACGAGCTGGACGACGCCGTCGCTGCCGCCATGACTCGCCTCAAGAGCGCCGGCGTCACCCTGCTCAACCAGGGCGTCATCCTGCGCGGCGTCAATGACAGCGTGGAAGTGCAGACGGCCCTCGCCGAGCGCCTCTTCGAGTGCGGCGTACTGCCCTACTACCTGCATGCCTTCGACCCCGTGCAGGGCGCCGCCCACTTCGCGGTCAGCGATGAAGAGGCCTGCAACCTGATGGAAGCGCTGCTTGAGCATCTGCCCGGCTTCCTGATGCCGCGCCTGGTACGTGAAGTGCCCGGCCGACGCTCCAAGACACCTCTATCCAAGCCCCCTCTGTCCAAGCCCACGTTGTCCAAGCCCACGATGTCCAAGACACATCCGGGAGTCGACGCCGCCACTGGCCCTTCGGCGTCTTACCCTGCGGGCGACGAGCGCGAGCCATCTTCGCTCAACCTGACGGGTATCATCGCCAGCGCGTGAATGGCGCACTGGCAGCGTGAGGCAACAACAGGCGGCGTGCTGCGCAAAATTTGCTACTATCGCTGGCCAATTTCATCATCGGCACACGCCCCGAGAGGCGTGGCCATGCTCAAGGAGCCCATCACATGCCTCATCTCGTCATTGATTATGCCGACAGTCTGGCCCCCAGCCTCGACATGGACGCGATCATGGATGACCTGCATGCCGCTGCCATGCAAAGTGGCCTGTTCAAGGAAACCGACATCAAGGTGCGCGCGGAAAGCTGGCGTCACTGGCGTCTGGCCGGCAATCAGGCACCGCTGGCGCACAAGCACGGCTTCGTCAATCTGCACTGCCACCAGCTGGAAGGCCGCAGCGATGACAACAAGTCGCGCCTGGCGGATATCCTGATGGAGGCCCTCAAGCCTCACTGCGAGGCGGCCCGCGAAGTCAGCGTGGAGATCGTCGAGATCACCCGCGCGACCTATCGCAAGCACAAGGCCTGAGCGCACAGGTGTCTCTCCACCCCTGAGGCCGCAGACGAAAACGCCCCGTGGCCGAAGGCCACGGGGCGTTTTTCCTTCTCGCGATCAGCGATTCATGCCAGTGGGCGAACTCAGGTGCCCGTCATGGCCATCGGGACGTGAAGCAGGTCATTGAGACGATGGGCGTGTTCGGCGGCCTCACGGCCCACCGACGTCAGATAGCCACCATCCGGCAGCGTGGTCAACCCCTTGGCATGCAGACGCTCGGCGGCGGCCACCATGTCGGGACTGGCATCGTGGCGAATCTTCAAACCCTTGAGGGCGGCATCATGCGGAAACAGGCACAGCAGGTGCAGTTCATCGTCATAGGGTGACGGCATGGGCAAACTCCTGACGGCGTGGCGAGTGGCGTTTCAGTATGGCGTCAACTGACGAGCGACGAGTCGTCGGCGCTTCCCCTCCAGTCTAGCCCTCACACCCGAAAGCGCATTGCTGCTTTGGGACTATTCTGCGGCCAGATGACCAGACGACAACGCCCCCATCGCGGCGGCGATGGGGGCGTTGTCACTCACACACTGACTTGTCACTCAGAGCAGGCGTTCAGCGGCTGAATCACGGATCAGTGCTCGAGATCCTGCTGGCGATAGCCCATCAGGTAGAGCACGGCATCCAGGCCCAGGGTCGAGATCGACTGACGCGCCTGTTCACGCACCAGCGGCTTGGCGCGGAAGGCGATGCCCAGCCCCGCCTCGGCCAGCATCTTGAGGTCATTGGCACCGTCACCGACGGCGATGGTCTGCTCCATGCGCAGGCCATGACGCTCGGCGATCTCACGCAGCAGCAGCGCCTTGCGCTCGGCATCGACGATCGGCTCGCGCACTTCACCGGTGACCTTGCCATTGACGATCACCAGCTCATTGGCGTGGATCTCATCGAAGCCCAGCAGCTGCTGAAGATGACGCGCGAAGTAGGTGAAGCCGCCGGACAGGATCGCGGTGCGATAGCCCAGCGCCTTGAGGTTGGCCATCAGGCGCTCGACCCCATCCATCAGCGGCAGATTGGCGGCGATATCGGCCAGCACCGATTCATCCAGGCCTTCCAGCTTGCTCATGCGTTCGCGGAAGCTTTCCTTGAAGTCCAGCTCGCCCCGCATGGCCCGCTCGGTGACTTCCGAGACTTCCTCGCCGACACCGTGACGACGCGCCAGCTCGTCGATCACCTCGGTCTGGATCAGCGTCGAATCCATGTCGAAGCAGATCAGGCGACGATGACGACGCCAGATATCGTCTTCCTGGATCGCGATATCGACACCGTGCAGCGCGCCCAGCGCCAGCGCCTTCTCGCGCAGGGCGTTGATATCGGTGTCACTCTCCGGCAGGCGCAGCCAGCACTCGACACAGGCGCCTTCGGCCGGTGACTCGCCATCCAGCGGCTCACGCCCCGACAGACGATGCATCAGCTCGACGGTGATGCCGAATTCGGCCGTCAGGCCGCCGACCTCGGCCAGAATGCCGGCCGGCAGACACGGCGCCAGCAGCGTCAGAATCCAGCGCGGGCGCTCCGCCTGATGGCTCCAGCGCGCATATTCTTCAGCACCGACCTGCACGGCCTGCACATCCAGCCCCAGCTGTTCACCGGCGGCGGCCAGCGCGGCCTCCAGATCGGACTCCGCGCCAAGAGCCACCAGCGCTTCCAGCGACACCAGCCCGAAGGTCACGCTCTGATTGATGTCCAGCAGTCGTGCGCCGCTGCGCGCCAGCGCCTGACCAAGCCCTGCCAGCTGTCCTGGACGAGCCGTGCCGGTGGCACGGATCAAGATACGTTGTGTCATTGGAAAATCATTCCTGAGCAATGAATCATCAAGGTGTCGCCCACGGGGCATGTCGTCGTCAACGCCGACGCACCTCAGCTAACAAGCCAGGCCATCCGGCCCGGATCAACTATCGACGGCCAGACGGTCGACCTTCTGGAAGCCCTTGGGCAGCTTGCTGCCGCGGCGGCCACGCTCGCCACGATAATAATCGAGATCCGCCCCCTTGAGCAGGGTCTTGCGCTTGCCGGCATGCACCACCAGGGTCGCGCCGGCGGGCAAGACCACCAGCGAGCGCACAAACTCCTCGCGATTGGCGGCGCGTTCGCCCGGAATCGACAGCATCTTGTTGCCCTTGCCCTTGGACATCTCGGGCAGCTCGGAGAGCGGGAAGACCAGCAGGCGCCCTTCGTTGGACACCACCGCCACTTCCAAGGCCGCGGGCGTGCCATCGGCAGCCTCCGGCACTGTCGGCACCTCGACCGGTGGCATCACCGCACAGCCGCGCGGCAAGGTCAGCGCCGCCTTGCCGGACTTGTTCTTGCCGGTCAGCTGCTCGAGCGTGGTCACGAAGCCATAGCCGCCATCGGAGGCCAGCAGATAGCGTGCGGAAGGCGCATCGAGCAACAGCCCGACCATCGCCGCCCCCGCCGCCGGATTCATGCGCCCGGTGATTGGTTCGCCCTGCCCGCGCGCACTGGGCAGATTGTGCGCGGCCAGGGTGTAGGCACGCCCGGTGTCATCCAGCAGCACCAGCGGCTGATTGGTCTTGCCGCGCGCCGCCAGATGGAAGCGGTCGCCGGCCTTGTAGGACAGGCCTTCGGGGTCGATATCATGCCCCTTGGCGGCACGGATCCAGCCCTTCTCGGACAGCGCGACGGTGATCGGGTCGGCGCCCATCAGCTCGACTTCCGACAGCGCCTTGGCTTCGCCGCGCTCGACCAGCGGCGAGCGACGTGCATCACCGAAGTCGATGGCGGCCTGCTCAAGCTCACTGTCGATCAGGTCCGTCAGTGCTTCGTCATTGCCCAGCAGATGCTTGAGGTGCTTGCGCTCGCGCTTGAGCTCGTCCTGCTCGCCACGCAGCTTCATCTCTTCAAGACGCGCCAGGTGACGCAGACGCAGCTCGAGGATCGCCTCGGCCTGCCGCTCGGAGAGCTGGAAGGTCTCGATCAGGCTGGCCTTGGGGTCTTCCTCCTCGCGGATGATGCGAATCACCTCGTCGAGATTCAGGTAAGCCGTCAGCAGACCCTCGAGGATATGCAGACGGTCCTCGACCTTGGCCAGACGATGCTCGAGGCGACGACGCACGGTGGCGCGACGATAGCGCAGCCACTCGGCCAGCATCTCGTGCAGCGCCATCACCCGCGGGCGCCCCTTGAGGTCGATGACGTTCATGTTGACGCGCGCGTTCTTATCGAGGTCCGTGGTGGCGAACAGATGCGCCATCAGGCCTTCGATATCGACACGATTGGAGCGCGGCTGAATCAGCAGGCGCGTCGGGTTCTCGTGGTCGGACTCATCACGCAGGTCCGCGACCATCGGCAGCTTCTTGGCTTGCATCTGGGCGGCGATCTGCTCGATCACCTTGGCGCCGGAGACCTGATACGGCAGCGCCGTGATCACGATATCGCCCTCTTCCAGCACATAGCGGGCGCGCATCTTCACGCTGCCACGACCGGTGCGGTAGAGCTTGGCGAGGTCGGTGCGCGGCGTGATGATCTCCGCCTCGGTGGGGAAGTCCGGTGCCGGCAGGTATTCCATCAGCTGATCGCTGTCGGAGTCCGGATGACGCAGCAGATGGCGCGTGGCGGCCACGACTTCATGCACGTTGTGCGGCGGGATGTCGGTCGCCATGCCCACCGCGATACCGGTGGTGCCGTTGAGCAGCACATTGGGCAGACGCGCCGGCAGCACCTTGGGCTCGTTCATGGTGCCATCGAAGTTGGGCACCCAGTCGACGGTACCCTGGGAGAGCTCGGACAGCAGCACCTCGGAGTACTTCGACAGCCGCGATTCGGTGTAACGCATCGCCGCGAAGGACTTGGGGTCATCCTGGCTACCCCAGTTGCCCTGACCATCCACCAGCGGATAGCGATAGCTGAACGGCTGCGCCATCAGCACCATCGCCTCGTAACAGGCGCTGTCACCGTGGGGGTGGAACTTGCCCAGTACGTCGCCGACGGTACGCGCCGACTTCTTGTACTTGGCGTTGGCCGTCAGGGACAGTTCGCGCATGGCGTAGACGATGCGGCGCTGCACCGGCTTCATGCCATCGCCGACATGCGGCAGGGCGCGGTCGAGAATCACGTACATCGAGTAGTCGAGGTACGCCTTTTCGGTGTAGTCGCGCAGGGCCAGACGTTCGACGTCACCCTCCGCGACCTGGATATCCATGCTCATGGGCGCTTGACCTTGATTACGAGCGTAAAACCGGGGAGCGCCTGACTGTGGCGCTCCCGAAAGAATGCTGTCGCGCAGCTTGTCTGGCTTTCGAAGTTCAGCTGCTCTCGAAGCTCACGATGATCAGACCTCGATGTCGGCCATGTTGCCGTAGTCCTCGAGCCAGCTCTTGCGATCACTGGCGCGCTTCTTGGCCAGCAGCATATCGAGCATCTCGTGGGTGCCGTCATCCGCACTGCGCGTCAGCTGCACCAGACGGCGGGTGTCCGGCGCCATGGTCGTTTCGCGCAGCTGCAGCGGATTCATCTCACCCAGACCCTTGAAGCGCTGCACATTGGGCGTGCCACGCTTGCTCTCGAGCTGCTTGAGGATGTGCGCCTTCTCGCTCTCGTCCAGGGCGTAATGCACTTCCTTGCCCAGGTCGATGCGGTACAGCGGCGGCATGGCGACGAAGACACGCCCGGCATCCACCAGCGCCGGGAAGTGACGCACGAACAGCGCGCACAGCAGCGTGGCGATGTGCAGACCATCGGAGTCGGCATCCGCCAGGATGCAGACCTTGTGATAGCGCAGCTTGGTGAGGTCATCCGAGCCCGGGTCCAGGCCGATGGCGACCGCGATGTCGTGGACTTCCTGGGAGGAGTAGATGTCATGCGACTCGACTTCCCAGGTATTGAGGATCTTGCCGCGCAGCGGCAGGATCGCCTGGGTCTCGCGGTTGCGGCCCTGCTTGGCGCTGCCGCCGGCGGAGTCACCCTCGACCAGAAACAGCTCGCTGTCGGCGGGGTCGGAGCTTGAGCAGTCCGAGAGCTTGCCCGGCAGCGCAGGCCCGGAGGTAACCTTCTTGCGCGCGACCTTCTTGGCGCTCTTCAGACGGCGCTGGGCCGCCGAGATCACCAGTTCCGCCAGCGCTTCGGCCTGATCGACATGGTGGTTGAGCCACAGCGAGAAGGCGTCCTTGACCACGCCGGAGACGAAGGCGGCGACGCTGCGTGAGGACAGACGCTCCTTGGTCTGGCCGGCGAACTGCGGATCGAGCATCTTCACCGACAGCACGAAGGCGGCGCGCTCCCACAGGTCATCCGCGCTCAGCTTGACGCCACGCGGCAGCAGGCTGCGGTAGTCGCAGAATTCCTTTAGCGCCTCGAGCAGACCGGAGCGCAGGCCATTGACGTGGGTGCCGCCCAGCGGCGTGGGAATCAGGTTGACGTAGGGTTCCTGCACCAGCTCACCGCCTTCCGGCAGCCACTGGATCGCCCAGTCGACCCCGTGCTCCTCGTCCTCGAAATGGCCGACAAAGGGCGATTCCGGCAGGCGTTCGAAGCCATCGGTGGCGCCGAGCAGGTAATCGCGCAGACCATCCTCGTAGTGCCAGGTCGTCTCGCTGCCATCGGTCTCGATGAGCACGACCTTGAGGCCCGGACACAGCACGGCCTTGGCACGCAGCAGGTGGCGCAGGCGCGGCATCGCCAGGCGCGGGCTGTCGAAGTAGCTCTCGTCCGGCCAGAAGCGCACCAGGGTGCCGGTATTGCGCTTACCGACGGTGCCGATCTGGGTCAGCTCCTCGGCCTTCTCGCCATTCTCGAAGGCGATGCGCTGACGCAGGCCATCGCGGCACACTTCCACTTCCAGACGCGTCGACAGCGCATTGACCACCGAGACGCCCACGCCGTGCAGGCCGCCGGAGAAGCGGTAGCTGTCCTGGGAGAACTTGCCGCCCGCGTGCAGCTTGGTGAGGATCAGCTCGATGCCGGTCACGCCATGCTCGGGGTGGATGTCGGTGGGCATGCCACGACCGTCATCGCTGACCTCGATACCGCCATTCTCGAGCAGGCGCACGCGGATTTCCTTCGCGTGCCCCGCCAGCGCCTCATCGACGGAGTTGTCGATGACTTCCTGCGCCAGGTGGTTGGGCCGAGAAGTGTCGGTATACATGCCGGGCCGCTTGCGGACCGGTTCGAGGCCGGAGAGAACCTCAATGGAACTGGCGCTGTACTGACTCATCGCAGCCTTGTGTCCTTGGTGTTGACGTCTGCCATCCGACTCGCCATTTCACGTGCGCGAGACGGACAACGGATTCCTGAAAAATGAGAGACCGGCGCCTGGCGTTCAGCATCAAACGCCCTGCCAAGTCGTGCCAATCCATGTCGTGCCAAGAGGTGCCGTGCCCAGCCAGGTCGTGGTGTGTCGTAGCAGAAAGCACCACGCGCATGGCCTGCTAGTCCGGCGCGACATGCATCGCCGCTGCGGTGGCGGGGGCCAGCCGGTGCCCGCCATGCGCCATGATCGCCGGCAGGTATTCCGCCAGCTGCGCAAAGCCGTGATCGCCACCCGGCGTGATGATCAAGCGACTTCCCTGATAGAGCCCTGCGGCATCATTGACATCCAATGTCTCATCGGCCGTCGCCAACAGCACCAGGGTGCGCTGCGCCGTGACCGGCTCCGCTTCCAATGCGAGCAGTCCGGGTCCGAAATCCTCGGTGACGGTGAACGTCACGCCGGTATAGGGGTTGGCATGCACCGAGCCGAGCCATTCGCTGACCAGTCGCGCGGGACGCACGGCCGGATTGATCAGCACACTGCGCGGCCCCTGACGCCAGACGCTCTGAGAAGGACCAGCCGGCCCCTCGAGGCGTGCGGCCTCACGCGCGACCAGCCAGGTGGCCAGAAAGCCGCCCATGGAGCTGCCGATCACCATGATGGCGTCGTCACAGGCAGGGTCTGCGGGGTCCAGCGCCAGGCGCTCACACAACGTGAGATAGGCCGCGTTGACCGCCGCCTGACCCGCGCCGGGCTCCGGGGGGATATCCGGCATTACGCACGGCAGGCCGAACTGCTCTGCCGCGCGCTGCATCAAGCGTGCCTTGGGCGAACAACTGGCCGAATTGAAGCCGTGCAGATACAGCAGGCCCTTGACGGGCGCGGCGGCGTGCATCGCTGCCGTATCTGACGGAAAGGGGGAATTGCCCATCAGCACTCCCGACAACACGCCAGACCGCGAAACCTCCCCTCCCACGCCTCAAGATGGCTGGGCATCTCTCGAGCGTTCATACGCTGGAAGCAGGGTTTTCGACGGTCCGCGTCGTGCTGTCTAGTGTAAACGATTGATTCGCTTATAGGATAGCGAGAATACTGTATAAATCAACAGAGAGCGACGACTGCCGCCGACGCTCGTCTTGCATGGCACATCAGCATGCCTTCACTCACTCACATCCGTCTTGGGCTCAGCGCGGGTCCTGATCCTGGGCTGCCCACACCGCTTCGATCAGCGCACGGCTGGAGGCATCCAGCGTCTCGAAGCCTTCGCCGGTGGTCATGGTCGCTTCGGTGGCGGTGGCGATCTGCTTGCCCAGCTCCACGCCCCACTGATCGAACGGGTTGATATCCCAGATGGTGGCCTGAACGAAGACCTTCTGCTCGTAGAGCGCAATCAACGCGCCCAGCGTTTCCGGTGTCAGCGTTTCCAGCAACAGCGTGGTCGACGGCTGATTGCCACGGTAGCGCTTGTGGTTCGGCTGCGCCTCATCACCAGGGATGGCGTCATCGCCCAGCATCAGTACACGTGACTGGGCAAAGCAGTTGGCCAGCGTCAGGCGGTGCTGTGCCTTGAGGTGGGCGCGTGTCTCGGCGTCCTCGACATGGTCATAACGGCACATCGGCGCGATGAAGTCACACTCGACCGCCTGGGTGCCCTGGTGCAGCAGCTGATAGAAGGCGTGCTGGGCGTTCGGCCCCAGCTGGCCCCACAGCACCGGACAGGTCGAGTAGTCGATCATCTCGCCATCGTTGGTCACTGACTTGCCGTTGGATTCCATCTCCAGCTGCTCGAGGTAGCTGGCGAAGTATTCCAGGCGACCGTCGTAGGGCAGGATGGAGTGGGCGCGGATATCGAGGAAATTGTTGTTCCAGATACCGGCCAGCGCCAGCAGCACTGGCAGGTTGTCTTCCAGCGGCGCGGTGCGGAAGTGCTCATCCAGCTCATGCGCCCCGGCCAGCAGGCGACGGAAGTTGTCCATGCCGACATTGAGCGCGATGGGCAGACCGATGGTGCCCCACAGCGAATAGCGCCCGCCGACCCAATCCCAGAACAGCAGCTGATGTTCCGGCGCGATGCCCCACTCGGTCATCTTTTCCGGCTTGGCGGAAGCGCCGATGAAGTGCTGGCGGTTGATCAGCGCCTCGAGGCGCCCTTCCGGGTCGAGGCGTGATTTCAGCCAGTCGCGGGCGGTGCGGGCATTAGACAGCGTGTCGATGGTCGAGAATGACTTGGAGGACAGGATGAACAGCGTGGTTTCCGGGCTGAAGGATTCCAGATAATCCGCCAGCTGGGAGCCATCCATGGTCGAGGCGAAGTGCACGCCGATCTCGTGGATGTCCTTGGGGCGGCAATCACTCAGGGCGCTGGAGACCATCAGCGGGCCCAGGTCCGAGCCACCGACACCGAGGTTGACCACGTCGGTGATCGGCTTGCCGGTGGCGCCACGCCACTGGCCGCTGTGGAAGGTGTCGACCATCTCGGCCAGGTGCTCGAGGCTCTCGTGGATGGCCGGCACGATATCCTCGCCGTCCACCTCGAGGCTGGCGGAGCGCGGCAGACGCAGCGCGGCGTGCAGCGCCGGACGGTCTTCGGAGCGATTGACATGCTCACCGGCCAGCAGGCGCTTGATGCCCTGCTCGACACCGGTTTCGCGCGCCAGATCCAGCAGCAGCTCCAGGGTCTCGCCCTTGAGGCGCTGCTTGGAGAGATCCAGACGCAGTCCCGCGGCAGAGCGCGTGAAGGTCGCCACTCGGTCACGCCCTTGCGCCGCATCCTCGGCGAACAGGTCCTTCAGATGCACATCGGCCATCTGCTCTTGATGATGGCGCGCGAGAGCCTGCCAGGCCTGGGTATTACGACGCGCAGAACGTGCCGCTGATTGAGTGGACATGGCCACCTCTCTCCTTGAAGTGTAATGACCGGCCCTGCAAGGCCCGGCCTGAAATCGATTGATGGAGGCATCACCCGCCAGCCGTGACGGGTGCGTCACGGGCGCCGAATGCGTAGAATGGCGGGCCCGACGGGGCGCTCTGCCCGGCCGGTCCTCGGCCACAGGCATGTCGCCCTGGCCCACTGCCCGATGAAGCCTTGATCCATGAGTGATGCATCTTACCGTGACGCGATATTTACGACACCCCTTGACCGTGTCGCCAGCTTCTCCTTCGACGAGCAGGTCGTCAGCTGCTTTCCGGACATGCTGCGCCGCTCGGTGCCGGGTTACGGTCAGATCATCGCCATGCTGGGCCTGATGGCCCGCGCTCACCTGCGCCCCGGCGCGCGGGTCTATGATCTGGGCTGCTCACTGGGTGCTGCCAGCATGGCGCTGGCCCGCGAGATGGCCGCCGAGGATATCGAGATCGAAGCCGTCGATCTGTCCAGACCGATGGTCGAGCGCGCCAGCCGCGAACTCGCCGAGGCCTTCCCCGACCACCGCATCAACGTCACCGAAGCCGACATTCGCACCCTCGACTATCAGCCGGCTGGCATGATCGTGGTCAATCTGACGCTGCAGTTCCTGCCGCCGGAAGACCGCGACGCCGTGATCGACAAGCTGTTCGCGGCGCTGGAGCCCGGCGGCGCGCTGATCCTCTCCGAGAAGATCATCAGCGATGATCCGGTCGAGAATGCCTGGCTGATCGAACGGTATCATGACTTCAAGCGCGCCAACGGCTACTCCGATCTGGAAATTTCCCAGAAACGTGAGGCCCTCGAGGACGTGATGAAGCCCGACAGCCTGAACACGCATCACGAGCGCCTGGCGCGCGCCGGCTTCCAGCGCAGCCACACCTGGCTGCAATACCTGAATTTCGCATCGATGGTCGCCTTCAAAGCCGCCGAATGACCGCTACGCCTGCACGGACCCGACCCAGCGCATGAGCATTTCCCCGTATGACCGCGACCTTTACCGCGCCTTCACCGAGTTTGCCTGTGAGCCAGGCGCCGTCGGCGACGGCTTCGCCCGCTGGCTGGGCGCCCTGCCCAAGCAACTGGCCACTGGCCTGGACCGCAAGCGTCACGCCGACCTCAAGGCCTGGCATGGCGCGCTGGAAAAGCTGCCCGCCCTGCCCGACGCGCGCGATGTTCAACTGGATGCCGACCGGGTCGGTGCACGCTTTCCCACTGGCCTGACTAGCGGCCAGCTGCGCCAGAGCGAGAACCTGCTGCGCGCGATGATGCCGTGGCGAAAGGGCCCCTATCAGCTCGACGAGATCCATATCGACACCGAATGGCGCTCCGACTGGAAGTGGCAGCGTCTCGCGCCGTATCTGTCGGACCTCACCCATCGCCGCGTACTGGATGTCGGCGGCGGCAATGGCTACCACGGTTGGCGCATGGTCGGTGCAGGTGCGGCCTTCACGCTGGTGATCGACCCTTCGCCGCGCTTCTACTGCCAGTTCCATGCCGTGCGCCACTTCATCGGCGCGGACCACCCCCAGGGCCGCAACCTGCACTTCCTGCCGGTGGGCATCGAGGATGTGCCGACGAAGATGGGCGCCTTCGATACCGTGTTCTCGATGGGCGTGCTCTATCACCGCCCCTCGCCGATGGACCACCTCTTCCAGCTGCGTGACACCCTGCGTCCCGGCGGCGAGCTGGTGCTGGAAACCCTGGTGGTGGAAGGTGACGTGACGACGGTGCTGATGCCCGGCGAACGCTACGCCGCGATGCCCAATGTCTACTTCCTGCCCTCCTCGCAGGCGCTGGCCCACTGGTGCGAGCGCGCCGGCTTCAAGGACGTGCGCATCGTCGATGAAGCCGTGACCACCCTGGACGAGCAGCGTGCCACCGACTGGATGACCTACCACTCGCTGAGCGACTTCCTCGATCCCGCTGACCCGAGCCTGACCCGCGAAGGCCACCCGGCGCCGCGGCGTGCGGTACTGATCGCCACTCGCGCCTGAACTGGCGTCTGAACGCGCGTTCGAGACACGGACTTCTCGTCGCACCAGGGCCGGCGGCGGCAGAAATACAAGAACGGCGTTGCTCCATGAGCATCGCCGTCTTCTTTTCTCATAACAGACACTGCCTCGCGTCTCAGACAATTCCCAGACGCTGCGCCTGTCGGTACAGGTTGCCGCGATCGACTTTGAGCCTGCGCGCCGCCTCCGCCCAGTTGCGATCACTCGCCTGCCAGACCCGCGAGATGTGCTCGCGCTGAAACGCCTCGGTGGCATCGCGCAGTCCCAGCGTCTCGTCGCCTCCCTGCCAGGCGGTGCGCTGTGCAGAGCTTGCTCCTCCTGCCTGACTCGCTTCCGCCGCCTGACTCGCTCCTGCCGTCTGATCCATTCTTCCCACCTGCGCGCCCTGAATCTCCTGCGCCGCGCTGGCGACCCGCTCGAGTGACACCTCGGTATTGACCTCCAGCCCGAGCAGCTCCGGCGTGATCACCACCAGCTGGCGCCCATCGGCGCGCAGGCGAGTCGGGTGGGCACCGTGCGCGAGCCGGGCATGCAGGGCGGCGCGGCTCAGGCAGTGCTCCAGCTCACGCACGTTGCCGGGCCAGGGGTAGTCGCACAGCAGGCGCTCCGCCGCCGGCGTCAGACGCAGATTGCCCAGTCCGAGGCGCGTGCGGTTGTGTTCAAGGAAGGTGCCGGCCAACGCCAGCAGGTCCGCACGTCCGCGCTCACGCAGCGGCGGCACTCTGAGCGGATAGACGCTCAGGCGGTGATAGAGGTCTTCACGGAAATGCCCGGCGGCGACCTCCGCCTCGAGATCGCGATTGGTGGCCGCGATGACGCGCACATCGACCCTGACTACGCGATCGCTGCCCAGCGGCTGCAGCTCGCCCTCCTGCAAGACCCGAAGCAGCTTGGGCTGCAGCGCCAGCGGCAGCTCGCCGATCTCATCCAGCAGCAGGGTGCCGCC
The DNA here is from genome assembly GCF_001306765.1 of Cobetia sp. UCD-24C. Taxonomy (NCBI): domain Bacteria; kingdom Pseudomonadati; phylum Pseudomonadota; class Gammaproteobacteria; order Oceanospirillales; family Halomonadaceae; genus Cobetia; species Cobetia sp. UCD-24C. The sequence continues at coordinate 46,244 of NZ_LJTD01000013.1, read as the reverse complement.
ATCCGCCATCACGAAGTGGCCACGGTGATCATGGGTCGCGCCCGAGAAGGCGCCACGCCGATGCCCGAATAGCGCGCTTTCGACCAGGTCCGGCGACAAGGCGGCGCAGTTGATGCGTACCAGTGGCCGCGCAGCCCGCCGGGAAGCGTCGTGCAGGCGCTGGACCACGCCCTCCTTGCCCACGCCGGTCTCGCCCTGCACCAGCACCGTCATCTCGGTATCGGCGACCGCCTCCAGCTGCGCCTCGAGCCTGGCCATCGCCGGGCCACGCTGCGGGCAGGCCATGGCGCTCTGTGACGCCATGCCTGTCGGTGACACCACCATCGGCGCCGAAAGCCCTGACCTGCCGTCCGTGGCCCCCGCAGCCCACTCCTGTCGCAGTGACAGCGACAGGCAATGCGCGGGGAGTGACAACCAGGCCTGCACCTCCTGAAGCGGAAGTGCCAGCTCGTCCGTACTCGCAGAGGCGCTCAGCGATTCCAGCGGGGCCAGCACCCCCGGCGTCAGCGCATCGAAGGTCATCACCCCCAGCAGGGTATCGCCCTCGCGCAGCGCGATACCGGCGCAGTCATGCACCAGCAGATCCGGCCCATGCACGTCCCCCAGCAGGCCATCGAAGGGGTCCGGCAGGTCGCTGTCCAACGCGAAACGATGCACTCCCGTGTGCTCGGCGATCGCCTTGAGCCGCGGGTGCTCCGCCAGCGCGAAGCGTCGCCCGCGCACCTCGGCAGGCAGGCCGTAGGTGGCCAGTGGCAACAGCTCGTCACGCTCGGGCAGGTAGCGCATCAGGGTCGCCGCCTCACCGGGCAGCTGCTGCATGATCGCGGCCAGCAGACGCGTCCATGGCAGCGCGCGCCGCTCGCCGCCCTCCTCGCGGGACAACCAGGCGGCGAGCCAGGCATTCACAGCCGCCACCGGCGTATCGTTCAGGGGCAAGTGGGCATCGGGCATGCGGTCATCCTTGCAGGTATCGGTAGTGAGAGAGGACTGAAGATTGATGTCATCATGACACGCATGATGTCATTAAAACACGCTACATAACCATGTCATTTTGACATCACAGGCCTGCAGAGTGCATGACGTCTGGCCTCGAGAGTTGGCACGCCCCTTGCCATGGATAGGAGGACATCAATCAGAGGTATCGTCATGCTGACCAACGCCCAGGAAGACCTGATCGCCGCCACCGCTCCCGTCGTCGCCGAGCACCTCAATGCCATCACGGCGCGCTTCTATCCGCTGATGTTCGAGCGCTATCCCGAGGTGAAGCCGCTGTTCAATCAGACCCACCAGGCCAGCGGCGGCCAGGCCCGTGCGCTGGCCGGCGCCGTACTCGCCTATGTCGGCGCGCGCCACTCGCGTGAGGCGGTGGACCGCCTGCTGGCGCCCGTGGTCAGCAAGCATGTCTCGCTCAATATCCTGCCGGAACACTACCCCATCGTCGGCGAGTGCCTGATGGCCGCCATCGGCGAGGTACTGGGGGACGTCGTCACACCGGAGATCGCCGATGCCTGGGGCGCCCTCTACGGGGAACTGGCCGCTGTGCTGATCGCCGCCGAGCAGGGCCGCTACGACAGCTTCGCCGCTACCCGCGGCGGCTGGCAGGGGCTGCGCCGCTTCCGCATCGTGCGCACGCAGGACGAGAGCCGCGAGATTCGCTCGCTGTACCTGGCACCGGTGGAAGGCCCGATGTTCTCCTTCCTGCCGGGCCAGTACATCGGCATGCGCCTGACGACACCGCAGGGCGTGATCCACCGCCATTACAGCCTGTCCCACGCGCCGGACGAGCGCTTCTGCCGCATCTCGGTCAAGCGTGAGGCCCACGGCCAGTCCAGCCAGTACCTGCATGCGCTGAAGGCAGGTGACGAGATCGAACTGCTGCCGCCGGCCGGCGAGCTGACCTTCGAGCATGCTGCCCCGCAGAGCGCCGATGCCCCGGTGCTGTTGCTGTCGGCCGGTGTCGGCCAGACGCCGATGCTTTCGCTGCTGACGGCGGCGCTGGCAGCAGGCCGCCAGGTGATCTATCTGCATGCAGCGCGCAATCCCGAGGTACATGCCTTCGACGCCACCCTCAAGGCGCTGGTCGCGCAGTATCCAATGCAGCTGCATTATCAGGTCTGCTACGAACAGGCCGAGACGCTGCCGCCCCATGCGCAGCTGGGCATCATCGAGCGCGACTGGCTGGCGCAGCAGATCGCCGCGACCGGTGCCAGCGCCGAGTCGCTGCAGGCCTTCGTGATCGGCCCGCATGGCTTCATGCAGAGCATGATCCAGCACCTCAGCCGTATCGGCGTACCGCTCAGCCAGTGTCACCACGAGCATTTCGGCCCCTCCGCCCCGCTCGCCATCGACACTGCTGTCGCCTGATGCGCCAGGTGTGAGCCGCACCATGCAAAAAGCCCCCATCGCCTTGCGGCCATGGGGGCTTTTGCGTTCTCCGGCTTCATTCCAGCAGGCCGTGTTGTTATTGCGTGTCCAGCGTTGTTGTTGGTATTTCGCTGACTTCCATTCTGCTGTCGCTACAGGACGGAATCAGTTGGTGCGGCCGAGCAGTTCGCGTACGTCGCGGGCTTCCCAGTGCGGGAAGTGCTTGCGCACCAGCGCGTTGAGGTCGGCTTCAAACGCGGCCCAGTCGGTCTGCTGGGTGGTGGCCTGGGTGCCGGAGCGACCCACGCCGCGAATCATGCCCGCGCCGACGGTCACGTTGCTCAGGCGATCGATGACGATGAAGCTGCCGGTACCCGGGCTTGAGCGGTAGTCATCCACCGGCACCGCCTGGGTCAGCTCGAGCTGGACGCGGCCGATGGCGTTCAGCGCCAGACTGTCGCCCTCGTGATGCTCCAGCGTGTTGACGTCGTAGAGGTAGTCGATGGCGCTGACCTGGCCGGTCAGGTCACGGGTCGCCAGCTTGATATCGTACTGACGGCCCGGCTGCAGCGGCTTCTCGTGCATCCAGACGACATCCGCTTCCAGCGCATTGGAAAGCGGCAGTTCGGCATCCGCCGCCACCAGCCAGTCGCCACGCGAGATGTCGATCTCGTCATCGAGCGTCAGGGTGATGGCCTGACCCGGGTAGGCGATCTCGAGATCACCATCGAAGGTGACGATGCGCTCGATGGTCGAGGTCTTGCCGGACGGCAGCACCTTGACGCTATCACCCGGGCGCACGACACCGGCCGCCAAAGTGCCGCAGTAACCGCGGAAATCGAGGTTGGGCCGATTGACGTACTGCACCGGGAAGCGCAGATCGCTGAGGTTCTGGTCGTGGGTCAGCTCGACGGTCTCCAGCACCTCCAGCAGTGACGGACCCGCTTCGCCATCGACGGTGTACCAGTCCAGTGACGGGCTGCGATTGACGACGTTGTCGCCCTTGAGCGCGGACATCGGCACGAAGCGGATGTCCGGCGCGTTCAGCTTGTTGGCGAATTCCTGATACTCGGCGACGATCTCGTTGAAGCGCGTCTCGGAGTAATCGACCAGGTCCATCTTGTTGACCGCGATCACCAGGTGCTGGATGCCCAGCAGGTCGGCGATGAAGCTGTGACGACGGGTCTGGGTCTGCACGCCGTAGCGCGCATCGATCAGGATGATCGCCAGGCTCGCGGACGAGGCACCAGTGGCCATGTTGCGAGTGTACTGCTCGTGCCCCGGCGTGTCGGCGATGATGAACTTGCGCTTGTCGGTCGAGAAGAAGCGATAGGCGACATCGATGGTAATGCCCTGCTCACGCTCGGACTGCAGGCCATCGACCAGCAGGGCCAGATCGACCTCGTCACCGGTGGTGCCACTGGTCTTGGAGGCCTGGGTGATGGAGGCCAGCTGATCTTCATAGATCAGCTTGGAATCGAACAGCAGACGACCGATCAGGGTCGACTTGCCATCATCGACGCTACCGCAGGTGATGAAGCGCAGCAGGTCCTTGCGCTCGTGTTCTTGCAGGTAGGCTTCGATATCCGCGGAAATCTTGTCTGACGCGTGGGACACACTCTTCTCCTTGCCGCTGTCATGGGCCTGATGAGGTGGCGAGCCAGTGTCGCGAACCAGTGTCTCGTGAGGCTGCGAGCCGACTCATCAGGCGAATTGTTCGTTCAGGTCATCAAGCGCCGCGTGGCGGCGCCTGCAGGCAATGTGCTGAGGCGACCTTAGAAATAACCTTCGCGCTTCTTCTTCTCCATCGAGCCTGCCTGGTCGTGATCGATGGCACGCCCGGAGCGCTCGCTGGTACGCGTCAGCAGCATTTCCTGGATGATTTCCGGCAGGGTCGCGGCGGTGGATTCCACGGCGCCGGTCAGCGGGTAGCAGCCCAGGGTGCGGAAACGCACGGACTTCATCTCCGGCACTTCGCCTTCCTTGAGCGGCAGACGATCGTCGTCGACCATGATGTCGAGGCCGTCACGCTTCACCACCGGACGCACGGCGGAGTAGTACAGCGGCACGATCTTGATGGATTCGAGATAGATGTACTGCCAGATGTCCAGCTCGGTCCAGTTGGAGAGCGGGAAGACGCGGATGGACTCACCCTTGTTGATCTTGGAGTTGTAGATGTTCCACAGCTCCGGACGCTGGTTCTTGGGGTCCCAACGGTGGTACTGATCACGGAAGGAGTAGACGCGCTCCTTGGCCCGCGAGGCTTCCTCATCACGACGTGCGCCACCGAAGGCGGCATCGAAGCCGTGCTTGTCGAGTGCCTGCTTGAGACCGGCGGTCTTCATGATGTCGGTGTACTTGGCACTGCCGTGATCGAACGGGTTGATGCCCGCCTCGACGCCTTCCTGGTTGATGTGCTCGATCAACTCCATGCCGACTTCCGCGGCCATCTCGTCGCGGAACTTGATCATTTCCTGGAATTTCCAGGTGGTGTTGACGTGCATCAGCGGGAACGGCGGCACGCCCGGCGCAAAGGCCTTGCGCGCCAGGTGCAGCATGACGGCGGAATCCTTGCCGATGGAATACAGCATGACCGGATTGGCAAATTCCGCTGCCACTTCACGGATGATGTGAATGGATTCGGCCTCAAGCTGCTTGAGATGGGTCTGACGTTCGGGGGTAAGCATCGCGTGCGGCAACCTCGTGAGCGTTGGGACACGCCCCGAGAGGCGGCCCGTGAAGTCAGTGGCGCGCTCTGTCAGCGACAGATGGATGCCCCGAGGGAGCACGCCGAATGGTTACACGGTACTCGCCCCGCCTTGATAACGTCAAAGAATCAGAAACTATCTTTTAAGACCAAAAAGGCATACCTGATACCTGTGGGTCTTGCGCCACACTCATCAACACCGAGGGCATTCATGCTGACGCCCAGGGCACTCACGCTGACGCTGTGGCAGCGCATGGGGGCGAGCTTGCCCGCCCTTCCTTGCGAGCCTGGCTAGAGCGTGACCCGCTCCACCCAGGTCTCGAGATGCTCGCCATCGAGATCCACCACGCGCAGGCCGGGGCGCGCCGCCTCATCCACGGCGAAATCATGGCTCAGCGGAGCGAACTGATCGGAGGTGGAGGGAACGCCATAGACGGCCACACTGCCCTGCCCACACGGCATGAGTTGCGTGAAGGCCTGATGGATATGCCCACACAGTACGGCCCGCACCTGCGGGTACGGACGCAACGTTTCCCACAGCGCATCGCGGTCGGCAAGGCCCAGCGCATCCATCCAGTCCGAGCCGATCGGCAGCGGATGATGATGCATGGCCAGCAGGATCGGGCGCGAGTCCAGCTCGACGGAAAGCGCCAGTGACTGCGCAAGCTCGCTCAATTGCTCCTCGCCAAGCTCTCCCCCGGCCTGCCCGGTGACGCGCGAATCCAGACACAACAGTCGCCAGTCGCCCAGATCCAGCTCGTGATGGAAGGGACGCAGCTCCTGCATGAATTCAGGGTGATCGTGGTTGCCCGCGAACCAGAACCAGGGGCAGCCCAGGCCATCGAACAACTCTGCCGCCATGCGATAGGAGGCAGGGCTCTCATCCTGGCTGACATCACCGGTCACCAGCAGGATATCGGGGCGCAGGCGCGAGGCATGCGCCATCACCGCCTCCAGCTGACGCCAGGGGAAGCCCAGCCGTGAACGCGCATCAGGGTCGGCGCGCAGATGGCAATCACTTATCTGAATCAGTCGCATCGGTCTCTCGAGCAGCAGGGAAATGAACAGAACCGCGACGGCCGGGCCATCGCGGTTCTGTCAATCAAGACGGGAAATCCATCGGGTGTCAGCGCCTGTGCGCCATGCCAGCCCCAAACGTCACGGCAACTCCGGCACATCCGCCTGCCCGAAGGCGCGGGCATGGGTCAGCCATTCGCCGAGAAAGCGATTGAGCTGAAGCTTTTCGTCCGGCTGGTGCATGCGCGGATTCGGATAACGATTGCGCCCTGAGAAGTGACGTTGGCGCTGAAAGTCGGTGACCTCCGCCATGCGCACATCGTGGTACAGGTGCACGCTCATGCGCGGCGAATCGATGATGTGGTCCAGCACGCCGGTCTGGGCGACCGTGACCATGGTGGTATAGGGCGCGCATTCGACCACCTCGAGCAGCAGCGTGCCGAAGTGGCCCTGATTGCCCGCCAGCGGGAAGGCGAAGCTGTCACCGGCCTCGGCCTTGCCGAGGATACGCGTGAGGCGCAGATAATTGGACCCGCACTCGGCATGGAGTGCTTTTAGGTCAGCCACATAGGCTTTCTTGACCTGCATGGGCGATCTCCTTGCGAATCTCAGAACATTGGCATGTTGTCTGTCAAAGCACGCCCGCTATCGTGCGTGGCAAGATGCGGGCAACGTGCGATAAATCAAGCGCTGCGCCAGCGCTCAGGCTGTCGGCTATCGAGTCCAGCTCTCGGGACTGAAGCTGAGATGAAAACCGAGACTGATACGGACACTGACGCAGACAGTGATCGTTGCTGGCTGCCGGTTTTCAGCAAGCCTCTAGAATAGCAGCTCTGGCGCGCAGGTTGAGGAAGCCTGCGTGAGACACGGGGGATTGCCAAGCTTCGCCTTCACTGCCTCAGGCATGCATGACGCGCAACGAGGCACGTTCACGCAGCAGCCATTGCATGGCCATGATGGCCATCGCATTGCCCAACCGCCCTTGTTCCAGCAGCGTGAGGGCCGCCTGGAAATCGAGCACATGCACGCGGATATCTTCATTCTCCTCGGCCAGACCATGCACGCCGCCCAGCCCACTGCTGTCACACAGACCGATGAACAGCGTGACCTCCTCGGTACAGGCGCCGGGGCTCGGGTAGTAGCGGTAGAGTTCGATCAGGTCGGTCAGCTCACACCCCGCCTCCTCGACCGCCTCACGGCGCGCGACCTCCTGGGCCTGTTCGTCCTTGTCCACCAGCCCTGCAATCGGCTCCAGACTCCAAGGCGTGCGTGCATCTTCCAGCATGCCGGCACGAATCTGCTCGACGAAGACCACGCGGTCGTTGACCGGGTCGTAGGGCAATACGCCTACCGCATCGTGACGGACATGCACCTCGCGATGGATCACATCGCTCCAGCCACCGTTGAAACGCTGGTGGCGGAATTCGCGCTGCTCGAGGCGAAAGAAGCCGTCCTGCAACACCCTGGCCTCGACCAGTTCGACATCATCATGTGCGAAGGCCTGTTGCCCTGCGACGTGCTCTTGTTGCTCGCTCATGCATCCTCCTTGGCTGAGCAGGCATTATCCTGTCCTGCCACGAGACTGGCCAGCCCGTCACCTGCAAACTTGCTCGCCGCGCCGTACCGAGTCAGTCATCAGCGCCATTCAAGGCGCCGCCTGAAGACACCTGGACGACTTCTCATCCACAGAGCGATAAACGACACGGCCCGAGCGGAATTTCCGCTCGGGCCGTGGGGCTCAAGGACTCAGTCATTCAGGGAATCGGGAATTCATTCAAGGCTGTTAGAACAGCGCCTGACGCCAGCGCTGCCGTTCACTTGCTGGGCCCACTGATGGTCGCTCCAGCCAGCCTCCGCTTCTGACAGCCATGCAAGCGATACGGATGCCAGAGACTCACTGCAGGCGCTTGATCAGTGCGGCGATCTCTTTCTGCAATTCCTGATCGGCCAGCTCACGGTTGGGGCGCGGCGGCCCGTCCTGAGCGAGGCGCGCATGCTTGAACGCTTCCTCATCACGGCCTTCTGAGGCCAGATAATCGGCGTAATAATAATTGGTATCCATGCCCGTCGGGTTGACCTCAAGCCCCTTGCGCAGCACTTCTCCCGCCTTCTCATCATCCCCGAAGCCCACCGGCCAGCCGGGCGCCTTGTCATAGAGCGCGCCAAGCGTCACATAGGCTGAGGCGTTGTCGCCCTTGGGGTCGAGCGTGATTGCCTTCTCGAGCGTGGCCTTGGCTTCCTTGGCCAGATCCAGTGCTCCAAGGCCACCGCGCGCCTTGGCCCATGAGGCCAGAATGATGCCTTCCCATGTCAGCACATGGGCATTGTCCGGATACTGATCCGCCAGCGCGCGTACCTCCTTGCCCAGGGCCTCCATGCCCTTTTCCTGAGCATCACCGGAGACCTGATAATTGATCTGCGCCCAGCGCTTGGAGAGCGGGAAGACGTCATCATCGCCCGGGGCAGCATGGACTCCGGTCATGCCGGCCAGCGTGATGCCCAGCGCCATGCCCCCGGAGAGCAATACGCGACAGCAACGGGATATGACACGGCAAGACGGGTGTGAAGATGGCAGCATGGGCATGGACAGCTCCCTGATTTTCGTTATTGTTGGCAGATTCGGCATGGGTGACGCGCAAGTGCTCCGGCGAGCACACACTGACTGTAACGAACGTTTGAATCGGCCGCCAATCACCCTTGGTCGCAGGTCTCAACGCTAGCGAACATCGCACACGACGCCTTGAGCCTTACCCACAGAACCAGCGGAGCAGACCATGCAAGGTCGCAACATGACACGCTGGCGCGACCCCAAGACGGACCCGCGCCAGGAAAAGAAGAGCAACGTGATTACCCCGCAGGGCCACGCGAAGATGAAGGGGCTGGCCGACCACCTGAGGCGCGTGAGGCGCCCGGAACTTTCGCGCAAGACGGGCGAGGCCGCCGCCATGGGGGATCGCAGCGAGAATGCGGATTACACCTATAACAAGAAGGCGCTCAATCAGACCATCGCCAAGATCGCCTATCTGGAGAAACGCCTGGATGAGCTGACGGTGGTCGATCGCCTGCCCGCGGATCTGGAGCGCGTCTATTTCGCGGCCTTCGTGACGCTGGAGGACGAGCAGGGAGAGGAGATGGAGATTCGCATCGTCGGCCCTGATGAGACCGACAATCCGCGCCGCTGGATCAGCGTCGATGCGCCCCTTGCCCAGGCATTGCTGGGCAAGGGGCTGGATGATGAAGTGAGCGTGGCCGCGCCGGGTGGCAAGACGACCTACATCATCACGGCCATCCGCTATCAGTCGCCGGAGGCGTAAGCGGCGAGCTGGGCATCAGGCCGCGGGGAATCAGGCCGCAGAGGCTCAGGTCGCAGGGAATCAGCGCGCCTTGCGTGCACGATAGACCTTGAACTGGCGCGTTTCCGCGAGCACTTCAAACTCGCCGAAGGCCGCCTGCAGCAGATCGGGATACGGCAGGAAGGCGTTGGCGACCAGCGTCAGGGTGCCGCCGGGCATCAGGTGATCCGGTGCCTGGCTGATCAGGCGCGCCGCCGGCCCGTAATCGATATCGCGCTCATGATGGAACGGCGGATTGGCCACGATGGCCTCGAACCGCTCCCCCTCGAACGCCGCGAACACATCACTCAGGCGTACGTCCGCCTCAAGCCCGTTGAGCGCCAGGCTGCGACGGGTCGCCTCCACCGCGAAGGCACTGACATCGCCTGCCATTACGCGCGCCCCGTGGCGCGCCAGCCAGCAGCTGATGATGCCGTCACCCGCCCCGATATCCAGCGCGCGCTTGTAGCCACGGGTCGGCAGGTTCTCCAGCAGCAGCGCGGTCCCCGGGTCCAGCTTGGCATTGCCATAGAGCCCCGGATGGCTGGTCAGTCGCATCTCCAGCGCATCGAACTCGCCCCAACCTTCTGTCCATTGTCCAGCCACTGCCAGTGGCGATTCACTGCTGGTGGCCTGTTCGGCCGTCAACTCACGCGTGGCGGATGACCACAGCTGGCAACGGCGCGCGGTATCGTCCTTGCGTGCCGTCATCCCCAGCGCCTTGAGGATGCGCTCAGCGCGCTTGATGCCACCGTTGACCTCGCCGACTACCTTGATTGGCGTACCGGCCGGCAACACCTGGCACAGCGCCACCAGCCACCACTCGCCCAGCGCGTGCGCCTTGGGCCAGAACACGATGGCGCCCGCGGCTTGCGCGATGGTGTCGTCAGCTCGCGCATCGGCGAAGGACACCGCATGACTGACCCGGTGCCCGGCTTTCCGCGCGGCATTCACGATGCCGGTATCATGCCCCCAGACACGCCGCTGACGGTCCGGTGACAGCCACCAGTCATCACGCGGCGCAGCGACCCACAGCCAATCACGGAAATCACTGTCCTGACGCTCGAGCAGCTGACAGGCGGGGGTTTGAGCAGACATGAAGACTCCAACAGGGTAGGAAGATACGGACAACGGCGAGAGCGCCGGATATCGAAACAATACGGTTGTGCAGGTGCCGCCTCAGGCCGGGCGCACCAGCTCATAGTGCAGATAGCGGCCCAGATAGACGAAGGGGGGCGTGCGCCAGTGCTGACACTCGAGCGCCAGCAATTTCTGCATGTCAGCCTCGCTCAGCGGGTCGCGTGAGCGCAGATAGTCGTGGAAGACGCGCAGCCCGGTCAGCTCACGCACCTCAAGCCCCGCCTCCGCGGCCCACTGGCGTATCTCGCCATCGTGCAGCGGCGAGATGGGCGTCAAGCGCTTGCCGGTACCCCAGCCTGCCAGGCGCCCTTCCAGTACCTTGTCGAAATTGCCCTTGCTGACATTGGAAAACGCCAGCGCATCGCGATTGAAGACACTCAGCGACATGACGCCGCCGGGCGCCAGCAACTTCGCGAGCAATGCAAACCCCTCCCGGGGATCGACCAGCCACTCCAGCACGGCGTGGCACACCACCACCGGCCACTGCTGATCAATCTCGGCGGCGAAGCCCTGCAGATCACGCCCCTCCCAGACCAGTCGCCCAGCGAACGGCTCATCATTCGACAGCGCGTCGGTTTGACCTGGCACTTGCGGATCTGACGCCGCCTGAGCCGCCTGGAATGGATCAGCAGTCGTACCAGCGGACAGCTCCTGGCCTTGCGGCGCGGCAGTGCTCAGGAAGCGTTTCGCGCGCTCACGCATCTCGCCAGAGGGCTCGACCAGCGTGAGATGGTGCCCACGCGTGAGCCACCAGTGAGCGGTCTGCCCGAGACCCGCACCGATTTCCAATACCGGGGAAGGCGGCAGGTGCGAGAAACGCTCATCCATCAGACGCTGGGTCAGCGCAAGACGAACACGACCGCGCTCCGTGGTGTAGAAACCACGTTCGAACTTGTCGGCCAGACCGTCGAAATGACGATCAGCGGTGGCACGGCGAACGCGGGAAGCGCCAGCGCGGGACGAGGTTTTCGGCTCAGGCATGGAGAATATCTTGGCGAAGGAGAAAGAACTGACGAAGCGATGGTGCAGATAATGCCTCACTCACTCGCCAAAGGCACTTCTCGGTGCGGATGAACCGCCCACTGATGCCGCTGACGGCCCGCTGCCACGCATTTCCTCCGCCAAATGGATCGGCGTAGAGTGAAGCCAGCATCGTGGAGACCAGAGAACGGCATATAGCGAAGGAGGGGGAGGTCATGAGCCAACGCGTCCTGCTGATCGTCCGAAAGCTCAACATCGGCGGTATCCAACGCAATACCGTCAATCTCGCCAATGTCTTGCACCGCGAAGGCCATGAGGTCCGTGTACTGGTACTGAAGGGCGAACTGGAACTCGTCCCGGATGCCGGCGTGCACCTTCATCAGGTCGACTTCGACAAGGCATTTCGCAAGACGGGCATCGGCCTGTTCTACGACCTGTTCACCCGCCTGCTGCTGGCCCCGTGGATCAAGGGCTCAGGATATGTCTGGCGGGGCTATTACGGCGGTCACTATCTGCGCCGTTTCATCGCGCGTCTGGAGAAGGAACACGGCCCGATCGATCGGGTCATCACGCGCGGCCAGGGCGCCTTCGAGACCTTCTGGTCGTGGCGGGACCCTCGCCTGTGGCAGGTGGCGGTGTCATGGCCCGGCGACCTGAAAGAGGGCTGGCGGCAACGTTTCCTGTTGAGCCGCCTGTATAGCGGCAAACAGGTCGTGTGCAACACCGACAATGTGCGCCAGCAACTGGAAAGCCTGCTGGACCATCACGGGATCAAGGCGGCGAGACTCGCGACCATCGGCAATGTCTGTGATCTGGATGCCATCGCCGCCATGGCAGAGTAAGAGGTGGAACTGCCCTCTCGCCCCTACGTGGTGCAGGTGTGTCGTCTCTCGGACGTCAAGCGTCAGGATGTGCTGATCAAGGCATACCTCGCCTCAGGCATCGAGGAAGACCTCGTCATCGTCGGCGATGGCCCCAAGCGGGAAGCCACCGAAGCACTGATCCGCGAGCTGGGCGTCGGCGACAGGGTCCACCTGATCGGTAGCCGCCTGAATCCCTACCCGTGGATGAAGCACGCCCGCCTGTTCGTGCTCAGTTCACGCAGTGAGGCCTTCGGCATCGTGCTGGTGGAGAGCATGTGCTGCGGCACGCCGTGCGTGGCACCGGATGTCCCCGGCGGCATTCGCAATGTCTTGATCCATGATCAAGCGCGCCTGATCTCCGAAGACTCCATCGAGGCGCTGGCAGCCAAGATTCGTGAAGGCCTCGCCAACCCGCCGGCACTCGACTCGGATCCGGAGCTGACCGAACGCTTCCGCGATACCCGCATCATGCAGGAGTTTCTGTCCCTGCCCACTGATGCCGTGACCTCAGATTCTCGCTGACACCCAAAGCCCTGCATTTATCGAGAGACTTCCCTGCAGGGCTTGTCCTTGCGCCTTCCCGCGACGCTGAACTGGCAGGACGATTGGCTGACAATCCGGTTGAGTGACAAAGCGATCGACAGACACGACGGTGCGATGTCCAGACCAAGAGTCAGGGCATTGTTGATCGAGTATCGGATAGGGTAATTAAGTGCGGCAGTTCTTACTCCGGGCCTGAAATCAGGACAGACGCTGCTCACAGAGCAAGGGCTGAGCACACAACGAACGGTACTGAGAAGACGATAAGGCGATGACACAGAAGGCTGAACAGACGACGTCATCCAGAAGGTGGGATTGCTGGCGCCCCCTGCAGGAGTCGTATATCCCCGCAATTACTGGGCTAATAGAGGATTATCACTTCCACCATACACATCACCATACACGACAAGTAACGCTGTGTTTCCTCCAACTGTACGCCACCATACATAGATCAACGTGCCGAGCTCAGGACGTAGCGATGGTCAAACCTCGATCACCACCACCGGTAAGCTCGGTGCCTCGCCAACGATCAGATCCCCCTCTAAATAAACCATGCTGCCTACCCTGGCAGAGCCTTGATAGGTACGAGTCCCGCCACCTACAAGATCCACGCGAGTACGCAAGCCGCCACTACTGACAACACTCCCCACTTGCCGCGGGGTAATAGGCATTAGGTCAACGAACCGCTTGTAGTAGTTTGTCATATTTTCAGTCTGTACCTTATTCTCAAGACCAAATACACTCTAACAAGGAAGCCTTTGTCAACCTTCCTTCGCACTACACAAGGATCAACTAAGAAACTGCATCCAAACATTAAAAATTATCATGTGAAATAAAATATGGAAAAGATAGAGATAGCAAAGCAGTGGATGGAATTATTACCGAACTTACTTAACAATGGCTTAATTGGTGCCATGCTTGGTAGTGCATCAGCCTATTGGCTAACAAACAAAGCTAACAATAAATCCGCCAAAAGAAAAAGGGAATTTATCAGCGAAAGCATTTTGCAAATAAAGGAAGATGCATTGGTTGCTATAGACTCATCGATAGAAAATAATAAAACATCGAAGCAGCCAGGGCTAACATACAAAAGATTCATTAGCACTGGACTTGTATCTAATACTGATTTACAAATAACCGCTGAGCTAGCCACACATGAAATTTCACTCATAAACTCTATCATCCTTTATTCTGAACAATATGAAGAACAAGCCTCATTGTTTAAAGAAGCACACATCTCAGGTACAAGCCGTAAATATGAATCAATTAAAGCAAATAAAGAAATGTTTAAATCGAGTGTATATATCGCAATATTTTGTGATTCATACCTTGAAAATAAGCGCTTTGAATACCCGTTCCCTCGATCTTCAGCTGAATTTGAGCTTATTGAGAAGGAGTTATTCGACAAGTTTGCAGAAAAATACAACAAGACTATCATTTAAAACACTCATTATTCCTTATTGGTCTTGGCTCACACAACCATTAAGCTAAATGAGTTTGCTTGAGAGTGTAAGTTTTTTACAACTGGAGAGTTTACAATGGATAAAATTAGGGTTGATAACCCTCTGACAATGATCTCAATTTTTTCTGCCGCTGCAGAAGGATTCGCTTTATATGCATTAATAAAATTGCCGCCAGAAATACAGAGCTTATTCATATACTTTGTTATGTTCTTCCCCACACTGCTAGTATCATTATTTTTTATCGCCTTATTCTTTAAAAATGAAAGCCTGTATGCTCCAAGTGACTATATCAATCAGGAGCACTACTTGGATGCTCAAAAAATAAAAAGAACTGTGAGCGATACAATAGATGAATTTAAAACCGAACAAGATGAAGACACATCAGGTCAAAAAGAAAAATTCAACTGGGATGATCTTAAGTCAACAATACTGCAATCTATTGAGACCTCTCCACCTGAGCTTGATGAGCTAAAAGTCTACGGATATTTAATGGAACATAAAGGAGAGTTCTTTACAGCAAGAGGACTAAAACACATATTGTACTTAACCACGCCTAAGATAAATGCAGCCCTAGAGAGATTGGAACAAAAAGGATTAATCCTAAAAGGCAAAGATCCAGAATCAGAAATAGATGTATTATTGTGGGGGATAAACAAATAAAGTTCATTGAAAAGGCTAAATATAAAACCTCTGCAGCTCGATAGACTGGCGCACGCTCAGGGCGCGCCCCTGCAGGCTTGCGCTGACGCTCACGCCACGCGAGACGCCACGCCAGCCATCGCACTCGATCATCATGCCAGGCAGCAGCAGGCCGCCCAGAGAGGCCGCCAGGGGCATCTGCAGGCTCTCGGTGCTCTGGCGTAGGGTAGCGGCCAGCTCAGCGATCCCGCGCGACTGCGCCGGTGCCTGATCGGTGATCAGCGCATCGACCACGGTGGGTGCCAGCTGATCGCCGGCGGTGCCCTGCCGGATGATCTGGGCCTGGATGCCGCCGGTATCGCCATGCAGCCACACGGCATTGCGGGCATCACCTGGCTGCTGATCGCTGCCCAGCTGGGTGATGATGTCGCGGGGCACCGCCAGATCGACCTCGCTCTCAGCCCAGCGCCAGGGCGCTGCCTCGAAGCGTGACGCGACGATGATGGTCTGATCCTGCTGATGGGCCTGCACATAGCCGCCGGCCGCCTGGGCGATCCGCGAGATGGCGTCGATGGGCGCGAGGCTGTCATAACTCCACGCACCGGCGGGCACCACCCAGTCAGTCATGCGCCAATCCAGTGACCAGCCCTCTGGCAGCTCAGCACGGGCAAGCTGCGAGGCGGTGGCCTGGCTGTCCTCGGTGTAGCTGCGCGCGGTGGCGTAGGGCGCGCCCAGGTACGCCGCGAGCGAGCGGCCGCTGATAGTCACGCTATGGCTCTGCCAGCTCTCAGAGCGTCGCCAGCCATCCACCAGGCACCGCCACTGCTCGCCATTGATCTCGGCCATCACCTCCACCGGCTGGCCATCGGTGCCGGTCACCAGCGCTTGAGCGTCACGCCCTGCCAGGCCGGCAGAGAATGACCATGCCCAGCTGTCAGCGTCGATGCTGAGCGTCATCTGGGTGGCCGGCAGCTCCAGGCCATCGGAGAGGCGCACCAGGCGCGCGGAGTTTTGCACGATATAGAGCCTTTTGACGGGAATGGTCGGGGTGGGTATCTCACACGTCAGACCGAACTGCAGCACCCACGGGGCGCTTGGCATGGCGTGGCAGAATTGCAGGGTGGTGCTGCCCTCCACCGGCTCGAGCACCGGCGGCTCAGGCGGATCTGGCGGCAAGTCGATGCCAGGCGGTGGCCGGCGGGCCTGCTCCCAAGGCACGCGCCAGTCATCGCCGGTGGTGCGCCCCTGCTGATAGGGCACATCCATCGTCACCGGCTCGAGGGTGCGGGCCTCCTCATAGCGCGAGCGCCGACGGGCATCATTGCGGGGCGGGTGCTGGTAGCCACTCGAGCGAGCAGCGGCGATGCCCTGCCCCTGCTCCCATACCGGCCGCGAGGATCTGCCCGCGCGGGGCAAGCTCAGCCATGCGCTGCCACTGAGGGTGCCCAGGATGTGCTCGGCCTGCTCCCACCGCGAGCCACTGATGGCATCGGTGCGGGGGCGTGCCGACCACTGGCCACCCTGACTGGCCGCAAGCGTTGCGCCCTGCTCGAAAGCTGACGCGGTGGTGCCATAGGGGCGAGCAGGCTGCTCCCAGCGGGTGCTGCCCTGGGCCTCGAGCGGCACCGCGTTCTCGAAGCGCGAGGCGGCATTATCGGCAGGACCACGAAAGACATTGATCTCGCGGGTCAGCGCGACATCGACCACCGCCGGCGCACCCAGCGTGGCCACCAGCGAAAGGCTGACACCATGCTCGACGCGGATCTCTGCCGTCACCGGCGGCGCGCTCGCCTCCAGACTGAGCGACTGGATCAGCTCGAGCTGCGCACGCACGGTGGCCACTGGCATCACCAGGCTGGCCGCGATCTCGATGGCGCTACCCTGGGCGAGTCGAGCATCGAGGGATGGCGGCGTCAGCTGAGCATCGAGCACCAGCTCGCGGGGCAGCTCCACCGCCTCAGTGGCACCGCCAAAGCCCAGCACGACATTGCCACCCGCCGGCGGCGTATAGTCACCGGCGAACAGCAGCAGCAAACCAGGATCGCCCCCCAGGCGCAGCTCGAGCGCTCGCGCATTCCAGGGTGCAAGCCCCTGGACAAACTGCAGCCTGATCTCTCTCACGGTGCCCCCCTAGCCCTCAGCGAATACCATGCGGCTGATCCGCGTCAGTATCCCTCGATAAATCGTCGTCGAGCTGATGGTCACGTCAGCGCCTGATCCCTCGATGCCGACATCCAGATCCATCACCCATGCACCCTCGCCATCGACCAGGCGCGACCAGGTGGCCTCGCCATCGGCATCGGCCATCACCTCCTCGAAGGCTGCCCCCGTCAGGACGCCACCAGAGAGATCGGCGGCGAATGGCTGGGGCACCTCCAGCGTGGCCAACGCCACCTGATCGGTGACGGCAGCCCCAGGCGATGGGCGGGTGCCGGAGTACACAACGAATGACGCCGGCGAATCGCCGGCATCTATCGCACCGGCGATGGCCGCCAGGCGCGCATCCTTTACGCTTGTCGAGAAGCTGATCACGGGCTGTCCTCCACCTCAGAATGCACATTGTCTGACACGACAGCGTTTTGCTGCAGGGTGTGATCGAAGGCCATCACGTAGAACGCGCGGCGCGGGTCGAGGTCCGTAAACCGGTATTTGCCATCGGCATCGCTCCACGTCTCGCGCACGATGCGGCCAGTGGCGCGCTCATGCACCCGCACCCGCCGGCTGACGGGTTGGGCCTGGATGTCCAGCACGGTGCCGGCAATGACGCCCATGCGCGCCGGATCTGAGACGCCGCCAGTCGGCGTGCCATTGGCACCACTGCCGTCGATCTGATCTATAACACCAATGCCAGTCACAAGATCAACAGTTGACGCCATCAAGCTGCGGCCGTCAGCTTTTATTGCTGATGGATTTGGGATTCTTGAAGAAGTGAAAGGATAATACCCGAGATCGGACACCCCGAGATTTAGTGAAAACAAACCCACCGGAACAACTTCTGCCCCGCCATCCACGACATAAACTGTTTTAATATAGGCTGCATCTTCATAGGTAGAAACGGAGGAGTCTTTTATAAAGCTCAGTCTAATTATCCCATCATCAGGAATATTGACTGGCACTTTCACCCACCCGCTATCCCCCGTAACTACTCGGTCGGAGCCATTATGACTTATAAGCAATTTATCGGCGTTCTTCTCCATGCTGGCCCTGACCTCAAGAATGGCCAGAACCACATCATCTATGCCAAAGCTAGCTATGTCCAATAGCGCAATAGATGATTCGTTATCTCCTATATCCTTGCTTTTAAATGCTACGTTGTTTGGGTCGTAATTCCAGTCACCCTCAAGATTATCAGAGGTAACAGCGTTGGCAACTTCTGTGCCGTATGCGAATTCTAGCCGTCGAATAAAGGCCGCATCTTCTCCCTTGTCCCCGCTTGTATCCTTGAAGTATTCAAGCGTAATAACTTCGCCTGATGCCAGCACCTCAGAAATATCAAACCAATCCACTTCGCCATAATAAATCTCCGAAGCACCTTTAACGGTCACCCTTAGCTTATCGTAATTTGGCTCGGAGCTAACGCGGGCTTGCAGAGTCACCTTCACGGCACTAGAGCCAGCAGCCTCTCCTTTGAAAGGGTCGATGATAAGCGTGGTATTTTGGCCATGCGTTATAGCATTGCTACGCAAACCGCCAGAATCGCTATCATATACCCACTCCCCCTGCAGCGAGGGGTGGTCTTCCGTGAATACAATCGTTTCTACGCTCATTACGCGTCCCTCCACGTATCAAGACGCCACGCGAGGAGGACTTCTGACTGACTTGTGAGCTTTGAGGATGCTGACAGCCAAAATAAAACGGGCACCCCCTCAAAGCTGGGCAGGTTATCTATGATCGACTTCGCGTAAGCGGATGATGTCTGTAGAGGTTGAAGCAAGCCAGGCATAAATCCTCTCAGGCCGCTGTCCTCCACCACCATTAGCCGCCCAGTGGAGACATAAAACCCGTTGGTTTGCGGATTGGGGTAGTCGAGAAGCTGGCCAAACCCAGTAGACAATCCCGCCAGTCTCCATCGGGCAGATCCAGGCAATTGATAATGTGATCGCGCGATACCCTGATGATCTGACTCACCCTCAAAATCAGCTATCTCAGGATAGTATTGCTCTGAAGTTCTATCCCACTCCGCCAGGCTACCGCTTTTAATTCCGGTGAGTACGCAGTGATAGGCATCGGCAGGGCGAACGCTATCAATATCCCCCATAAGAACAGTCCCGCTTTTATCCTCTGCTCCATAGCGAGGGGTCCAGAACACCAGAAAGGGGTCAGCTATCAGCATCCACATCGGCCCTACTGATTCTCGGTGGCTAGCTGGCCAGAACTCTTCTAACGCCTGTTCATATGTATCAAGATCAGTAAAGACATCACAGACCCGAACGCGCGCCACCATCTCATCCCCTGACGAATAATCCCCCTCATTGCCGTTGTTCTCGATAATAAAGGTCATGGCAGTGGCGGTAGGGTCTGTGCGCGTCAATGCAATGCGATGATTATCGACATCCTCTGCCACCACCTGCCACCCGCCTACCGGTGCCGCCTTGATCTCGACAGTGGTGCCGGTGGCTGGTGACACGCTGGGCGCGGCGTCGGGCACATAGCGAACCCAATCGCTACCGATACTCGTCACGCGGTGCTGGCCGTTGTAGCTCTCCTGGTCCGCGCCACTGACCTCGATCACCTGCCAGGCTTTGAAGCCATGCCCAGTGGTCAGCGTGACTAGCACCTCGCCGCTCTCGGCCTCATAGGTGGCGCTTGCCACCGGCGTCACATTGAAGCCGGTGATTAAGCACGCCTTGAGCAGCGCGATGAAATCACCGGCTGAGGTATCCCCCAGCACCGGCGCGCCACCCATGTCATTGCTGAACCACTTCACCGGATAATCGGCCATCTTGAACGTCTCCAGAAACAAGGCCGCCCAGCGAGTGGCTGGGCGGTTGAGGGATAGGGGTAGAGGGTTGCGCCAGCCGCATGCGGTCAGGCGTTGGCGTTGCCGCGGATCTGCAGCCGGAAAGAATCTTGCTGGCCGCTGGCCGGCCCCTGCAGGATCACGCGCGCCAGCCACATCGGGAAGCTCGCGCCGATGGTCGAGAAGCGAATCACGTTGCCATTCACCCAGCCGGCCCCGAAGCCGCCCGCCTTGAGCGTCCAATAGGGTACGCCCTGATTCGGGTTGGTAGGCGACGTGTCCTCATTGATGCTGCCCACGCCGATCTCGCCCACGGTGCGGCCGATGATGCGGAACGTGCTTGAGCTGGTGAAGATCAGCGCCCAATCCTCAGTGATGGCCCCACGGTTGGTGATGATTGGCGGGTAGGTGGTCACGTTGTACTCGGCCAGGGTGCCATCTGCGCCATCGTTGTCGTCTTTGCTCCAGTCTCGATCCCAGCTCGAGAGATCGAAGAAATCAGCCACGCGCGCTTGCAGATCACCGGCCACCATCGCGGCGCTGACCAGCGTATCGCCGGCGGGGTAGTCATGGCTCAGATTGCCCTTGAGCGTCAGCGCCCCCGATAGATCCACGTCACCCACCAGCAGCATATCCTCGACACGGTGCAGCGCGTACCAGGGTTCGGGGTGGGTGGCCGTGTCAGGCGCGGCGAGCTGCACGGTGCCGGCATCGAGGTCTGCACTGTACTGGGTGGCGGGCACCTCCTCACCGGTGGCGTCCTCCACCACCAGACTGGCCAGCCGCGAGCGGCCAACATCCAGCGTGGTGCCGCCACCGATCCCCAGCGGGAACGGGGCGCGGCCGGTGTGATGCACCACCACCACGCCGCCGGCGCGATAGATGGGCACGCGGCCATCGCTGGGCAGGCGCACGGGGTCGATGCCGATTAGCTCAGCCTCGAGCGGCAGCGTGGTCAGAATGACGGCATTGAAACGGGCGGTGCTCGGGATCACCTGGGTGGGCCGCCAGATCATGCCGGCGTCATCCACGGCCGTGGCGTCGTACCAGGATTCGGCGCGCTCGGCAGCGCTCAGGCTGTCATTGCTGACCAGCTGGCCGAAGGTCACGCGCACCACCCCCGTCTCGAAGCTGGCAGAGCCTGCCATCTCGTCACCCTCGATCTCGCCAGAGAGTGCCGCCTGGCCGGTGATCGAGCGGCCGTCGAGCGTCGTGGCCTGGATCAGCAGACCACCCACCTGCAGCGGCGAGCCTGGCGTGCGGAAAAACGCCTCATCGAGCGTCCAGGTGCCGAAGGTGGAAACCAGCGTTTTGACGGTGATGGTGGCGCTGGTGCCGCTCGGCCAGTCAGTGATGCGGGCATCGCCGGTGCCATAGTCGATGGTGCCCGCGAGAACGCCGGCCCCGTTGCTGGTCACACTGCGATAGAGACTGCCCTGGCGGTCGATGAACGTATCGCCTCGGAAGATGAAAGACAGCGTGCCAGGCACGACGCTATCTTGCAGCAGGGGCATCAGCTCGACATCGAGCGGGGCGAGATCCTGGGTGATGGTGTGGGTGGTCGGGGCGGCGCTGTCCAGCTGGCTGGTCAGCCAGACGCTCGAACCATTCTCGAAAACGTCGCGCTTTTCTTTGCTGCCCCACTCGCGGTGCGTGGCGTCGCCATCATCCCACTCGCTGACCTCGCGGACCTTCTCGACCTCGAAGGTCACCGCGCCAGTGGCATAGTCGATGCTGCCCTCCCATCCACCATTGAAGCCGCCACGGCCATCATCGGTGATGGTGTAGGTGACATCGGCCTCGCCGCCATTCTGCTCGACAGTCTCCCAGGTGCCGGTGCGCGGGCTGCTGCGCGACTCACTCTCGCTGCTCGACCAGGTGCGCACCACCGACCAGGTGATGGCCACGCTACCAGGACGCACCGGCGCATCGCTGATGCTGAGGCTGACCAGGCCGGCCCCGTTGGCAGACGGCAGGAATTGCTCGGTTTTCGGTGCCCCGTAGTCATATTCGATCTCGACCTGGGTGCTGGCATCTGGGAAGGCGTCGCCATTGAACTCGACATAAGCCTCGCCAGGCTGGGGCGCGCCACTGCCGTCGGCATAGCCATAGACCACGCGGCCGGTGGCTGCGCCGCTGAGGCTCCCCAGGCCATCATCGGTGGCCGTCTTCTCGCTGCCGCCAGAGATCCAGCGCACGGTAACGCTGCCAGGCATCACGCCGGCGTGATCGAGCACGAACGTCATCCAGGGTTTGTCGATGGTGGCCTGGCCGGCGCGGTCCTCATAGTGGGCCGGCGTGCCCCAGCTGAACAGCACCGAACTGCCGACATCCGGCAGGCCGCCCAGCGTCACGCTGACAGATCCGGTGGCGTAGTCCACGCGCCCCGCACCGCTGCCGCTCAGATCGCCATTGGCGTCTGAATCGCGCAATTCATACCACTTGCCCAGCGAGCGATATGCGATCACCACGCTACCAGGTGCCGGCAGTGGGTCCAGGCGACTGACATAGGTGAAGCCACGGTTATTCAGCTCGATAGCGATCTGGGTGGTGCTGGCGATCTGCGCCACCTCGAAGGTCGAGCCACCGCTGCTGACGCTGATGGTGGCCGTGCCGCCCACCTGCACATCGGTCACCGCCTGCTCGGTGGTGGTGGCCGGCACAAGCGGCGCATAGGTGCTGGCCACGGTGACGCTATTGGCCCCGAAGGTGGCCGGCTGGGTCAGGGTGCTGACGCCATAGTAACGGGCGGCATCGGTGCTCTGCCCCTCGCGGATCACGGTGTCAGGGTCGAGGGTGCCAGGCTTGGGCTGCACGCCATAGACGCGCTGGCGCAGCGCGGTGGATAGCCCCAGCGTCAGCACGCGGCGCTCGAACGTCTGCACGTTGCTGCCGTTCTCATACTCAAACGTTCTGATCTCGTGGTCGATCTCTGAGATGCGCACATATTGGACCTCGCCGGCGGCATCGCCCTGCTCGGTCATCAGCGCCAGCACATCGCCCAGATCGGGCAGCGTGGCCTCTGGCATCTGAAACGTGATGATGCTGCGCTGGCCGGCCAGCTGATCGCCCAGCAGCGTCATGCGCGAGGTCGCGCCGGCGGTCACATAGCTCTCGACATAATCGCGGGATTCGGCACGCTCATCAGACGGCGAGCCGGTATCGAACATCACGACGCTGACATTAGGATCAGCCGGCACCTGGTCAATGATCGCGTGCGCGCCGAAATATTGGGCGGTGTTGTCGGTCAGCACACCGGCCCCGACCTTGCGCAGCGAGGTGCGCCCCGCTGCACGATCAAGATCAGAGATGTCATCAAAGATGTTATTGCTCGCGCCATCGGTCACGGGGCGGCCAGTCAGCCGGCCACCGCCATCGGCGTTATCGGTCATGCGCTCAGACTGCAGGATGCGGATGTCGCCGCTATGGATTGTTTCGTCGGCCATTGGGCTGGCTCCTATAAGTTGCTACGCCTTTCTGCGGTATAGCTTGATCACTTTCATGCTTCTGGGTATTTGTCCAGCCGATAACCATTATTCGTTGACCAGATGTTAAATATTAATTCGTCGTAGCATGTAAATGTTTCTTTGACTTACTGCCCTTACATTTCGATAGTTATCTCGCACGTTTAATGTTCAATCCAAAATCACATGAGAGCTAAATATGACAGGCAAAATCAGAAGATCCGAGCTACAAATTGATAAATACTCATACACTTGGAGTAGGGATAGCGGGGATGGTGAATACGCTGGCGAGCTTGATAGAGCGAGAATTGATAAAGATGAAGGCTATGAAGTTCTTCACTTCATAGAGTCATTGATGAATAAACTAGGGTTAACGGGAGCAGACAGCATTCATGAAATTGAAGACTTACTACATTCACCTAGCCTTTCAGAAATCGATATGCGCAAAGATTTAGAAGAATTGATCACACCCGTGATATCTGCGAAGTGATAGATCAAGCCGTAATCAGGCGCAGCGTGATGGTGTAGGGGTGATCCGGCCCTTGGCCGCCAGCGGCGAGGCGATAGACCTCGGTGGCCGTGACCGCCTCACCACTGGCACGATCGAACACGCAATCGAAGGTTTGCCCATCGCCCCAGGTGAGCGTCATGGGCGTACCGTCAGCCCGCGGTGTGGCCGCCAGCTCAGTGAGAGCCAACGCGGTGGCGCGGGTTACCCAGGCCCCGTTGCCGCTGGCAAGGGTAATGGGGCGCCCTGCCGCCTGCGCAGACTCCTCGATGATGAGTGCCCCCGTCAGCGTGGGCGTCTGCACTTGGCCGACGCTGTGGGACACCAGCTCATCGGTCCACTGGATGTCATCGGGCAGCACAATGCCCTCAAGGGTGATCGCCATGGCGTTCTCTCAATAGAAATGAAACGCCCGCCATCAGCGGCGGGCCGTCGTGCGTGAGGCTTGGGTCAATCTGTCAAGGAAGGCATCGGCCTCGCTCTCATCCACCCCGTTCAGCGTGACCTGCTGGCCGGCGATGTTGAGATCCACCGCCACGCGGCGTTGAGCCTGCACCGACTGGGTGAGCTGGCTGGTACGGTTCTGGGCGTCACGGTTGTTCTCGCGCTGGGTGGCCTCAGCCTCCTGCACGTTTCGTTGACGCTCAGCCTCATCTGCCAAAGCCTGCTGCTTCTCCTGCTCAGACTGGGCGCGGATATCCTCAAGGCGCAGATCATGGGCGCGTTCCGCGAGCCGCAGCGACTCCTGCGCCGCGCTGATGGTCTGAGCATCGCCCAATGCCCGGGCGGCGTTGAGCGCCTCCTGAAGCTCGGTCTGTTGCTGCTGATACCGCAGCGCCTCGACCTGGGCGCTATCGCCCTGCAGGCTGGCGAGCTCCGAGCGCAGACTGGCCAAGGTGTCACTCACGCTGTCTGACAGCGACTCGACCTGGCTGCGCACCGACTGAATCGAGCTTTCGAGGCCGGAAAGATCTGACTCATCGAGCAGGTCGAAGCGGCTTGAGAGATCGTCCATGTCCTGTGAGAGTGCGCTGGCTGGCGCCCGCCCTGCCTCGATCTGATCGGTCAGCGATTCCACGGCGATCTTCTGCTCGAGGAAGGCGATCTCGGTCTGACGTGACGTGGTGGCGAGGTCCGTCATCCAGGCTGTGAAGCCGGTGGAGTCGAGACGGGTGGCGAGGTTGTCGCGAAGATCACCGATTTCATGGTCCAGGTCGGCAATGCGGTCCTGCATGCCCTTGATACCCTCGGCCTGGGTATCGATGCCCCAGTCAGTCGCGAAGGCCTGATAGGCGGCGTCACTGAGTGAACGCATCTGCTCTTCTGTCTCGTGCAGGGCATTGCTCATCAGCTGGGCAATGGTCTGGGCACTGCGCGTGACAGAGGCCTCCACCGTCTTGGCCGTGTCGGCAGAGGCCTGCTGCGCCTTGTCTACCGTGTCCCGGGCTGCCTTGGCCGTGGCTTCCTGCGCCTCGATCCACTGCGCCTTGAGCGTGCGAGCCCCGGTCACGCCTTCCTTGACCAGCCCATCGAGAACCGCGCCGAAAGCCTTGATGCCCTCGTCAGAGCTGATCTGCTCCTTGGCACCGACATAGGCTCGGCTCAGCTCCATGGCGGACAGCTCGCCGGTAGAGGCGATCTTGGTGAAGGCATCAATGGCCGAGCGTTCCGCCTCGGTGATACCGGTGCGAATCTCCTCCAGGGTGGTGCCCATGTCCTTGGCCAGGCGGGCACCAGCAGACTTCCACTTGGTCGCGAGAGCATTCGCACCGGTCACGCCGTCATCCACCAGCCCATCGACCTGATCCTTGAGGGCGGCGATCCCCTTGTCAGACTTGATCTTGTCCTGCGCCTTCTCGAAGGCCGTCGCCAGCTGCGCCGCACTCAATTCACCACTGGCCGCCAGCGCGGCAAAGGCATCAAGGGCTTCCTGCTCGCTGTCTGCAATACCACTGGACAGCTCGCCCAGCGAGGTGCCGAGAGAAGTGGCGGCGTTTTCCAATGCCTTCTGGCGTTTGGCGGCCGCATCCGCTGCCTGCTTGGCGGCCTTCTCTTCCTCCTCGGCCTGCTTCTTGGCGGCAATGGCCGCAGCCTCAGAGGCAGCGGCCTGCTTGGCAGCAGACTTGGCGGCTTTCTGCGCGGCTGAATCGCTGTTGTCAAAGGCGTTGAAGGCATCCTTGGCAGCGGCAGCAGCTTGCTGGGCATAACGCACTGCATCCGCGTTCAAGTCATTCAAGGTGGCACGGGCAGCCACGGCCCGCGCCTTGGCCTGCGCCACCTGTGCCTCGGATGCCAGCCCCACCATCTCCAGCGCCCTGACAGAGGTAGCCGTCAACTCCAGCACCCAGGTGGAAGCTGCTGCGACCGCAGCGACCAGCCCTGCGACAACAGATTGCACACCACGGAAGACCGCAGTGAGGGAGTTGCCGAGGAATTGCCCGGTATCAATAATCGACTGCATGGCACCGCCAATCTGATCGCGATGCTCTATGAAGCTCCGCGCCCACTCACCGCCGGTGCGAATCACACCCCCGATGGCCGTGGCGAGGTCGTCCAGCAGCCCGGGGTTTTCCGCCAGAGCCTTCTCGAAGTCAGCGGACACCTGATTGACCGCCGGTGACAGCTCGCCCATCAGGCGATTGCTCAACCCTTGTAGCCGGCCTTGCAGGCGGGTGATGGCGGCATCGGTCGCTTGCAGATTGGCGATCTGCTCGGGGGACATGATCAGCCCCACCTCGCTGGCCTCTTCCATCAGCGCTCGGAGTTCAGCGGCATTATTGGCAAGCAGTGGCTGCAGGCGTGTGGCATCGTCTGCCAGCGATTCCAGCAGGTTGACCTGAGCTGCCTGGGGCAGATCCTTCATGGCATCGGCCAGGCGCAACATCATCTCGTCTGGCGCCAGCTCGATCAGCTCCTCGGCCTTGATGCCCAGAGCATCGAGGGCGTCCTGCGCCTCACCGCCGCCGTTCTGGTAGGCGTCACCGATCTTGTCGGCAGTGTCCTTGAAGATATTGCCGGTCTTGTCGGCATCGATACCGGCACGCTGAAAGGCGTACTGATAGCCCTGCAGCGCCTGAGTGGAGATACCCAGCGAGCGCGACGTGATATCCAGCTGCTGGGCCATCTCGGCCTGCTGAGCGGTGTAGCGCGTGGCCCAGCCGACGGCCAGCCCTGCCCCTGCCACCGTGGCGGCGGCAGCACCGGCAGCCCACTGTTTGAGTGAGGCACCCGCTTTCTTGAAGCGGCTTTCGCTGCGCTCGGCTGCCTCACCGGATTCGCGGGCGGCCGCGGCGGTCTCACGCAAGCCGGATGCCAGCGAGGTCACGTCGTCTTCCAGCGCACGGGATTGGCGGGCCAGGCGCTGTTCTTCATCGGACAGGTTGTCGATGTCCACACCCGCGGCGTGGGCATCCTGCTGCAGGCGCGTGAGCTTCTGGGCCTGAGCCTCATGACCGGCGGTCGCCTTGTCGGCTGCCGCGCGGGCTTTGTTGAGGGCCTTTTCCTGCTGCTTCAGTTCGCGCTCGACCGGCTTGAGCTCGGCAGTCAGCTGGGCCGCACTGGCGCTGGCGCTCTGCCATTCCTCCTTGGCCTCATCCGTCGCTTCACGCTGCTGCTGCAGCTCATCACGCAGACTGCTGAGGCTTTGTGCCTGGGCATCGTAGGCATCCTTCGCCTGCTCCACGGCACCACTGGCCCGCGACAATGCCTGGCGCTGCTCGTCGGTGGCGTTGGCGCTCCGGCCGATCTCGGACTTGAGGTCACGCACGCGCTGTGCGGCATCACGCCATGCCTGACGGGCGGCAGTGGTGGCGGTCTGGGCGCCCTTGTAGCTGGTTTGCAGCTGGGTCAGCGTCTGAGTCTGGGCGACATGCGCCGCCTTGGCGTCGTCCGCCTCTTGAGCAGCCCGCTGTGTCGCCAGCCGCAGCGAGTCCGCACCATTGGCGGAATTCTCATACGCGGCCTGCAAGCCGTCAGCCTTGTCCACGGCTTCGCGCATGGCAGTCCCGGCGTCATCCACGACCGCCGCGACCTTGTTGATCTGGGTGACCAGCTTCTGTTGCTGGCCGATGGCCGACATTTCTTCAGAGAGGCGCTCGACCTCGGCTGAGGCCTCGCTGCTATCCTGCCCGAGATTGTCCAGCTCGCTCATCAGCTTGCCGATGTCTTGCAGCCCATCGACCGCGGCCTGAATGCGCAGCTGAATGTCACTCTGATTGGCCATCGTGTCGTGCTCCGGACATGAAAAAGCCCGCCAGATGGCGGGCTAGGTGGTGCAACTCACAGCAGGCAGGCTCAGACCTTGCCCGCCTTCTTCAGTCGATCCAGCTGGCGCACCTCGAGGGTGAGGGAGTCGCCGGCGGCATACTCCTTACCGCCGTGGCGGTGCGCCTTCCTGAGCTTGACGCTCACCGAGTCGGTGGGCTTTGCCTCAGTGCCGGGCTTGGCCTCAGTGCCAGTCTTGCCCGTAGCAGTCTTGTCGGTCATGACTCGCTCCCGTTAGCTGTACATGGTGGCGGTGTAGGCGGCGCCCTTGCCGGGCGGCACCACCAGCGAGCCGGACAGCTGCCCGGTGATGAACTCGGTGCCCATCAGCTCGGTGGCCTGATCCGCCGACAACACGGCACGGAAGATCTCGACCCGGGTACGCTTGCCGGTGGCGAGGTTGATGCCATCCACCAAGATGTAACGCGGCTTGGAGATCTCGGTGTCCCCCATCACGCGATGGCCGGTGACCGCCTCGGTATCGTAATCCACGGTGACATCACCTGCCGCGGCAGCGGTACGCGCCTTGATGAGGCCGGCACTCAGGTTGATGTCGCAGTCAGCAGTGACATCGGTAGCGTCCTTGGTGACTACGACACTGCCCGCGGCCAGCGAGGAATGCGGCAGCGCCGCCCAGGCCCCTTCCGTCAGGGTCAGCGCCTCGCCGGTCACGCTGTCAGCTTCGGCATCCGCCAGCTCTGCCGTGCCGCCAAGCGTCTCCGCCAGCATGGCGGCCGGCATGGAATCGAACTGGATGGTGACACTGGCCGAGTCACTGGGCAGGTTGACGGCATCCAGCGCCTGGCCGTAGTTGTCCTTCTGGAAGGAAGGGCGAGAAATGCGGTTCACGCTGGTCGGCGTGATGCTCAGGGACGGCACGTTCATCGGGCCATTCAGGGCGCCGAACTTGCCGTTGGCATCCACCTCGGCCATGAAGATGTCGCCAGACATGATCAGGCCTGTGTCTTTGAAGTCAGCCATGAGTTACCTCGTGCGGGTGTAGGTGATGGTCACGGGCAGATAGATGGGAAGAATGCGGCTGCCCAGCTCCGCATCATCCAGTTCGGCTTCACCAGTCGTGATGGTGACCGCCAGCCCATCGAGCAGCACCTGGCTCTCCGGATAGATGGCGTTGTAAAGATCATTGAGCAGCGCATCCTGACCGGCACGCCCATGGGTCTTGAGGTCGAGATAGGCCTCGATCTGAAGGCTGATCGATTCCTTGCGCGTCCCCCGCCCGGCGCGGGCGTCCACGTTGCTGGCCAGACGACGGACATGCAGCAGTGGCAGCGGGGTCTCCGAGCGCAGGTTGATCTGGATGGCCTCGGTCTCGATATGCGCGATGTCGGTGGCATGGCCATTGGCCGTCGAGATGGCCGCCAGTTGTGCCACGAAGGCATCGATCACGCGGGTGATGGGCGTCATGTGGCTCTCTCCTTGGCCAGGCGAGCGAGGAAGCGTTGCTGGAGGTCGAAGGCGATCTGGTTGCGCAGCTCGCCATTCACCTGATGATTCCAATGGTTCTTGAGGGTCCAGCCGTTGGCCCGGGTGAGGCGGCGCTGACTGCCCTTGCGGTAGCGCACCAGCGGTGTCTTGCTGCCGCCCTTGGGATTGACGAAGCCGTAGACCCGCATGCGCTGGCCGCCCTTGCGAATCCAGATACTGGCGCGGGTGCCAGTGCCATCCTCCACCTCGGTGCGGTACTGCCAGGACTTGAATGGCACCGGTGAGCGGCTGAGCGTGAGGCTGGCGCTTGGCTGGTCCTTGCTGGCCTTCTCGACCGTGATGCGCGAGCGCACCGCCGTCGGCCTGACCTTGCCATCGGCGCTGATGTCATCGATGAGCTGCTTGCGGGTCGCGGATGCCTGCTCATTGATGGCCGAGGTCATCGCGCGGCGGGTGGCCGCGGGTAGCGCCTTGAACTCCGCCAGGCTTTCGGTCAATCCCTCTATGGCCACGCCCTTGGGCAGCCGTGAGTTCTTGCCACGCTTGCGAGGCATACGGCCTCCTGTCAGCGAGGAATGGTGAACAGCTGCACGCTGATGCCGTCATCGCTGCCTTCCACGATGCCTTCGATCTCGAGCGCCAGGCCGGCGATGTGAATCCTGTCGCCGGGCTCTGGCCACGGCCAGCGCAGCTCCGGTTGCAGTATCTCGACCACGTTGCGGGCCTCATTGGCCTGGCCGATGAAGACGTTCTGGCGGTGCAGCCATGCCTGAATGGGATAGGCCTCACCCCTCATCGGCTCATACTCGGCCACCACGCCTTGCAGGCGACGCGCGGCAATCTCGACCATGCTGCGTGCCGGGTCGAGGGATTCGATGATGAACAGCACCCCATCGCGGCGGCGGATGATCTGGCCTGCTGCCAACTCATCGCGGGGCCGCATGCGCACCAGCGTGGAAGATGGGGCGCGGATGCCCGCCTGCTCTTCTCGCCCGGCACTCTTGGGCTCCACGAATTCGGCCCAGACCTCACGCAAGGTGGGCCAGCTGGGCGGGTGCCCGGTACGACCACCCAGCAGGGTGACGCGATGACGAAGCTGTCCGGCGCGCATAGTCACCTCATGCGAAGTGGTAATGGGTGTAGTGATCGACCAGGGCGCCCACGGCCATGGGTACCTCTGAGGTGATGGTGCCGATGACCACGGCTTCACGGGTCTCGTACCAGTGGCCGATCAGCAGCAGCATCGCGGTGGTGATGTCGTCATCGATGACCAGCGCGTGCTCATCCCCTTCTGCCGGGATGGCGTCGTGGGTTTCATACAGCGTGCGCCCCGTGCGTCCTTCAATGACGCGACGGGCCGCATTGGAATAGGTCTCGAGGAGCTGATCGTCCTCGGAGAAGTCCGGCTCCAGCCGGACGTGCAACTTGATTATGTCCAGCTCGAGCATGGGCATGCCTCATGGGGTTGGCCCCAACAGGCAAGGGCCGCACGATGGCGGCCCTTGTGTCAGGTAGTGGGTGAGAATCAGGCTGCCTTGCCGGTCAGCGCCTTGATGGCGGCAGTGTCCTGCAGCACGCAATCGAAGCGATGGAAGGCGAGGAAGGCCGTCTGGTCGAACTCGGCATAGCGCTCGACCAGGCGCTTGAGCGTCATGTAGTTGATGCGACGAATCACGAACTGCTGAAAGTCACCGGCGAACATGAATTTCTTGCTCGCGGCCATGTCCTCGAAGCCCTGATCAATGAAGTAGGACTGACCGAGTACCGTGGACGGTGCCAGGCCCGCGACGGCCGGCAGCCACAGTGGGCGCCCCTGGCCATCTTCCATCTCGGTGATCTTCTGCAGGGTGTTGTCGTTGAAGCCCAGACGGAAGTTCGCGGCACGACGGTACGCCGGATCAATGCTGTGGATCAGCTTGGTGATGTCCTTCCAGTTCAGGCTGGCCGCAGCGGCTGCCGCCACGGTGCCAGTGACCGAGGTGGCGAGGCCTTTGGGCTGCTGGGGAGTGCCGGCACCGGTACCGCTCACCAGGTACTTGGCTTCGGCGCGACCGATACGGGAGCCGATGCGCGAGGCCAGGAAGCCCTCGATGTCAAAGGCCGAGTCCTGCAGCAGCTCATTGGAGACACGGATGACCTTGGAGCTCAGCTTCTTGGCGCCGAGGTTCTGGATGCCGAACTCGACATCCTTTTCACTGGCAGCGGTGTTCTCGCCCAGCAGCTCGCCCTCTTCCCCGGTACCGTCAGACACCGGCCATTCGATGGTGGCGCCATCGGAGGTATTCAGGATCTGGGCGACCGAGGCCAGCCCGCCATAGTCCTGCATGGACTCATAAATGCGGTTGAGCATGGTGGTCGGGACGGTGTAGCCGCCCTTGTCATTCTCGCCCGCTGCCTGAGCTCGCATCTCACGCATGATCGCGCGCTGCTCTTTGCTCATGTTGCCCATGCCTTCACGCACGAAGGCATCGAAGGCCGCGGCACGCTGCTCATCCACGCTCGGGCCCTGGGACTGCCCAGCTTCCGGCGTCTGAGACTGGCCGCGCAGCTCCTCTTCGTTGTCACGCACGAAACGCTGGTCCGCATCGCGCAGGGCTTCTTCGCGATCGATCTTGTCCTGCAGGCCATCCAGCTCGCTCTTCATGGACTGCCACTGGCTGCGCTGCTCATCCTTCCATTCGGTGTCGCCGGCATCTTCATGCATCTTGCGCATGTCCTTGGCGATGACCGCGTACTTCTGCTTCAGTTCAGAGAGTTTCATGTAGCCTCCACGGGCTCAGGCATTGATGAGTTCAAGGAAGCGCTCGCGGGCGCGGCGCTGATTGACGGCACGCTGCGTGATCTCTCGGAGTTCATCGCAGCGAGCTTGGAGCGACCGCTTGGCGGCGCCCGCATCGGGGTAAGCCGGATAGGTCACAGGGGACACATCCAGCAGGCGGCTGAATCGGTGGATGGTGCGCACGATGACGCCGTGCTCGTCCTCGCCCCACTCGTCACCATCGGGGGCGACTCGGAAGGCGAAGCTGGAGCCGGTGATGTCGCCCCGTGCCAGCGGCGCCATGACCAGATCACGCACCGACTGGGTGTCGGGTGGGTCGATCTCATAGCGCAGGCCCTCTTCATCCACGGACAGCGATAGCGTGTTGCTGAGGGTGCGGCCGAGCACGAAGTTGGGGTCATGGTTGAACAGGGCACGCACGTCATCGCCCAGCACGTTGTCAAACGCGCCGGGGGCGATCTGCTCCTTGAACATGCCCATGATCATTTCGCTGCGCTTGTTGAAGACGGCGCCGTGGCCAATGATCCGCAACGGCTGGCCGTCTCCACCCGCTTCGGCGCGGACCTCGCACGTCAGGGCGCGCTTTTCTGTCTCACTCATGATGTGGAGTCCTCGGGCGAGGGTGACTGGCCCAGCTGACTGGCTGGGGTGGCGTTGACGCTGATCAGCATCTCGCTGAGGCCATCGCGTGGGTTCATGTCTTCCAGGGCGCGGACTTCGTTGCGATCCATCCAGCCATCGGTGATGGCCTTGTGATAGAACTCGGCACGCTCCGTGGGGGTGCCGCGCAGCAGCCCGGCGAGGTTGAACTTGGCGTAGTAGCCAGCCCGACGCTCGGTGGGCGTGAAGATGGCGCGGTTGATCTCCTGCTCCCAGTTGATGACCCAGGGCATCATCGTGTGCCGCACGAACTGGATGGCCTGCTCGGAGATGTTCGAGAAGGTGGCCTTGTCCAGGTCGTTGATCATGTGCGCTGGCACGTTGAAGATGCCGGCCACCTCGGAGCGGTTGAGCTTGCGCGTCTCGAGGAACTGGGCGTCCTCCGGCGCGATGGTGATCGACTTGTAATCCAGCTGTGCGGGGAGCATCAGCGTCTTGTTCTCGGACTGGCGCAGACTGGCCACGGCCTTGGCCCAGGTCTCCTTGAGGCGATTCCAGCTGTCAGCGTTCAAGCTGTCCTTGACGGTGACAAGCCCGGTCGGGCGCCCGCCTCCCTCGAAGAAATCCTTGCCGTAGCGCTGGGCCGCCAGCCCGAGGCCAATGGTCTCGGCGTGCTGGCGCACCACGCTGACGCCGGTGCGATCGTGCGAGCCGAGTGCACGAACGTGGATCATGTCCTCGGTCGCGACGGCGCGTGAGCCATCCTCATCGGTGACGGCATATAGCCAGCGGTTGCCGCGCTTCACCGGGCTGCAGTTCCACGGGCAATGGCGTTGCAGGGAGACGGCATTGCCCCGCGCATCCCGAACCACCTCGGTGTAGCCATTGCCCCAGCCGAGCACGTGGGACTGGGCCGTCTCGCGCCACTTGTAGCTGGTCTGCCAGTCGTTGGGCTCGTCATGCAGCAGCTGATACGCGGGGTGGTCCGTGGCGGCGGTGATGACGCCGTTCTGCTTGCGCATGACGTGCAGCGGCAATTGCGCCAGCGAGGATGACAGCACGTAGATGCAGGCGTAGACCGCGCCAAGCGTCATGGCGCTCTGCTGGTTGACCGTGATGCTGGAGTCGCCATGCAGATAGTCCGCCAGCGTCTGACCGGTGAGCGGTGTTGCCGGGTTCTCGACCGAGCGGGTGGAGAACAGTTGATCGAGAATCATGAGGCCCCCTTGCGCATGGCGCGTGCGCCGAGCAGTGCCAACACCAGTAGCAGGCTGCCACTGACCATCAGCGCGTCCGCGAGGCCGAATCGCAGGTACAGGCCGCCCGTCAGGCTGGCGAAGCCGGCCAGCCCGAGGGTGTCGAACAGTAGGTTTCGCATGTCACATGACCAGGAAGTCGTCGTCTGAGAGGGAGTCGAGAAGGCTGAGTGGCTCGACATCGAGGGTGATGGCACGCCCCAACGCCATGAGCAGCGCGATGATGCCGTCGATCTTGTTGTCGGCGGCTTCCTTGCGCGGGTAGATGTTCTCTTTGGCGTCGGCCTTGGCGACCACATTGCTGGCCATCCAGGTGAGCAGCGGGTCAGCCGGGTGCGTGAAGCGACCGCCAGTGACGGCGGCCTCCATCTCGCGCATGGCGGGGCTCATGTTCTGGACCGTGTTGCGGTACTCGATGACCGGCGCGCCTTCCTGCATCAGCTGATGTGCGAGCTGGGTAGCCCGCCAGGGATCGTAGGCGACTTCCTGCACATCGAAGCGACTGGAGAGATCGAGGATGTCTTGCCGGATGACCTCGAAGTCGAGCTCCTCGCCATCAGTGATGATCAGGTGGCCGGAGTTGACCCAGCCCTCATAGGCAGCGCGGTTGCTGCTGGCGCGCTCGATTGCGCCTTCCGGCAGGTAGCTGCGCACGAAGGCACGCCACTCGACCTTGGCGTCTTCGCGCACCTTGCGGAAGATCAGGCCGATGGCGGCGATGTCGGTCTTGCTGGCAAGGTCAACGCCCAGCCAGCAGGGCTCGCCCTCCATCTGGTCCAGCGACATCGAGTCATCGCCGGCCGCCAGCCAGGTGGCCATGTTCAGCCAGGCGCTGCGTGCCGAGACCCAGACATCAAGGTGCTTGGTCAGAAAGGAGTTCTGGCGGCTGGGGTACTGGATGGCGTCGCGCTGCGCCTTGAGCAGGAATTCCTCGCTGACGCTGACACCGAAGTTGGGGTTGGCCTTGCGCAGCACGTCCGGTGACTGCCAGTCGTCGCCCTCATCGATTGTGTAGATCAGCGCGAAGAGTTCAGGGTTATCAACTACACCCTCGAGCATCTGCTGTGCTTGCCGGCGCTTGTCGTAGCAAGGGCCAGCGAGGTTGAAGCCGGCAGTGGTGATGATGAACATCAGCGGCTGATCGCGGGCACCCATGCCGGTCAGCATGGTCTCGTAGAGGCTGGGCGATTGGTGCTCGTGGAACTCATCGACAATG
Source organism: Cobetia sp. UCD-24C (assembly GCF_001306765.1). Classification (NCBI taxonomy): domain Bacteria; kingdom Pseudomonadati; phylum Pseudomonadota; class Gammaproteobacteria; order Oceanospirillales; family Halomonadaceae; genus Cobetia; species Cobetia sp. UCD-24C. The sequence goes on along the minus strand of NZ_LJTD01000013.1, from coordinate 10,706 downwards.
GCGCAGCTGGGGCTCGAGCCGTCGCCCGGGTCACCGATCATCGGTTCCAGGCGGGAGCCGTCACCGGGGATGCTGATGTTCTTGGCCATCACCTCAATGCCGGCGGCGCTGATCAGGGCCGGTGATTTCTGCAGCATCAGCTTGGCCGGGCGGAAGACCTCCCAGGCCTGCTTCTCTGTGGTGGCACCACAGTAGACCTCGGCGCCGTATTCCCCATCGGCGGCCAGCATGTAGGTGGCCACGCCCGCGGCGATCACTGACTTGCCGTTCTTGCGCGGTACCTCGATATAGGCCTCGCGGTAACGCCGCTGCCCACTGCGCTTGCTCATCCAGCCGAACAGCACACTGAAGATGAAGAGCTGCCAGGGTTCGAGCGTGATCAGCTTGCGCTCGCGTGCCCACTTGCCCTTGGTGTGAGGCAGCAGCTGGATGAAGGCGCATGCCCGCTCGGCGGCGTCACGATCGAACCGGTAGGGAAAGGCGCGCATCTTGGCCGCCTTCTGTTCATCGACATGACGCTGGCAGGCAAGGCGGACCCACTTGCAAGCGGGTATCCGGCCAGCCACCACATCCCGAGCGTACTTGTTCGCAGCATTGACGTTGGGATAGCTGGCCATTGAGTGTCATCGCTTGTTGCCACCCAGCAGCTCGGCGAAGGGATTGGCGGCATCCTTGGACCCGGGCACGGCAAGGCGTGCTCGGCTGGACGGGTCGAGACCGAGTGCGCTGCCGAAGGTCGTCATCTGGCGTGCTGCCTCATTCTTCGCGGTCAGAGCTGGGTTCTTGATGGGGGCACCGGTGGCAGGGCTTTCCAGCACCAGGCCGCATTGCTGGATCTCGACCACAGCCTGCCGCCAGGTGGCGTAGGCATCGCAGTAGGCCTCGAGCTGATGCAGGTCGGAGCGCGTCAGGATCTTGGAGCCGACCAACCAGGGCGCGAGCTTGTCCCAGGCATCGCGGCCGATCTCGCACAGCCAGTCGGGTGCCGGTGGGGCTTCATCGAGCGCATCGCCCTCGGGCTCGTCATGGTTGATGGCACGCTTGCCGGCGTTGCCCTGCACCGCCTTCAAGTGGCTTGGTTTGGGCTTGCGACCTCGTGTCATCTGAGAATCCTTCGCGCTAGGCTGATTTTTCAATTTCGCGGGTGTGAGAAAGAAACGTAACGGAACGGTGGCCGCCCCCAAAGGTGGTAGAGATTGCACCCCCTCCCCCCTCTCAGGGCCTGCCTCAGTCGCCTGATCTGGCCGCCAGTGCCTCGCTTGCCGTCTTGGCCTGATGGCAGGCCTTGCAGATCGCTTCGAGGTTGTCAGCGGCGTCTGTGCCGCCCTGAGCCTTACCCACAATGTGATCAACTTCAGTAGCTGGCGTGATGCGGTTCATGCGCTCGCATGGCTGGCAGAGGTAGCGATCACGCTTGAGAATCGCGTTTCGCAGTCGCCGCCATGGCCGACCACCTCGGCCTTGCCCACCTCGCTTACTCTTGCCCCAGTTGATAGCGCGATCGGCATGCGCCTCGCAGTACCCGTGAGAGGCAGTTGTCTTGCCACCACACATGGGTGCCTTGCAGGGTCGCGGTGGTTTGATAGGCACACAAAGCCCTCAACATGTAAGTCGATAGTCAAATTTATTATTATTGATGCAACTAATTTAGTGCACCAAAAATGACATGATGTATCTACAGGAGAAGAAAGACCGAGATGACGGCTCCTAGCAGCATCCGCGTGGTCATCAGAGGCAACCAATGGGGCGTGAAGCGAGAGGGAAAAACGCAGTGTATCAGGTGCTTTACAACACAATACGATGCGATTGATTACGCCCGCGGCCTCGCGGCCCGACTGGGAACCAAGCTCGTGATTGAAGCGAGAGGCGGAAACATTGTTGATAAACACTCATCATTACTACAGTAAGAACTACACATATAGCGAACACGGCTTTCGATCACAGGAGCCTCTTATGATGATCGAGATGTATTTCTATCAATGCTCTGATGGCTGGGCAGTGCGTCGTGAGTACGAAGACATCCCTCACAAGACGTTCAAGAGTGAAGACGAAGCCCGCGAGTACGCTAAGACTCTCAGTCACATCAAAGGCTACAAGCTCTTCGTCATCCGCGACGGGGGGGACGGGCGAGATCGTGTGATCTGACTAAATCATTCATTCCCCACGTCTTCTGGTCCATCGGCCAGGCGCTCGAGGATCGAGGCCGTCGCCGTGCGGTCATCATTGAAGCGCCGGCGCTGGGACTCATAGTCGGCCAGCAGGCTGAGCAGATCACGGTTGGATGTCACTGGCCGGTCAGGGGCGGGCAGTGGATTGAGCAGGTAGCTCGGCACCTCAAATGTGCACTGCCACTCAGTAGGCATCACCACTGGCTTGCTCTCGAAGGCGCTGCAGCCACTCAGCAGCAGCGTCAGGCACAGGCCGATCAGCCCAATCCCCAGTCGGCGCATCGTCTCTCTCCATCCGGCGTGCAGCTGCCCGGGCAGCCATGATTGAACGGTCATCTTGGGCGCGACTGGCCTCACGGGCTTCCAATGCGACGGACAATCGCTTCATCTGATTGCCGTAGTGCAACGCCATCATCTCGAGCCCGCGGTTGACTGCCTTCTCAGTGGATAGCTCAGCCTTGAGGTCATTGGTGTACTGCTCGGCCTTGGTCGCCTCATAGGTCTTCATCGCCCCCCAGCCCAGCACCACAGCCATCAGGATGACCTCGACCTTCACACCTGATATCAGCTTACGGCCCCATGCCCACGCGGTCCTGATTAGTGCAGCCATCGTCCCAGCACCTTATCGAAGATGGCGTCAGACTTGGCACGCAGCCACTCGACACCGAGGAAAGCGATCGCAGCCCCGATGGCTACGGCCATGTCCTGATCCAAACCGCCCCAGTCCAGCAGCGGCTTGAGCGCCAGTGTCAGGCCGCCCACCAGGGTCGCCTCGAGCACTGACTTGTAGAAGCGGCCGCCGGAGTGCAGACCGCGCAGCAGCGCGATCACGAAGGACAGCCCTGCTGCATAAAGGTTGGCTTGATACGGCTGCAGCCACTCCAACAGCATCTGCCATGTCGATGGATCGCGGTGTGGCATATCGGCGGGCTCGTGGTCGTCATCATGCATATGGCCTCCTGAGTCGGTAGGCCCTGCGTAGTTCGTCGTTATCGTTATGCGATGTGGCCCCCAGCACGCACGTACACGCCCAGCAGCTCATCGGTATCAAGCTCACGCTGCCCGTACCCTGCCCCGGGCAAGCTCGCCCAGATGCGCCGGCAAGCGTGTATGGCCTCAGCGATGCGCCCGTCATACACCAGCCCCAATACCCGACACTGACGGATTAGCTGTTTTGCAGCCTCATCCTGCGAGGCCGGCGAGAAGTCCGGCAGGTGGAAGCGGTTGGCCAGGTCATCCCAGGTACGCACGAGGAACTGATAACGGCCGGCAGCGGTCGAGTGAATACCGAGGTTCGGGAGCCACATCGACTGCCGAGGGTGATCATCGAAATCATAGAAGGTCTTGCCACCCACCAGCACGTCATAGCCCTCGATTGAGCTGAAACGCGGCGTGCCCTCGGCATAAGCGATGGTGTCGAGGAAGGCGGCAAGGTTGCTAGCATCGTCAGCCGTAAGATCAATAGACGTGTCAAAGCCCACCAACTCGATTTCATCGAACCAGTGAAGAGGAAGAGAAGCTGCCATGATAATCACCACGAATAAATTAAAAAATCCTGCACTGGGCAGGATTTTTTAATTTATTCAGGAATAGGCTTGACGTGATTCTTGGAACTGCAATATGTCTTGATCAATCCTAAACTCAGTATAAGCAGATTTAGCAAGCGTATGGTTCAAGCCAAGTCTATTATATTCGAAAACCACTTGCTGAAATGTCAAACTTTCTCTAGACATCGTTTCGTATATTGCACCACCTAGTAAGGATAGCTCTCCAGCTCGACCTCGCTCAATGAGTTCCTTGGTCAATTTTGTCATTTCAAGACACCTCGATCACAGTTTGTAAGCGAAATGTAACTCGCGACACTTTCGGTTACAAACCCGAGAATCAACGATCTCCTTACGCTTGCCTCATCTCAAAAACTCAATACCGATCATACGAGTAGCTGGGTCTGATCTTCCTGGAGAAGCGCCCATGAGCCAGTGCTTCCTTGGCCAGCCTCGCGTCCAAGCCCACATACCAAAACTCCTCAACCACCTGCTCCAGCCCCATCCCTATGTCGTCACAGAGTATGCACATAGCTTTTCCTAGCGCGCTAAAATCACCCTTCTGGGCCTCATTTATTACCGTAGGGTTGATCGTATCGTTTTGCATAGCAATGCCCTCCATTAATCAATGCCGAAAGTATAGAGCATGTTAACGTCAAGCCAGCAAACGATAATAAAACGAAAAAGTTGTGCGATATTGAGACAAAAGCTAACCACGAGCGCTATTTTCTTGTTGCCCCCGCGTACCTTGAAATACACGAGGGGAGATTAGCTTCTCAAGTAACATCTGCACTCTCTGGCTTTTTTCAAGCAACTAAGAAAATGGTCTTCATTACATGCGCGCAGTGCAATTTTTCGCGTCAATCCCATATGCTCATAACGTTGCACTAACTCATCAAGGGTAAGCTGATGGATAGAGGCCTCACGATTCAATAAAGATCCTAAAGCTGCTAATTCACCTGCCCCGGCTTTCTCGATAAGCGTCGGATCTAGCTCATTCATAAACACTCAAAATTTTTTTTGGGATGAGCTAGAACATAGACTGAATCATATGATGAAAGGAAACATTAGAATAAACGGTGATCCAGAGACGCAAGAATCACACAATAACTGAATCGTACTCTCTCGCGGCCACTTTTTCAACATATGGTAGTCAGGCAGCCATTTCGGCCTGATAAAGCACCATATGCAGTAGAGAATCACGACCACGCGCCGCTGCTTTCCGAAGCGAAGTAGATGACTTGAACGGCGTCACCTTCACCACCCCGGGCACCCAGCCCAACCGTGCCAGTATCGCTACCTGAGCCGCCACGGCCTGCGATTGGGTCATCATGCGCGGCGACTGGCAATGCTGCACCGGCGGAATGGCATAGGCCGCCAGCAGTACCGCCATGCGCTGTCGATCGCTCAATCGTGACAGCAACGCCGCCGCCATCGTCCGCCACTGGCTTTCCTGCTGATAACGCTCTGCCGCCTTGCCGACGTGATCCACCAGCCCTGTGCATTCGCCACGCCCTTCTCCCATGCCACCCACCGATGACACCTGATGCCACCCGGCATTCTGATGGCGCAACCCGGTGCGATACTCGATCTCTTCCTCGAGCAGCTCATCCAGAGCATGTGCCAACGCCTGCTGACGCCTCACGCCCTCCGGCAGCTTAGCGATCAGGCGAAAAGTCTCCGCCAGCCCCATATCCTCGATCCGCTGCATGTCCCCTCCTGCTCCGTGAGCCTTATGCCGTTGCCTTGCGCCACTCACTGCCATGCGGCATAACTTCTGGCTCACCGGCCACTACCGTCTCGGGCCAGCTCGCATAGGCCACCAGCACCGCCTTGGCCTCATCCACGCCCCTGGCCAGTACCGCCAGATAGCCATTGCCCTCCATCTTCTCCAGCCACTCACGCTGAGACTTCGCCAGGGCGGCATCGTGAGGGGGCGCAGCTTTGAACTCGATGTAGAGCCCGTGATGCCCACCGCGGGCTGTGGCCACCACCAGGTCACTCACTCCAGCCCGCACGCCTTGCATCTTGAGGTCTGCCGCTGTCTTCTTGTTGCGCTTCCCGCCATTGGGGACGTGGTAGACCACACCGCCCAGCAACTGCCCTACCTGCATGCCGTTCTGCTGCTGAGCGTACAACCAGCGAATCAGCACCTTCTGCTCCAACCCTTCACGATCGATGCGTGGCGCCGACTTGCGGGCTTTACCGGCGGTACGGTTTGGCGACTTGTGGGCCTCCACCTTGGCGGAAGGATGTGTTGCCCAGCTCATTCAGGTCTCCTTTGCGCCGACTGCCAACGTCGGAAGTTGGCGATGATTCGTGGCAGCATCTGGCCAGATCGCTTGCCCTTGTCCATATCGGCAAAAGTCGTGACGCCGCATGCCTTGCAAAGGAAATCCACACCATCCTCATATTGATGAGTCCCATCCGGAATGGTGTTCTCATTAAGTTTGTAGCGGTAGCGCTTGGCATGATCGAGAAATAGCAGAAAGTCCTCCGTAGCCAGCAACATTTCCGCCATCTGAGCGTACTTGCCGCCTGAATACCCCATCACCCTGTTCCTCTTATCCGAGCACCCTTGGCGTTGTAGTGTGGCCTACCCAGAACAATGCAGCGTTTGCACGTACCCAGGCACGCCGCCAGCTGATCAACGGCTACACGCCTTCCGCAGGCAAAGCAGCGACGCAGGGCTGAACGATTCGGCCGCCTGAAGCTGCCTGCGGGGCGATAGCTCACTGCAGAGCCTCCAGCATGTCAGACTGGGACTTGCCTCGAGCAAGATGCAGCAAGCGATACTCATGGGCCGCACTCCCCCCACGGCGGCGACTCTCCACTCTTACCCCATGATGGCGACGCAGATCTCGCAGGCGGGCGCTGATAGCTGCCTCACTATCCAACCGATCGAAGCGCTTGCGGATCTCGGCGGCCAGCTCATGCAGCATCAGCCATGAGCGCGATTCGCTAAGCGCCAGATAAGTTCGCCCCAGCTGACTTGCGGGGTTATCCAACGCCGCACGTCGTGGCCGTGGGGTTCTGCCAATGTTGGCACCGGTAGTGGTTGTGAGTGCTTGATGTTCATGGTTATCCATGCGCTAACCCTCCCCGCATCATCTTCAGTGCCTGGGCAGGTGTAATGCCTGCCAGTTCATCCGCTGCCTTACGGGCCTTCTCCTCCCCCACCATGGCGGCACGTTCTGCCGGTGACAGCTGGCCGTCATGTCCAATCGCCGCTTGCGGCTTGAGGTCATCACCCCGGGCGTATCGCTCCACCACCTGCTGGTAGTACACCCGGAAAGCGCGCTCGTGCTTGTCCATGCGCTGATAACTGGCAGACGCCATGCCGTGAAGGTCCATGTGCTCGCCCGCGGCGGCGATGGCCTCATGCGGGTACGGCTTGCCGGTGAAGGCGTGGTCCTGCAATGCCTGCCAGGCGGTATCGAAGTCCGGCAGGCCCAGACCCTCAGGTGTCATCTGGCATAGCTCGGCGAACTGCATGGCGCTGTCAGGCGGGAAGGCGTTACCACGCTGTTGGAGTGACTTGGCCGTGCGGGCTTTCTCGGCCTGCAAGCCACAGCGCAGGTGCTGGCCGCTCAGGTGGCTCAGGGCCGCCAGCCACTCGCCTTCCACGTCACAGCTCACCCACTGGCCATTCTCTTCAGTTCCCCAGCCCATCTCACGGCAGCGGCGGTGCCAATGGGCGCCATGCAACTGGGCCAAGCGATCGAACAGCGCATCCACCGCCTTCTGACTCACCCGTGGCAGGTCATCACAACCACTCGCCATCGATGACGTCGTCGGACGGCGGCTGGCCTTCGGCTTGTTCACGGCGGCGCTCAATGAGTGCACGCCCTTCAGCGGCTGAGAGTTTCGAGTTACGGATTGGACCAGTTGAGCGACGGCTTCCATGGGTGCCTCCAGCGTTGCGAGCATTGTGGTTCGATGAAGTGTTGGCGTTCTGGCTCATGCGGGCCTGACGGGCCGCTTCTCGCTTGCGGTTCTCACTCACCCAGCCCGCGAACTTGGCGCACCAGGTATGATGCGAATGCCTCCGTCCGGGCTGATCCGCGAAGTGCGCGGTGAAGTCCGCCAGCTCGCCCTGATCCCATGTCAGCGATGGATCACCCCGGCGCAGGGTCTCCGCCTGCCAGTGGGTATCGTCCGGTCGCCAGTCCAGCGTCATCGGCACCTGACGGGCACCGGCAGTCACTTGCGACTGGCCGTTGTCTGCCTGCTGGGCGGCATTGGCGAAGATGAGATGCTCGGCTTGGCCAGGTGCGGTGGCAGGCTCGACAGGCGCCTCTTCCTCATCGCTACCGGCCATCAGCGCCTCGAGCTCTTCCGGTGACGGCTCATCGGCGGCTTGCGGTTGCTGCTGGTCATCGCCCATGGCAAGGCGGTAGAAGTTCGAGGTCTGGCGTCCAGAGGGTGTCTTGCGGGCCACAACCGTCATGACCCCTTGCTCGACCAGCGCCTCAATCGCGCGCTGCACCGTGCGCATCGAACAGGCCATCTCATCCGCCAGGCGACGAACGGACGGCCAGCACACGCCCTGCTCGTTCGCGTAATCGGCCATCAACAACAGCAACAGACGCGGGCCCGCCTTGATCGACTCAGGCATCTCGGGCATCACCTCACGCGCCCAACTCATCGCATGCAGGCTCATGCCTCACCTCCCGCCAACTTCAAGTGACGTGCCGCACGCGCCCGGTGCCACTTCTTGCCGCCCAGCTCATCGCCCTTGTCACCTCGGCGGGCAGCGAGAATGGCATTGCACTTGTGCCAAGTGGCATAGGCTTCATGGTACTCACGGGCCCGCACCGGCTGCTCATGGCGGATATCTTCTCGCTGAGCAACATGACGACTCGCGCGAGCCATCTCGGCTTCAATACGTGCCGTGCTCATGCTTGCCGTTATCGTCATGCCGTTACCTCGTCACCCTTGGCAGCCATCCCCAGCGACAAGCGCTCATAGCGTCCTGCCTCACTCATGTGGTGGTCGATCGACAGGGATCGGCGGGCATCTTCCTTGGCCGTCTCCCCCTGCCCCTTGCCACACTCCAGCAGGGCCACCACAGCCAGGTGGTGCTGCATGCTCATGCGCAAATCGATCACGCCACCCACCCGCTCACGCTTCTCGATGGCCACCGCCAGTCGATAGGTCTCGGCCTTGAGGGACTCACAACTCCAACCGCGATAGCTGGTCAACATCTGCCTGGCTTCACTCGTCTTGATCGTCATGCCATACTTCCTTGGCGTATTTGAGATGCCCCGTCATGGTTTGGTCGCCGGCGGGGCTTCTTTGCATCTAACGTTTCGTTATTTGCCAACCACTTTCAGCGGCTTGCGCATCGCCTGTAGCTGCCCCATCAGGGTGCTCATCTGCTGCTCGATAGCCTTATGCTGCGCTTCCAGCTGCGCCGCCTCTTTGTCATCTATCTCGCCATCCGCAATCGCCGCCTGAATCAGCGCCGCCATCGCGCCCTGGCCCTGCTGTGCATTCAGTACCGATGCGAACACGTCCCCACGACTCACCTCGCCTTGCACATAACGCGGCACCGCCACCATCCCCAAGTAATCGAGGAACGGTGCGATCAAACGCATCTGGTGCTCGCGATCCACGTTCCAGAAGATCCCCACCACATCGATCAGACGCATCGGCATGGGATCGTCCTCGGCCACCCGACGGTAAAGCGACTTCACTGACATACCGATATCGCTTGCCAGCACCTTTGGGCAGCACTCGAAAACCACGTCATGCACCGCATCCAGATAGGTATCCATGTCACGCTCGGGGGCTGTATGGCTGTCCATGGTGAATCTCTCCGTGTTCGTTCCGTTTAAGCCGATATGGGCGGCGGGCTATGCTGTGGATGTCAGGCGGTGTTCTTGTTGGCGGTCCGTAAGCCTTGGGCCAGCGGCGGGCATAGCTTCTCAGCCTTGAACTTGCCCATCGTCAATCGCTCTGCACGGAGTGCTAAAACTGGAGACATCCCATGCTTTCCGCGAACCCATCCAGAAACTGTGCCCTGGTAGACCCCAAGCGCATCAGCAGCCTTGGCCTGAGTCCCAAAGTGATCGACCAAACGCTCGAATATGTTTTTCATCATGCCGCTCCATACGGGAATACCCGTAATCATAAATACGGGGATGCCCATTTGCAAGAGTATGGGCGCGCCCATGATAATTACCCCATGGAATTCAAAGATCGCCTCAAGGCCGCCCGAAAATACGCCAAGCTCACCCAAGTGCAGCTTGCTGAGCGCGTGGGCATAGATCAGACCAGCGTTTCCGACCTTGAACGGGGCAAGTCCCGCAAGACTGGGTATGCGGCTGAAATTGCTCATGTACTTGGCGTGAGTGCGAGATGGCTCACGACTGGCGAAGGCGAGATGCTTGAGCCAGGGACTGCCCCCCGTAGCGATGCCAGCGAGCTGGTGCTTCATGAAACTGAGGTCGTGGACGGTGATGAGCCTCTCAGAGATGACGAGGTAGAGATCCCGTATTTCCGCGAGGTAGAGATGGCGGCAGGCGATGGTCGCACTCAAGTCATCGAGAACCACGGCGCTTACATGCGCTTCAGCCTGCCGCGCTTGATGAAGGCCGGAGTAGATCCATCGCTTGCTGCATGCGCCACCGTTTCTGGCGACTCGATGGAGCCGGTGATCGTGGATGGCTCACCGATCGGCATCGACAAGGGATGCCGACAGATTCTGGACGGGAAGGTCTACGCGCTGGACCATTGCGGCATGCTGCGTGTAAAGCGCCTATACCGATTACCCCCGGGGCGTATGCGCGTGGTCAGTGATAACCACATAGAGTACCCGGAAGAGATCTACACTCTGGGTGATCCGGATGCCCCGAAGATCATCGGCCGTGTCTTCTGGTGGGAAACCTTTGCCTAAGAAATCCTCGCACGCACGCGTAACCAGAGAGAGTGGTTCTAATAGGTAGGTTCTAGGTACGACACTGGTGTCCCCCTCCCCCCGACACTGGTG